>JADGGZ010000157.1 GCA_019689675.1 Rhodospirillales bacterium | reverse complement strand
CTCCCGACTGTTCCACCCCGACCCTCCCCTGATGCGGGGGAGGGGGAAGACTTGCGATGAACGACGAGAACCTTCTCATCCCCGATCTCCTGCCGCTCGCCGACAAGGCGCTCGGCGAGGCCGAGGGCCTGCTCGCTCGCGCCAAGGGCAAGGTCGCGCGGCTCATCGAAGCGGGCGGCATCGACCGGCATCAGCACGCCGCGCACGGCTTCGCGTGGATGGCGACCTATGTCGAGGCGCTGCGCCAGCTCCGGCGCTGGGCGGACCGGCTCGGCGAGCTGCGCGAGGCCGAGGCGCTGATCCTGCAGGCGGCGTTCGGCGAATATCTGGCGCAGCTCAAGGGCGGCATCGCCATGTCGCAGACCGAGATCGTCCGGCCGGGCGATCTCGGCCTCGAGGACGCGCGGCTCGGCTCCGCCGCCGAGCGGCTCATCGCCGCCGGGAATACCGATGCGGTGAGAATGCGGCTCGCGCGGCTCCTTCACGACAGCCTCGACACGGGCGATTTCGGCCGGCTCGGGCTCGACCACGAATTCGAGATGATGCGCGAGCAGTTCCGCCGCTTCGGCGCGGAGGAGGTGACGCCCTACGCGCACGAATGGCATTTGAAGGACGAGCTCATTCCGCTGCCCGTCATCGAGAAGATGGGCGAGATGGGCGTCTTCGGGCTCACCGTGCCGGAGGAGTTCGGCGGGCTCGGCCTCGGCAAGCTCGCAATGTGCCTCGTCTCGGAGGAGCTCTCGCGCGCTTATATCGGCGTCGGCTCCCTCGGCACGCGCTCGGAGATCGCGGCCGAGCTCATCCGGCTCGGCGGTACCGAGGCGCAGAAGCGGAAGTGGCTGCCGAAGATCGCCTCGGGCGAGATTCTGCCGACGGCGGTCTTCACCGAACCCAACACCGGCTCCGACCTCGGCTCTTTGCGCACGCGTGCGGTACGCGACGGCGACGTCTACCGCATCACCGGGTCCAAGACCTGGATCACGCATGCGGCGCGCACCGACGTCATGACGCTTCTCGCCCGCACCGACCCGGACGAGACGGGCTATCGTGGGCTCTCGATGTTCCTCGCCGAGAAGCCGCGCGGAACGGAAGACAATTCCTTTCCCGCGCCCGGCATGACGGGGAGCGAGATCCGCGTTCTCGGCTATCGCGGCATGAAGGAGTACGAGCTCGGCTTCGACGGCTTCGTGGTGCCAGCGGGAAACCTTCTCGGCGGCGTCGAGGGCCAGGGCTTCAAGCAGCTGATGGCGACGTTCGAGAGCGCGCGCGTGCAGACCGCGGCGCGCGCCGTGGGCGTCGCGCAGAACGCGATGGAGCTCGGCTGGCGCTACGCGCTCGAGCGCGTGCAGTTCGGCAGGCCGATCTTCGAGTTCCCGCGCGTCGCCGGGAAGCTGGCCTGGATGGCGGTCGAGACGATGCTCGCGCGCCAGCTCACCTGGTTCGCCGCGCGCGAGAAGGACAGCGACCGCCGCTGCGACATCGAGGCCGGGATGGCGAAGCTCCTCGCCGCGCGCGTCGCTTGGGCCAATGCCGACGGCGCCCTCCAGATCCACGGCGGCAACGGCTACGCGCTCGAATACCCGATCAGCCGCGTCCTCTGCGACGCGCGCATCCTCAACATCTTCGAGGGCGCGGCCGAGATTCAGGCGCAGGTGATCGCCCGGGGCCTCCTCTCCAGGCGGAACTAGGGAGCGTTCCGGGCGCGCCGGACTGTTCTCGCGTCACCCCTCAGCGAAGGGGTCGCCCGGCACGCCGGAGTTGGAGACCACGGGCGGCAGCGGCCGCTCGTTGACGTAGAGACGGAAGACGTCGGGCCGCGCGTAATGGCCGGTGACGTCGAAATCGTACTTGCCGCGCGCGATCTGCGCGCGGTCGATCTCGGCGGTGAGGATCGTTTCGCCGTCCCAGGCGGGGCCGGCCAGCACCTCGCCGAGCGGGTCGACGATGCAGCTGCCGCCCTCGGAGATCACCGTATCGGGGTCGTTGCCCTGGATCGCGTCGTAGTCCGCCGGGAAGTCGCGCCGGCGCGTGAACTGGTTGCAGGAGAGCACGAAGCAGCGCCCTTCGAGCGCCACCATCTGCATGCTCGGAAGCCAGGTCTTGCGGCCGTCGGCGGTGGGCGCGCACCAGATCTCGATGCCCTTGGCGTACATCGCGGTGCGCAGGAGCGGCATGTAGTTCTCCCAGCAGATCACCGCGCCGAGCTTGCCGAGCGGCGTGTCGAAGACCGGCAGGGTGGAGCCGTCGCCGAAACCCCAGACGAGGCGCTCCATGGCGGTCGGCATCAGCTTCCTGTGCTTGCCGAGGAGGCGCCCGTCGGGGGCGAAGAAGAGGACCGTGCAGTAGAGCGTGCCGCCGCCGCGCTCGATGACGCCGACCACGAGATGGAGCCGGTTCTCCGCGGCCGCCTTGCCGATCGCCTCGGTCGCGGGGCCGGGGACGTCGATCGCGGCGTCGAAATAACGGCGGAAGTCGTCGCGGCCCTTTGCCGAGCGCATGCCGACGCGGGCGCCGAAGTCGAGCCCCTTCGGATAGGCCGGGACGAAGGCTTCGGGGAAGACCGCGAGCTTGGCGCCGCGCCTTGCCGCGTCGGCCGCGAGGGCGCGCAGCTTCTCGAGCGTGCGCGCGGTGTCGAAGGCGACGGGCGCAGCCTGCACGACCGCGGCGGTGAAAACGGACATCGGCGTTCCTCCTTCTGTCGGCGGGAAGCCTATTCGCCATGGCGGAGGGTCGGCAACGCCGCGTCTCTGCGACCGAATGCCCCCCGCGCGACGGCGAAATCGGGGCGTTGCTACCCGCCCCGGCGCAGCATCACGCGCGTCTCGCCGCAGACGACATAGACCCGGTCGTAGTGGCCGAGGAGCGCACGGAGGAGGTCCGAACCCGGGGGCTTGGCGAGCGCGTCGGGGCGGTCGGGATCGACATGGAGGACGACGCTCTCGTGCTCGGCTCCGTTCCAATAGGCGACGACGCCGCACCGGTCCGGGCGGAGCTCCTCGGGAAAGCCCTCGTCCATGAGCCAGAAGCAGTCGAAGTTGCGGCAGGACTGCGGCCGGCTCGCATGGACGGAGCACCCGGCGGCGGTGCAGTGAGGGCACCACGCGCCTTCGGGCTTGGCGATCTCGGGAACGGCGTAGAAGCGGCAGCAGAGCGTGCACTCGCCGCAGACGCGCTCAGGCATGGCGCTTCAAATGGGGATCAGCATCGGCCGCAGCGAGGAGAGAGGAGGCGCCCCGAGGACGGCACGACCCGAGAAATGACGGGTGAGGGTTCGATCTCGAAGCGCTAATCTCGCCGCCATGTTCACGAGCTTCTTCCTCGAGCTGCGCGAGGCCAAGGTGCCGGTCTCCTTGCGCGAGTACCTGACGCTGATGGAGGCGATGAAAGAGGGGCTCGCGCGCTACAGCGTCGAGGACTTCTACTATCTCGCCCGCACGACGCTGGTGAAGGACGAGCGCCACCTCGACAAGTTCGACCGCGTCTTCGGCCACGTCTTCAAGGGGCTCGAGACGCCGCCGGGCGAGGCCGCCGCAATTCCCGAGGAATGGCTGAGGAAGCTCGCCGAGAAGCACCTCACCGAGGAAGAGAAGGCGCAGATCGAGGCGCTCGGCGGCTGGGAGAAGCTCATGGAGACGCTGCGCCAGCGCCTCGCCGAGCAGAAGGAGCGCCACCAGGGCGGCTCCAAATGGATCGGCACCGCCGGCACCTCGCCCTTCGGCGCGTGGGGCTACAATCCAGAAGGCGTGCGCATCGGCCAGGACAGGAACCGCAACTTTCGCGCGGTCAAGGTCTGGGACCAGCGCGAGTTCCGGAACCTCGACGACGGCGTCGAGCTCGGGACCCGCAATTTCAGAGTGGCGCTCCGCCGCCTACGGCGCTTCGCGCGCGAGGGCGCGGCCGAAGAGCTGGACCTCGACGACACGGTGCGCTCGACGGCCAGGAACGCCGGCTGGCTCGACCTGAAGCTCGTCCCGGAGAAGCACAACGCGGTGAAGGTGCTGCTCTTCCTCGACATCGGCGGCTCGATGGACGGGCATATCCGGCTCTGCGAGGAGCTCTTCTCGGCCGCCCGCGCCGAGTTCAAGCACCTCGAGCACTACTACTTCCACAACTGCCCCTACGAGGCGCTCTGGAAGGACGCGCGCCGCCGCCGCGTCGACTCGACGCCGACGATGCAGGTGCTGCACACCTACGATGCCTCCTACAAGGCGATCTTCGTCGGCGACGCCTCGATGAGCCCCTACGAGCTCATGCAGCCCGGCGGTTCGGTCGAGCACTGGAACGAGGAGCCGGGGCACGTCTGGCTCTCGCGCATTCTCGCCGTCTATCCGAAGGCGGTGTGGCTCAACCCGGTACCGGAGCGGTACTGGAACGGGACCGGCTCCATCCGCATGGTGCGCGAGCTGATGGAGGGCCGCATGTTCCCGCTGACGCTCGAGGGGCTCGAGAACGCGATCCGGCGCCTCCAGCGCTAAAACGCCTGAGGCGAGCCGGGGAAGACTGGAACTCAACCGAAAGCGTCGCGTTCGGAAGGCACGCCACGAGCGGAGCCCCGGATGCAGCGTTCCGAACTTTCGCCTGCCCAGACCGTCTATCTCGATCTTCTGCGCGCCGGCGGCGCGCTCCTCGTCCTCTTCGGCCATGCGGCGCACTACTTCCTGCCGCAGAGCTGGCTCGCGAACGGCATCGCCCAGGGCGTCGGCGTCTACATCTTCTTCCTCATCTCGGGCTTCCTCATCACGCTCTCGGTGCTGCAGAAGCTCGACAGCCCGAGCTACGGCTTCGGCGATTATTTCTGCGACCGCTTCTTCCGCATCTATGCCGCCTTCGTGCCGGCGCTGATCCTCGTCGGCGCGCTCGACTGGATCACCGTCGCGGAGCCCGCCTACCAGTGGCGGCGCGACTACAACCTGCAGACCTGGCTCGGCAATCTCGTGATGCTGCAGGATTATCCGGTGTTCCAGGTGCTGCGCCGCCTCGGCGTTCCGGACCAGGCATGGATGGTGGCGCCCTTCGGCTCGGCGCGGCCGTTCTGGACCATCTCGATCGAGTGGTGGATCTACATGACCTTCGGCGGGGTCATGTTCTTTATCGTCCGCCGCGGCGGCGAGATCGGCGCGCTCGGCCTCATCGCCCTCGCGGTCGTCGCGATCGAGCCGCTCTATCACTTCGTCGGCGGCTTCGGGCAGTGCCTCACGATGCTGTGGATCGTCGGCTCCGGGGCCGCGCTCCTCTTCCATCGCTTCCCGAAGCTGCGGGCGCGCTGGCCGCGCCTTGCCGACGCGCGCCTGCGGCGCGTCTCGGCGGCTCTCGCGGGCGCCGCGATCGTGTTCATGGCCGGCCGCTTCTTCGCGACGCGCGGCGAGGTGTACGAGCTCCAGTTCGGGCTATTTCTCGCGCTGTTCGTCTTCGGGGTGCTCTTCTCGCTCTCCGGGGTGCGGATCGGCGGCGGCGGAGCCGCGGCGGTCGGCTTTCTGGCGGCCTACAGCTACTCCCTCTATCTCATCCATCATTCGCTGCTCGATGTCGTCTGGGTCGAGCGGCCGGACTTCGTTGGCGATCCGCTCGCCTTCTGGGCGATGATCCTCGTCTGCAATCTCGCCGCCATCGCCTTCTGGTGGCTCTTCGAGCGGCATCACAGGGCGCTTTCGCGCCTCGCGCGCGGCCGACTTCGGCGACGACGCGCTGCTGTCGTGGCGGGTTAACGAAAAAAATTTGGCCGCAAAAAGGCCTCTCCGCGCAAACGCGGAAATCGAAAACGCGGCCTCGCTGTTAAACTACGAGGCCTGAAATCTTGCGGAAGACGCGCATTACAATCCGGCGTACTGCGTCGAATCGGAATTACTTAATAACATATAAATCAATATTACTTCTCCATTTCTGGACGTTTACGTTTCACTAACCAAGCCCCTTCGAAATCCGCGACCGAGGCGCCCCGAGCGGGACGGCGGCTCTGCCGCCTGCCCACTGGGCCCGGTGCGCCAGGATTGGCAAGGAGGTTTTTACCAGTGGCTTTGGACCTCGCGGGCTACAAGCTCACATTCGAGGACGAGTTCGACTCGTTCAGCCGATATACCGGTGCCGCCGACAGCGGCACCTGGAAAACATGGTTCTATTTCGGCGATCGCACGCTCAACGGAAACGGCGAGCGGCAGTATTACATGGACGCCGACTACAAGGGCTCGTCCAGCAAGCCCCTCGGGGTCGATCCCTTCTCGATCCGGCCCGACCCGAAGGAGGCCGGCGACGGCGTCCTCGTCATCGAGGCCAAGCCGACCGATCCTTCGGTCAAGCCGCACATCTGGGGCTACGACTACACGTCCGGGCTCATCACGACCGAGCCGACCTTCTCGCAGAAGTACGGCTATTTCGAAATGCGCGCGAAACTGCCCGAAGGGAAGGGCCTGTGGCCGGCCTTCTGGCTGCTTCCGACCGACAAGTCGTGGCCGCCCGAGATCGACGCGCTCGAATTCTTCGGCGGCGCGAACAGCCGCGGCGAGGGCGGCGTCACCAAGTACCACTGGGGCGCGATCGGCGGCCAAGGCGGCTGGGTCGATGTCGGCGTCGACCTGACGAAGGACTTCCACAATTACGGCGTGGAATGGACCCAGAGCGAGCTGATCTACTACTTCGACGGCAAGGAGATCGCGCGGGCGCCGACGCCGTCGAGTGCGAACAAGCCGATGTACATGCTGGCGAACCTCGCGGTCGGCGGCAGCTGGGTCGAATTGCCCACCTCCGCGACGAAGTTCCCGGCCGAGCTCCAGATCGACTACATCCGCGCCTACTCGAAGGACCCGAACGCGCCTTCCTACGGTGGGGGTAACGGCGGCGGCGGATCGTCCCCGATCCCGGCTCCGCCTCCGACGGCCGGCAGCGACGTGGAGACGCCGACGCCGTCGCAGGCGCCGACGAACACGGTCGCGAACAATTCCCCGACGGGCACCAGCGCCAACGATCACCTCAACGGCAACTGGGGCAACACCCAGACCTTCCAGGGCGGCAAGGGCGACGACACCTACGGCGTCGGCGATCCGGGCATGAAGATCGTCGAGAAGGCAGGTGAAGGGGTCGACACCGTCTCCGCCTGGGTCGACTACACGCTGCCCGGCAACGTCGAGAACATCGTCGTCGGCTCGCCCTACGGCGTGAAGATCACCGGCAACGCCGGCGCCAACATCCTCGCCGGCAACACCGGGAGCGACACGCTCACGGGCGGCGCGGGGAAGGACCTCTTCGTCATGGCGAAGGGCGGCGGGCAGGACGTCATCACCGACTTCTCGCCGGCCGACGATCAGGTGCGGCTCGAGGGCTACGGCTTCGCCGATTTCAACGCGGTCAAGGCGGCGATGACGCAGAGCGGCAGCAACGTCGTCCTCGCGCTCGGCGACGGCGAGCAGCTGACCTTCCTCAACCGCGTCATCGCGGACTTCACCGCGGCCAGCTTCGCCGGCCTCGGCGGCGCCGCGCCCGCGCCGGATCCCGATCCGGATCCGACGCCGACGCCCGAGCCGGAGCCCAATCCGGAGCCGAGCCCGTCGGGCAATAGCACGATCAAGCTCCGCGTCTCGGAGGACGCCTGGCAGGGCGACGCGCAGTTCCGGCTCGTCGTCGACGGCAAGCAGGTGGGCGGCGACCACACGGTCACCGCCAAGCACGGCGCCGGCGCCTGGCAGGAGATCGTCGTCGAGGGCGACTTCGGCAGCGCCGGGCCGCAGAAGGTCGAGGTGAAGTTCGTCAACGACGCGTGGGGCGGGACCCCGACGACGGACCGCAACCTCTACGTCGACTGGATCGAGGTGAACGGGCACCGCTTCGAGGGCGAGCAGGCGCTGTCGAACAGCGCTTCCAGCGAAGTCCGCGCGAGCGAGGCGATCATGGAGGAGAACGGCTCGCTCGTGTTCGACACGCACGGCGCCGCACCGGGCGAAGCCGAGCCGGATCCGACGCCCGATCCGGAGCCGAACCCGACGCCGGATCCGACGCCGGCACCCGATCCGGAGGCGAACGATCCGGAGGCGGATCCGACGCCCGAGCAGCCCGTCATCGCGACGCTCGACGCGAAGGCGACCCCGGAAGTCGCCCGGAGCTACGTCGGCGGCAGCGGCTCGCCCCTCAGCGGGACGGCCGGTGCGAACGACATCTTCGCGTCCCGCGCCGGGCAGACGCTCAACGGGAACGGCGGCAACGACGTCTTCCACATCGGCACGCATACCGATGCGAAGATCGTCGCCGGGACGGGCGGCGTCACCGAGGTCTCGACCTGGGCGTCGAAGTACAAGCTCCCCGACGGCGTCGACAACCTCCGGGCGGAAGGCAGCTACGCGCACGACCTCACGGGGAACGCCGGCCACAACTGGATCGTCGGGAGCAACGGCAACGACAGGCTGAACGGGGGCGCCGGCAACGACGTCCTCCAGGTCGGAACCGGGGCCAACGAGCTGATCGGCGGGGCGGGCGCGGACATGTTCGTCTTCGCGGACAAGGCCGGCCATGACAACGTGATCCGCGATTTCGCCCTCGGCAGCGACATGCTCGACGTCAGGGGCGCGCTCGCCTCGGCAGGCTACGAGGGGACGGATCCCGTCGCGGATCAGTACCTCGCGCTGGTCGCGGCCGGTGCGGACGGAACGGCGATCATGTTCGACCCCGACGGCGAGGGCGGCGCCGCGGCGCACAAGCTCGTCACCATCGAGCATGTGCTCCCCTCCGCTCTGAAGCTCGGCGTCGACGTCGCCTGGCACTAAGTGGAGGAAGCTCGGGATCTGCGAGAGGAGGGCGCCCCGCCGCCGGCG
>JADGGZ010000013.1 GCA_019689675.1 Rhodospirillales bacterium | reverse complement strand
CCGTCGCGGGTGAACTTGCTCGCGTTGCCGAGAAGGTTGAGGAGGTTCTGCTTCAGCTTCGTCCGGTCGGTGCGGAGGAACCCCGCGTCGGCGCCGCAGGCGAGCTCGAAGGCGTTGCCGTTCTTCGAGGCGAGCGGCTCGACGATCGCGCGCACCTCGCTCGCGAGCTCGGCGAGATCGACCTCCTCGATGAAGAGGTCGGTCTTGCCCGCCTCGATCTTCGAGAGATCGAGAATGTCGTTGATGAGGGCGAGAAGGTGGCGCCCGGCGTCCTGGATCTTCTGGAGGTCGCCGAGATAGGCGTCCTTTCCGTCCTCGGCCGCCTGCTCGTGCAGCATCTCGCCGTAGCCGATGATGGCGTTCAAAGGGGTGCGCAGCTCGTGGCTCATGTTGGCGAGGAAGCGGCTCTTGGCGCGGCTTGCGACCTCGGCGCGCTCGATCGCCTCCTCGAGCTCCTCCTGCCGCTGCTTCAGCTCGGTGATGTCGGTGTAGACGACGACGGTGCCGCCGTCGGGCGTGCGGCGCTCGGTGATCCGTACCCACGAGCCGCCGTAGTGGTACTCGGTCGTCCCTTGCGGCGAGGCGTGCCGGCGCAGCCGGTCGGCGATCCATTCGTCGGCGCCGACGCCGTCGAGCTTGATGACGCCGCGATCGACGACCGTGCGGAGAATGTCGCGGAACGGCGTTCCGGGAACGAGGACGTCGGAGACGCGCGGCCAGATGTCGTGCATCCGGTCGTTGCAGATGACGAGCCGATCCTCGGCGTCGTAGAGCGCGAAGCCGTCGGTGATGGTCTCGATCGCGACCTCGATCATGCGGCGCTGCCGCTCGCTCTCCTCGGCGAGCCGGGCGCGCTCGATGAGGCTCGCGCGGAAGAGCCGCAGCGTGTCCGCCATCGCGCCGATCTCGTCGCGCCCCGCGGCGGGGATGGGGGTGTCGAGCCGGCCGGCGGTGATGCCCTCCATCGCGTCCGTCACCCGGCGCAGCGGCACGATGATCGAGCGCAGCACGAGAAACGTCGCGATGAGGCCGAACGCCGCTGCGGCGGCGACGGCGAAGATCGCAAGGCGCGTGGTGCGGTCGACGTCGGCGAGCGCCTCGTCCCGCGCCGAAGCGGCCTCGCGGTTGAGGCCGCCGATGAGCTCGGCCAGCCGGGCGTCGATCGCGAGGCTGTGCTGGCGCGCCTCGGCGATATAGGTGTTGCCGATGACGCGCTGGTCGTCGGTGTAGGCCTCGACCGCCTGCATCGCCAGCTTCTCGTACGCCGCCACCTCGTCGCGCAGGCCACGGACCTCGTCCGGCCGGAAGCGCGCGAGCACTTCGAGGCTCTGATCGAGCCTCTGACGGGCGGCCGTGGCGCTCCTTTCCGACTGCTCGAGAAGGCTGACGGCGAGGTCGGTGAGCCAGTAGCGGTACTGGTCGAAGTTCGCCTGGACGCGGTTCGCGTCGTCGGCGCGGGCGACGAGGGCGCTCGTGCGCACCACGGCCTCGGCGTTGTCCGCGAGCTTCGAGACGAGAAGGAGCGTGCTTCCGGCGGCGAGCGCGATGAGGATCGCGGCGAGGACGAGAAGCCGCGTTCCGATCGAGCGCCGGGGGAGCACGGCGCCAGCCCGCTCAGCGGTAGAGCGTCACGGTGAGAACGCCGCCCAGATCGCCCTCTTTCGCCCCTTCCTTGGGGTAGCCGGTCAAGTCGATCTCGCCTTTCGGCTCGCCGTGGCAGCTGAGGCAGGACTCGCCGTAATACTCCGGCGCGGCGAGGCGGAACGCCGGCCGTCCCTTCGTCGTCGTCACTGCCGAGTAGAACTGGCCGCGCGGCCAGTCCGGCGCGCGAAGCTTCGTCCGGATCACCTCGGACTCCCAGGCGTCAGGCCGCGCCTTGCGGTTTCGAATGAGCTCCTGAGGCGCCGTCACCTTCATCTCGGCCTCGCCGCCCATCCGCTTGCCGAAAGCCTCGTTGACGAGGCGCCCGAAGGTCGAAGGTATGAAGCCCTTGAAGCCGACGCCTTGCTGATTGAGCGTCGGCTGGTGCTCGTCGACGACCTCGGCGATCGCGTCCATCTGCGCCCTGAGGAGACGTCCGTGGCGCGACTGCGGATCGATCGAGAGAGGATCGACGCCGGTCGCCTCTTGATAAAGCGGCACGGCGGCCGCGAGCAGCGTCTTGCCGTCGAGCCCTTTGTCGCCGATCGCCGGATCGTTGATGCGATCCTGGTTGAGGGAGACGACGGTGCGGGCGGCGCGGAGCATGGCGGCGAGGCTCATCGCGATCGCGGTCTCTTCCTCGCTCGGCGTGTCCGCGGCCGGCGATGCGCCGCTCAGAAAGAACACGAGGAGCACCGCCATGGCTGTGCTGCGCCGCGTCAGTAGCGCCGAAAGCCCGCCCATCGCCAACCTCGCTGA
Source organism: Rhodospirillales bacterium (assembly GCA_019689675.1). Taxonomy (GTDB): domain Bacteria; phylum Pseudomonadota; class Alphaproteobacteria; order ATCC43930; family CGMCC-115725; genus JADGGZ01. The sequence continues at coordinate 30,837 of JADGGZ010000013.1, read as the reverse complement.
GGCTAGTGCAGCCGAAAACGGTGCGGCCCGAAATCGATGATCGTCAAATGAGCAAAAGATGGCAATCGAAGCGGATTCCGCGTCCAACAACCTGGACGCGAGAGACTGTTTTCTGGCTTTTCGTCCGATCCCGCTCGAGTTCAGTCCGTCGTCTCCGCCACCGGCTTGCCCTTTTCCCACACCGGGTCGGCGTCGAAGAGAACCACCGTCGAGATCGACATTTTCGCGCTCGCGTCGGTCACCTGACGCGAATAGGCGACGTAGACGAGCGCGTCGTTCTTGCGGTCGTAGATGCGGCGCACGGCGATCGACTTGAAGACGAGGCTGCGCCGCTCGGAGAAGACTTCCTCGCCCTTGGGCCTCAAGTCGATGTCGCCGATCACGATTGCTCCGGTCTGGCGGCAGGAGATCGAGGCGTTCGAGGGGTCCTCGAACCAGTTGCCCTTGCTGAGCCGGTCGATGAGCGAGCGGTCGAAATAGGCGATGTGGCAGGTGACGCCCTTCACCTCGGGATCGGTCACGGCCTCCACGACGATTCCGTTGCCGGTCCAGTCGTTGGTGAAGGATCCGATCTCCTCGGCAGCGGCCGCGGGCACGAAGGCGAGAGCGAGAAGGGCGGCGACGAGCATGCGCATGGAGCCATATGTGGCGCCGGGCGAGGCATCGGAAAAGGCAGCGCGGGAAGGGCGCGTTCAGAGCGCTTCGAGAAGCGCTACGGGGAACGGCGCGAAGAGATCGGCGGCCGAGACCGTCCCCTCGAGGCGGCGATCGGCGAGAGCGTCGCGCCAGACGCCGCGCGGAAGAGAAAGGCGCGTGTCGCCCCAGTCGCCGTGGAGCCCGACGACGAGCCGCGGCACGGCGGCGAGAACGCGCCCGCCGCGCACGAAGGCGAAAAGGTGGGATGCCTTGGCGCCTTCCGCCGCGAGCGGGACGTAGTCGCCCGACGGCCGCAGCGCGAGGGCGCGCCGGATGAGGAAGAGCTTCTCGTGCCGCGCCTCGTCGCCTTCGTCGAGAAGCTTTCGACGGCGCGCGAAATCGACCGGCCGCCGGTTGTCGGGATCGACGAGGCTGAAATCCGGGAGCTCGGTGCCCTGATAGATGTCGGGGACGCCGGGCGCGGCGAGCTTCAGGAGCGTCTGGGCGAGTCCGTTCACCTCGCCCAGCCGCTCGTACTCGGCGACGAAGGCGGCCATGTCGTCGGCGAAGGGGCGGAAGCGGAGCGCGGCGCGAATGAAGGTTTCGACGGCAGCCTCGTAATCGAGGTCCGGGTTCGCCCAGCCCGACTTCTCCTTTCCCTCGCGCACGGCCTTCAGCATGTAGACGGCTATCCGGTCGGCGAGGGCGGGGTCGTCTTCCCAGGCGCCGAACAGCGCCTGATAGAACAGCCATTCGTGGTTGCGGTCGACCGGGCCGCGCAGCGCCGCGGTGAGGCGGTGCCAATGCGCGACCTTGATGCTCCACTCGTGCGGCATCTCGGAGATGAGCGCGAGCCGCGCCCGCGCGTCCTCGCCCCGCTTGGTGTCGTGCGTCGCCGTCGCCGAAAGCGCATGCGGCGAAAGCTCGGCGCGGCGCCGGCAGAACGAGTGGAACGCCTCTGGCGACATGCCGAAGAGGCGCGGATCGCCGCCCACCTCGTTCAGGGCGAGGAGCGGGAACCACCGGTAGAGCGCCGTGTCCTCGAAGCCCTTGGCCATCACCGGGCCGGTGACCTGCTGCAGCCGCATCGCCAGGCGCAGCACCTCGGCGCGGCTCCAGCCGCCGCGCTGCTTGCCGAGATCGCCCGTGAGGACGCGCGCGATGAAATCGAAGATCGAAGTGTCGGTGAAAGGGGAGCGCCGCTTCGCCTCGCCGACCGCCCTCTCGATGCGCGCCCGGTCCTCGTCCGACACGCCGCGCCGCGAGACGTAGGTCCGATAGACCGGGAAATGCGCGATCACCTCCTCGAGCGCCTGCCGCATCCCGTTCAGCGTGAAGTCGCGCGTGCGCCAGTCGGACGAGGAGAGGCGGTGGAACTCGCGCGCCAGAACCGCCATCTCGCTCGCGAGATTGACCTGCATGATCCGCCGCTTCGCATCGTAGAGCACGGCATCGAAGGGCTCCGGCCGCGCGTGGCGCGCGTACCGGCGGAGGAGCGGGCCCTCGCCGGCCGGATCGACGAACAGCCCCAGCACGGCGTTGGTGAACTCGTAGCCGGTCGTGCCCGCGACCGGCCAGTCCGGCAGCGTTTCGTCGTGCGCGAGAATCTTCTCCACCACGACGTAGAGACCGTCGGGATACCGCGCCTGCAGGCGCTCGCAGTACTCGCGCGGATCGAACAGCCCGTCGATGTGGTCGATCCGCAGCCCGTCGAGCTTGCCTTCGTCGATGAGGCGGAAGACGAGTCGGTGCATGCGCTCGAAAAGCTCGGGCAGCTCGACGCGAAGCCCGGCGAGGTCGTTGATGTTGAAGAAGCGCCGGTAGTTGATCTCGTCGGCGGCGACCCGCCAATAGGCGAGGCGATAGGCCTGGCGCTCGAGGAGCTGATGCAGTCCGTGCCAGGTCGTGCGCCTGCCGGCTTCGCCGTTGACGCTCTCGACGGCCTCGGCGAGCGCCGCCGCGACCGTCGGCACCTCTGCGATCGCGGCGAGATCGCGCTGGAGCTGGCGCGTCTCGTCGTAGATGCCGGGACGCCAGCGGCGTCGGCTTTCGAGCGCGAGGCGACCGAGCTCGTCGACGATACGCTGATGCTCGTCCGCCGCCTCGTCCGGCACCGCGGCGTTCCGCAGCAGCTCCGGGTAGTCCGCGGGCGCGATCGGGAAGCGATGATCCCAATACCAGGCGCTGATCGTCCCCTCGACGGGATCGAAGCGCACCCGGATCTCGCCGTTCACCAGGACCGTGCCGTAATGGTCGCCGAGAATCGGCAGCAGCACTTTGCCGTTTCCGGCATCCCAGTCGATGTCGAAGAAGGAGGCGACGGGCGCGCTCTCGCCGAGCTCGAGGACCTCGAGCCACCACGGATTGTCGGAGCCGATTCCCATGTGGTTGGGAACGAAATCGAGGATGAGCCCCATGCCGCGCTCGCGGAGCGCCGCGACCAGCGCGGCGAGATCTTCCTCGGTCCCGATCTCGGGGTTGAGCAGGTTGTGATCGGTGATGTCGTAGCCGTGGGTCGAGCCCGGCCGCGCCATGAGGAAGGGCGAGGCATAGAGATGCGAGACGCCGAGCGCGGCGAAATAGTCGACGAGCGCGATCGCGTCGCGGAAGGTGAAATCCTTGTTGAACTGCAGCCTGTATGTCGCGCGCGGTATGATCATTCAGCGTCGGCGCTCTTCGTTGATGGCGGCCGCGATGCGTCGGAAGAGGGGCGAGGCGAGGAGCTCTTCCGGTGAAAGCCGGAGCCGCCGGCGCCAGTTCGGATGCTCGTCGACCGTACCGGGGAGGTTCGGCTGCTCGACCTCGCCGGCGAGATCCTCGGCCTGAACCAGCATCAGCAGCGAGGGCGCGCGGGCGAGGAAGCGATGCACCGCCTCGGCGAGCGCGTCCTCGTCCTCGGGATCGGCGGCGAGGCCCTCGCGCGCGAGCGCGTCGAGAAGAAGCCTGCGGTCGCGCTCGCGGCTCTCGCGGTCGCCGTGCCGGCTCGCCTCGTCCGGATAGAGATCGAGCCGCTCGCGCCAGTCGATGTCGCGGCCTTCCCACCAACCCTTGAACGTCGCGATGTCGTGCGTCGAGACAGCCGCAGCGGCGCTGGCCGGGTAATGCGCGGGCGGCAGAAAAGCTCCGTCCCGGTCCCGCTCGAAGAAGAGGACGCGGTAGGAAAGGACGCATGTTTCGCGCATCCGCTCGCGAAAACCCTCCGGAACCGTGCCGAGATCCTCGCCCACGACGGCGCAGCGATGGCGTACGCTTTCGAGGCAAAGAATGCGCAGGAGATCGTCGAACGGGTAGCGCACATAGGCGCCCTCGTCGGGCGCCGCCCCGGCGGGAATCCAGTAGAGCTGGCGAAGCGCCATGACGTGATCGATGCGGAGCGCGCCGGCGTGACGCATGTTGGCGCGGAGCGCGGCGATGAACGGCGCATAGGCGCGGCGCCGCAGCTCGACCGGGTTCTGCGGCGCGAGACCCCAGTTCTGGCCCTTGAGATTGAGCTGGTCCGGCGGCGCGCCGATCGAGGCGCCGGGAGTCAGCAGCGCCTGATCGGCCCACGCCTCGGCACCGTTCGGATCGACCCCGACCGCGAGGTCGCGATAGAGGCCGATCGCCATCCCGGCCTCGCGGGCACGGCGCTGCGCCTCGCCCAATTGCCGGTCGGCCTCGAACTGCCGGAATTGCGAGAGCTCGATCCGGTGTCGGTGCTCCTCGGCGAAACGGGCGACCTCGACCGAGCGCGGGTCGCGAAAGGGGGCCGGCCAGTCGCGCCAGGACCAGCCCCAGCCCGACCGCATCGCATGCTCGTGCAGCGTCTCGAAGATCGCGAAATCGAGCAGCGCCTTGCCGCCCGCTTCCTCGAACTTGAAGAACGGGTCGTCGTGCGCGAAGCGGCGCTCGAAGGCCGCCTGCTTCGCCGCGGCGACGGCAACGTAGTCCACGAACGGGCCGTCTCCTCCATCGATCGGACCGACGTCGACGTAGAGCGGATTGAGGAAGAGCCGGCTGGACGGCGAATAGGGGCTGATGTGGCGAGGCTCGCTGGGAAAGAGCGCGTGCAGCGGATTGATGCCGAGAGCCGATGCGCCGGCATGCGCCGCGCCCTCCGCAAGCTCGGCGAGCGCGGTGAAGTCGCCGATGCCGCGCGGCGTCCGCAAGCTGTAGAGCTGGCAGGTGAGGGCCCAGACCCGGCCGACGTCAGGAAGATGACAACGCCGAGGCGCGACGATGATCGTCGCTCTGCCCTCGGCGAGCTCGAGCTCGTGGTAGCCGAGCGGAAGGTCGCCGGGGAGCGGCAGCCTGCCGTCCCGGATCCCGGTTCGTCCGTGAAGCTCCCGGCCGTCCTCGAGGCGGATCGCCCAGTCGACGCTTCCCCGGCCGTCGAGGCCGATGGCGCCCGCTTCCGCTTCGAGGAGGACCGCGACGGGATCGAGCGCGGAGCGATCCTCGCCGCTGCCGATCGCGGCGGCGAGCGCGCGGAGCGTCTCCTCCGGCACGGCACGTTCCCGGCCCCACGCGTCCCGATACTGCGTCGCTATTCCGAGAGCCGCGTAGTCGGTCATGCGAGGTAGAACGTCGCCGAACGGGGCGCGCCGGGCTCGGCGCTGGCATAGAGGAGACGGCCCGGGCGTGCGGCATCGACCGGCGCCTCGCCGAAATTCGCGACGAGGACGAGCGTCGTGCCGTCGCCCATCGGCCAGCGCACCTCGACCGCTCTCTCGGCGAGAACCCGCCAGGTGCCGGCGCGCGCTCCGGCAAGGCGCGGCACGATCTCGCGCTTGCGGAGCTCGAGGAGCGCCTTCGTGCGCGCGAGAGCTTCGGCATGGGGCGAGCGATCCGCGACCGACCAGTCGAGGACGGAGCGCTCGAAGGTTTCGGGCGCGTTCGGATCCGGAATGCGCTCCCGCGCAGCCGGGTCGGCGAACTCCGGAAACTTTGCGAACTCGCGCCGCCGTCCTTCGCGCACCGCCGCCGCGAGCTCGGCGCCGAAATCGACGAAGTAGAGGAAGGGCTGCTCCGCCGCCCACTCCTCGCCCATGAACAGCATCGGCACCTGAGGGGAAAGGGCGATGATCACGGCCCCGGCTGCGACGGCATCGGGCGGAGCGAGAAGGGCGAGCCGGCTGCCGAACGCGTTGTTGCCGACCTGGTCGTGGTTCTGGGCGAAGGCGACGAAAGCCGCGGGCGCGAGATGCGACGACGGCTCGCCGCGCGGCGTGCCGCCGCGATAGGGGGACGGCTCGCCCTGATAGGCGAAGCCTTCGGCGAGGGCGCGGCCGAGATGCTCTGCCGGGCGATCCGCGTAATCGGCGTAGTAGCCGCCGCGTTCTCCGGAAAGGTGGACGCGAAGCGCGTGGTGAACGTCGTCGTTCCATTGCGCGGTGTGGTGCCCGCGCGCCAGATACCGGGCGCGATTGTCGTCGTTCTCGAGGACGAGATGGACCGGACGGTCCTTGATCCGGGCGCGCACGGCGGAGGCGAGCTCGGCCACGATGTCGGGATCGGAATCGTCGAGGATCGCGTGGACGGCGTCGAAGCGGAGCCCGTCGACGTTGAACTCCTCGAGCCAGTAGAGCGCGTTCTCGATGAAGAAGTCGCGGACCGGGCGGCTCTGTCTGCCGTCGAAATTGATCCCGTCGCCCCAGGGCGTGCTGTGGCGCTTCGTGAAGAATTCCGCGTAGGCACCGAGATAGTTCCCGTCGGGTCCGAAGTGATTGTAGACGACGTCGAGGAAGAGGGAGAGGCCGCGCGCGTGACAGGCCTCGACGAGACGCTTCAAACCCTCCGGTCCGCCATAGCGCGCCTCGGGGGCGAAGAGGAGGACGCCGTCGTAGCCCCAATTGCGCGCCCCCGGAAACTCGGCGACCGGCATGAGCTCGACCGCCGTGACGCCCAGATCGACAAGGCGGTCGAGCCGCCGTGCGACGCCGTCGAAATCGTGCGTATCGGAAAAGGCGCCGACGTGGAGCTCGTAAAGCACCGTCTCCTCCCACGGCCGCCCGCGCCACCCGCCGTCGCTCCAGTCGTGCCGCGTCGGGTCGACGACCTCGCTCGGCCCGTGCACGTCCTCGGGCTGGTAGCGGGAGGCGGGATCGGGAACCAGGAGCTCGCCCGCCCGATACCGATAACGCGTGCCGGCGCGGGCCGCGTCGGTTTCGAGCGCGAACCAGCCGTCGCCTTCCGCCTCCATCGCGAGTTCCGGGCCGCCCTCGATCACGAGCGAGACCCGGTCGAGCTTCGGCGCCCAAAGGCGGAAGCGCACGCCGCCGTCGAGGATCTCGGCGCCGAAGGGGAGCCTATGCCGTCTCTTCATCGTCCGGCGGAGGCATTTCCGGGGCGACCGGCGGCACGACGGTGAGCGGCGCCTCGGGGTGGATCGCGCCGGTCGGATCCGTCCTTGCAGCACGCTCCTCTGCGCGGTTGATGAAAAGCGCGAACGAGCGCGCCTCGAGCTTGAACACGTCGCCCGCGCGCAACACGCGCCTCGTCTCCGCGAGGCCCGAAGCGGTGGTGGTGTCGACGAGCTGCTCCCATTCCATCTCCACCGGCAGCTTCGGAATTTGGAAGTCGATATCCTCGTGCCAGGCGTTCATGAGCACGAGGAAGCTCTCGTCGATGTCGCGCTGACCGCCGGGGGTATAGAACTCGCCGGCGGCGCCGCCGAGCACGTAGCCGAGACAGAGCGCGAAGGGGTTATGCCAGTCCTCGGGTCCGGCCTCGCGCCCCTCCGGCACGACCCACGTGATGTCCTTGAGCCCGGCGGCGGAGACCGCCTCGCCGCGGAAGAAGCGGGGGCGGGAGAAGACGCGATGCTCGCGCCGCAGCGCGACGAGGTAGCGCACGAAGTCGCGCAGCTTCTCGTCGTCGGGCCGGATCCCCTCCCAGTCGATCCACGAGATCTCGTTGTCCTGGCAATAGGCGTTGTTGTTGCCCTTCTGCGTGCGTCCGATCTCGTCGCCCGCGAGAATCATCGGGACGCCGAGCGAAAGGAGGAGCGTTGCGAGGAAGTTGCGCTTCTGCCGGTCGCGCAGCTTCACGATCTCGGGGTCGTCGGTTTCCCCCTCGACGCCGCAGTTCCAGGAGAAATTCGCGTCGTGGCCGTCGCGGTTGCCCTCGCCGTTCGCCTCGTTGTGCTTCTCGTTGTAGGAGACGAGGTCGTGCAGCGTGAAACCGTCGTGGGCGGTAATGAAGTTGATGGAAGCCCACGGGCGCCGGCCGCGATAGCCGAAGATGTCGGATGAGCCGGCGATCCGGCTGGCCAGCTCGGCGATGAGGCCGGTGTCGCCCTTCCAGAAGCGGCGGACGGTGTCGCGGTAGGACGCGTTCCACTCGGCCCAGCCCGGCGGGAAATTGCCGAGCTGGTAGCCGTAGGGGCCGACGTCCCACGGCTCTGCGATCAGCTTGAGCTGTGCCAGGACCGGATCCTGGCGCACCGCGTCGAAGAACGCGCTGTCCTGGCTGTAGACTCCCTTCTCGCGGCCGAGGGTCGGCGCGAGATCGAAGCGGAACCCGTCGACGTGCATCTCGGTCGCCCAGTAACGCAGCGAATCCATCACGAGCTGCATCACGCGCGGGTGATCGATGTTGAGCGTGTTGCCGGTGCCGGTGAAGTCGGTGTAGAAGCGCCGGTCTTTCTCGAGCCGGTAGTAGCTCGCGTTGTCGATGCCGCGAAAGCAGAGCGTCGGGCCGAGATGGTTGCCTTCGCCCGTGTGGTTGAAGACGACGTCGAGGAACACCTCGATCCCTGCATCGTGCAGCCGCTTCACCGTCGTCTTGAACTCGGGGATGAGCCCGGAGGAGAGAAATCGGGGGTCCGGCGCGAAGAAGCCTATCGTGTTGTAGCCCCAATAGTTCGTGAGGCCGTTCTGGACGAGGTGCCGGTCGTTGACGAAGGCCTGCACCGGCAGGAACTCGACCGCCGTCACGCCGAGCTGGACGAGGTAGTCGATGAAGGGCGGCGAGATGAGCCCTGCGAAGGTCCCGCGTCTCTGATGATCGACGCTCGGATGCCGCATCGTCGCGCCTCGGACGTGCAGCTCGAGGATGATGGTCTCCTCCCACGGAACCCCCGGCGGGCGGTCGCCGCCCCAGGTGAACGCGGTATCGACGACGCGGCATTTCGGCATCCCGCGCGCGTTGTCGCGTCGATCGAAGGAAAGGTCCTGGCGCGGGCTGCCGACGCGGTAGCCGAAATGCGCGTCGCTCCACCGGATCTGGCCGTGGATCGCCTTCGCGTAGGGGTCGAGGAGCAGCTTGTTCGGATTGAAGCGATGGCCGTTCGGAGGATCATACGGCCCGTGAACGCGGTAGCCGTAGAGGAGGTTCGGCCGCGCGTCGGGAAGATACCCGTGCCAGACCTGATCCGTGTATTCGGGGAGCGCGATCCGGGCGACCTCGTGCATGCCGGTTGGATCAAAGATGCAGAGCTCGACCTTCGTGGCGTGCTCGGAGAAGAGGGCGAAATTCACTCCCTCCCCGTCCCAGGTGGCGCCGAGGGGGTAGGGCCGGCCCGGCCAGACGGACATTCGCATGCCGCCGGGCGCGACCGGCGCCGGCTTCCTGACCTGCGGCGCCGCCGGCGGCTGCTCCAGCTCGATGTTCCTGACCTCGTTCGCCATAGGGTCTCCCTGGGGAGGACCGGAAGAATATGTGGCAGAAAGCGCCCGCGGCGAGGGTTGGGCGACCCTTCCGATCCGCGGGCGTCTTCGATCAAGACGAGCTATGATCGTGCTTCATTCGCGAGGGGAGCGGAACCGTGGAGAAGACGAAGAAGAAGCTGCGCAGCCAGGAGTGGTTCGACAATGCCGACAACCCGGGCATGACGGCCCTCTATCTCGAGCGCTACCTCAATTACGGCCTCACGCGCGAGGAGCTGCAGTCCGGCAAGCCGATCATCGGCATTGCGCAGACCGGCAGCGATCTTTCGCCGTGCAACCGCCACCATCTCCAGCTCGCCGAGCGGGTGCGCGAGGGCATTCGCGCCGCCGGCGGCATCGCGTTCGAGTTCCCCGTGCACCCGATCCAGGAAACGGGCAAGCGACCGACCGCGGCGCTCGATCGCAACCTCGCCTATCTGGGGCTCGTCGAGGTGCTCTACGGCTATCCGATCGACGGCGTCGTGCTCACGACGGGCTGCGACAAGACGACGCCCGCCTGCCTCATGGCCGCCGCCACGGTCGACATTCCGGCAATCGTCCTTTCGGGCGGACCGATGCTGAACGGCTACAGCGAAACGGGCGAACTGGTCGGCTCCGGCATGGTCGTCTGGGACGCCCGGCGCCGGCTCGCTGCGGGCGAGATCGACTACCGGCGCTTCATGGACATCGTCGCCGGCTCCGCGCCGAGCATCGGTCACTGCAACACGATGGGCACGGCGTCGTCGATGAACGCGATGGCGGAGGCCCTGGGCATGTCGCTGCCGGGCTGCGCCGCGATCCCGGCGCCCTACCGCGAGCGCGGCCAGATCGCCTACGAGACGGGCAAGCGCGCCGTCGAGATGGTGCACGAAGACCTCCGCCCGTCGAAGATCCTCACGCGCGAGGCGTTCGAGAACGCGATCGTATGCGCCTCGGCGCTCGGCGCCTCGACCAACTGTCCCTGGCACGTCAATGCGATCGCGCGCCACATCGGCGTCCCGCTGACCGACGAGGACTGGGACCGCATCGGCTACGCGATCCCGCTTCTCGTCGACATGATGCCGGCCGGCAGGTATCTCGGCGAGGACTACTACCGCGCCGGCGGGCTCCCGGCCGTGATCGCCGAGCTGATGCGGCACGGGAAGATCCACGAGAACGCGCTGACGGTGACGGGGAAGACGATCGGCGAGAACTGTCGCCGCGCCCGCATCCTCGACCCAGAGGTGATCCGCCCCTACGACAAGCCGCTGAAAGAGAACGCGGGCTTCGCCGTGCTCAAGGGCAACCTCTTCGACAGCGCGGTGATGAAGACGTCGGTGATCTCCGAGGAGTTCCGCCGCCGCTATCTCTCGACGCCCGGCGACGAGGATGCGTTCGAGGGGCGCGCGATCGTGTTCGATGGACCGGAGGACTATCACGCGCGGATCAACGACCCGGCGCTCCAGATCGACGAGCACTGCATCCTCTTCATCCGCTATGTCGGCCCGGTCGGGTATCCGGGCTCGGCCGAGGTCGTGAACATGCTGCCGCCCGACGCGCTTGTGCGGCGCGGCATCAACGAGCTCCCATGCGTCGGCGACGGCAGGCAGAGCGGCACGTCCGGAAGCCCCTCGATCCTCAACGCCTCGCCGGAGGCGGCGGTCGGCGGCGGCCTCGCGCTTCTCAGGACCGGCGACCGCGTGCGCATCGACATTCGTCGGCGGAGGGCGGACATCCTCATTAGCGATGAGGAACTGGCGGAAAGGCGTCGCACGCTCGCGCTGCCGCCGCTCCAGAGCCAGACTCCTTGGCAGGAGCTCTATCGCGCCAATGTCGGGCAGCTGTCGGGCGGCGGCGTTCTGGAGATGGCCGTCAAATACCAGCGCATCGTCGAGCGCTACGGGGTGCCGCGCGACAACCACTGAGGTTTCCCGGCACGTCGGAAAACATCCTGCAGACCGGTGTTTTCGGAATCTTTTGCGGAGGTTGCGGCGCGCCGCTCAGTCCTCGTCCGACCGACGCTCGATCTCGGTTCGCGTGCGCGCCACGGCGCGCAGCAAGCGGTCGGTCGCGTCGATGAGCCTCCGTCGGGTCTCATCCGTCAGCTCTTCGGAGGCCGCTTCGAATGCGACGAGGAACGCGGCGACGTCGCTGTTCACGCGGTCCCGGAGCTGCTGGTTCAAAGGTGTTCCGGGGGTTGACCGATTCGGCGGCGCCGTGCCTTTCGCCGCGGCGCCGTGCTTCGGTGCCGCGCCGGTGCTGCGCTTCACGATGTAGGCGATGGCCGGGGCCGTGCAGCCATAGGCGCGCGCGATGCTCGCAAGGGTTTCGCCGCTGCGGTGCCTGGCCACGATCGTCGGCCATTCGCCCGGCGAAATCTTTCCTTTTTGTCGCTTGCTCCCCAAAAACGCCTTCCACAAGGAACTGTAGGCCCCCTGGTCCGCCGAAGCATCTAAATTCATTTCGTTTTCGACGCGTCGGCGCAAGATTCCGCCGTTTCCGCAGCAAAAGGTTTGTTTCTGCGTAAAAATAATCTTTTACGTTGTTATCGGCATGCGTCAGTCCTCGCGGCGTGGCCGCGCGCGGACGAGCGTCCCGCCGTGCGCCCACAGGAAGAGCGCGAAGGCGAGGGACCAGAGGAGGCCGGCGGCGAGCAAGGCGCCGCGCCGCGCCTCGGGCACGAGCGCCGGAAGAAGGCTCCGCGCGAACGCCGCTGCGAACATCGCGCCGTAAGAGAGCATGTCCGCTGGGGCGGCGGCGAGCGCGCGCCGGGCGTGGGTTCGGGCGAGGCGGCCCATCATGCCGAGCGTGAGCATGCCGATCGCGCCGACCGTAGTCGCGTGAACGGCGTCCGCCGGCGCGATCAGCGCGGTGAGCTCGGCGAGGCCGCGCAGGAAGAGGCCGAAGACGAGCCAGCCGTAGCCGAGGTGAAGGACGAGCAGAATGGGGCGGCTCAGGACGTCGCGCGTGCGCCACCCGGCAAGCCGCCAGGCTTGGAGCGCGCCGAGCGCGAGGGCAGCGGCGGCGACGCCCGCGCTCCAGTCGACCTGGTCGAAGACGAGGAGCGCGACGGCGATCCCGACCGACGCCCGTTCCCGGCCCGGGTCCTTGGGCGTCCGCACCGGGATCAGCATCGCGCGGGTGTAGCCGGGGACGAGCCGGCCGGCCATGACGACGATCATCAGCGTGAAGAGATCGACCGCCAGCCGCGTGCCCGCAGCCGCGCCGCCCGGGAAACGCCCGAGCGCGTCGAGGTGCCAGAGGAGCTCGGCGACGAACAGCATCAAGAGCAGCGGAAGGAAGCCGACCGTCGGCCATTTGAAGCCGCGCCAGAGCGGTGGGGTGCGGAGGAGCGCCAAGGCCGGCAAGAGCGCGAGGTCGAGCGCGGCGGAAAGCTCGGCCGGCCCCGCTACGGCGGCGATGCGGCCGGCGAGCCAGACGAGAAAGAGGAGCGGCGGCTGCCATCCGGCGCCGCCGCCGAGCAGAAACCCGGCGAGGACCGCGACGGTGTAGCCGAACAGCATCTCGTGCGCGTGCCAGTGCGCCGCCGGGGCGCCGGACGGCATTTGCATGCTGCCCTCGAGCGCCGCGAGCCAGAGAGCCATGGAGACGATCGCCAAGAGCGCGGCGCCGAGAAAGAACGGTTGATGCCCTCGCATGATGCCGACTATGGCAGGATCGGTGTCGCGTCGCGGTGGAAATTGATCTACCGCAAAGATCGCGGCCGTCCGAGCGCCCAGCTTCGCGCCCGTGAGAAGACGTATCGTGATCGCGGCGCTGGAGCTGGGCCTGCGAGCGGCCCCGGTCGCGCTCGTGCAGCCGGTGTTCGACGCCCTCGCCGCGATGATGGCGCGCCGTCATCCCGGGGTCTTCGAGCGCATGGCGCCGTGGGCGGGGGCGTCGTTCCTCTTCGCGCCGGTCGGGTTGCCGCGCGGCTTCCTGCTTCAGCTCCTGCTTCCGCCGAAGCCGCCGCGGCTCCGCGTCGTCGAGCTCGGCCGCGAGCGGGCGGTGGTCGCGGTGCTGAGCGGCACGCTGCCGATGCTGCTCGATCTCCTCGAGGGGCGGATCGACGGCGACGCTGCGTTCTTCGACCGCCAACTCCGGTTCGAGGGCGACACGAGCGCCGTGCTCGCGCTGCGCAACGCCACGGACGGCGAGGAGATCGACCTTCTCGACGATCTTGTCGCGAGCCTTCCCCCGCCCGTCCGTCATCTCGCCACCCTCGCCGAGGCGGCCGCCGGATCGAGGCGTTGAGGGAGAGGCCGATGGAGCTCGTCTGTCCGGCGGGAACGCCCGCCGCTCTCAGGACCGCGATCGAGGCCGGAGCCGATACCGTCTATGTCGGCTTTCGCGACGAGACCAACGCGCGGAACTTTCCCGGATTGAACTTCAGCCGCGACGAGCTCGCGGCGGGGCTCGCCCATGTCCGCCGGCACGGGCGCAAGCTCTACCTCGCCGTCAACACCTTCGCCCGCGCGGGCGACGAGGCGATATGGCACCGCGCGATCGACGATGCCGCCGCGCTCGGCGTCGACGCGGTCATTCTTTCCGATATCGGCCTTCTCGACTACGCGGCGCGCCGCCATCCCCGGCTGCGGCTCCACCTGTCGGTTCAGGCGGCTGCGTCGCACGCCGATGCGATACGCTTCTATCACGAGGCTTTCGGGGTGCGCCGCGTCGTCCTGCCGCGTGTCCTCACCGTCCCGGACATCGCCGCGCTGACGCCGCAGATCCCGGTCGAGACCGAGGTCTTCGCTTTCGGCGGCATGTGCCCGATGGCGGAAGGCCGCTGCTCCCTCTCGTCCTATCTCACCGGTCAGTCGCCCAACACGGTCGGCGCCTGCTCGCCGGCGAGCCATGTCAGCTATTCGGAGGAGAACGGCGAGACCGTCTCGCGGCTCGCCGGGTCGGTCATCAACCGCTTTCCCGCCGACGAGCCGGCGGGATATCCCACCCTCTGCAAGGGGCGCTTCGTCGCCGGCGGCGAGGCGAGCTATCTCTTCGAGGAGCCGACCAGCCTCAACACGGCGGCGATTCTGCCCGAGCTCCGCGCCGCAGGAGTCGCCGCCCTCAAGATCGAGGGACGTCAGCGCGGCCGCGCCTATGTTCGCAGCGTCGTGGGCGCGTTCCGTCGCCTCCTCGACGGCGAAGCGGGGGCGGCGCGCGAGGCGGACGTCGCAGAGCTGCGCCAAATGGCGGAAGGGCAGCGCGAGACCGCCGGCGCATACCAGCGGAGGTGGCGGTGACGGCACGCCTCTCGCTCGGCCCGGTTTTCTTCCATTGGGACGCTGCGACGCTGCGCGATTTCTATTTCCGGATCGCCGACGAGGCGCCTTTCGACATCGTCCATGTCGGCGAAGTGGTCTGCTCGAAGCGCGCTCCCTTCTTCGCGCCGCATCTCGGCGAGGTGATCGAGCGGCTGAAATCCGCCGGCAAGACCGTCGTCCTCTCCAGCCTCGCGCTCGTCACCAGCGAGCGGGAGCGGCGCGAGGCGCGCGAGCTCGCCGCACAGGAGGAGCTTCTCGTCGAAGGCAACGACGTCGGAATTCTCGCGGCGCTCGAGGGCAAGCCGCACGTCGTCGGTCCCTTCGTCAACGTCTACAACGCGGCGACGCTCGGCTATTTCGCGCGGCGGGGCGCGATCCGGGCCTGCCTTCCCGCCGAGCTGCCGGCACGGTCGATCGCGCCGATCGCGAAGGAAGCTCTGGCCGAGCTCGAGGTCATCGCATGGGGCCGGCTGCCGCTCGCGATCTCGGCGCGATGCTTCCATGCCCGCGCGCACCGGCTGCACAAGGACGGCTGTCAGTTCGTCTGCGCGCGCGACCCCGAAGGGATGGTCGTGAGGACGCTCGAGGGGGAGCCGTTCCTCGCCGTCAACGGCCTCCAGACGCTCTCCTATACCTGGTGCAACCTCGTCTGCGAGCTCGGAACGCTCCGCGGCTTCGGCGTCGGCGTGTTCCGCCTCGTGCCCATGCGGGCCGACATGGTCGCGGTCGCGGAGACGTTCCGCGCTACGCTCGACGGACGGATCGCGGGCGCCGAAGCGATGGCGCGGCTCGAAAAGCTCGCTCCCGAGGCCGTGTTCGCCAACGGCTTCGTTCACGGCCGCGACGGCCGAGCCTTCGTCGAGGCGGCGCTCGGGACTTACGAGTAGCGCCGCCTTTCGTCAGTCGGACGCCTTCGCCGCGGCGATCGTCGCCCGGGTCGAGGCGAGCCGACGCAGCACGGCCTCGGCGAGACGCTGCGCCTCGGCGAGGAGCGCCTCGTCGGCCGCGCGCTCGGCGATCTCGGAGTAGCGCTCGAAGGCGGCCTCGAGGACGCGCAATCCGGCCGTGACCGTGGGCGGCGCTTCCGGCGGCTCCGGGCGGCCTGTCGGCGCGGGCCCCTTCCACGCCTCCCTTTCCTCCTCGCGTGCGACGGCGAGAAAGGCGTCGGCGACGCGCTCCTGTCCCTCGGCGGCAAGGCTTTCGGCGAGCGCCCGGTGGAGGGAAGCCGCCGCCCGCGCCTCGCGCGCGGCGAGCGCGCGCAGCTCCGCGAGCGTCCGCGGCAACGGCTCGCGTGGCTTGGCGCGACCCTCTCTACGAAACTCGCGTCGGCGCCTGCGCCGCAGCAGCGCCGCCTGATCGAGCTTCTCCTTGGCCAGCGATTCGGCGAGCGTGCGCACCTCCGCGGACTTGGCCTCCGAGGCGATGTAGCTGTAGTAGGCGAAGCAGCTTTCTTCGAAGCGCACGGCGAGCGCGAGCGCGCGATAGGGCGTCAGCGTCGCCGAGGCGGCGGTCTCCTCGTCGAAGGGCTCCGGAAGGCCGGTCTCGGCGGGCGGCGGCGCGTCTATGCCGGGCACTTCGGCCCGCCCGCCGGTGGCGGGCCGCGTGCGATGCCTCTCTTCGACGTCGGCGAGAAGGGCGAACACCCGCGCGAGGTCGCGTTCGCCGCGCTCACGCATCGTCCTGGCGAGAACCCTGTATCGCGCAGCGGCCCGTTCGTCGAGAGTCGCCGCGAGGTGCAGCAGCTCGCCGGTGGACCGCGGGTGCTGGGCAGGATGCCGCGTCAGCGTCGCCATGGTCGCCACCTCCCGAACCGCGTTCAGTCTCCGGCGGTTCCCTGGCGGATGCCAGGACGCCGAAGGTCGCAGGCCGCCGCGCGGCGCCGGGCGAAACTAGCCGCCGGACACCGCCTCGTGCAGACGGCGGTCGAAAGTGTTGAAGTGTCGCGAAAACCAGATGTCGAGCCGCTCGGCGAGCCGGTCGGACGCGTCGTCGAAGACGCCGCGCTCGTGCTCCTCCATGATGTCCCGGATCTCGTCGAGGAGCTTCTCGTGATCGTCCTTGTGCTCGGGAAGCCCGGCATAGCGGTGCTTGCGCATGAGCTTTTCCTCGAGCGCGAAATGCGCGGCGATGCCGTCGTGGAGCTCGCCGAGAAACGCGGCGACGGCCTCGCGGCGGCCGCTCGCGGCGCCGAGCCGGTCGTAGAGACGATTGATGAGCGCGACGAGCTCGGCGTGCTCGAAATCCACCGATTCGATTCCGGTCTTGAAGCTGTCGCGCCATTCGATGAGCGTCATGGATCCGCCCTCACCGGAAAAGGAAGCCCCCCGCGTCGGCCCGGAAATCGACGACGAAGTTCTGGGCGGGCGCGAGCTCGGCCGTGATCGTGCGCTCGTAGTCCCATTCCCCGTCGTCGCGGATGGTGTCGCGCAGGCGTGCGGTCAGCGTGTGCGTGCCCGCCGTCACGGGAATCGTGCGGTAAATGCGCGACGGCCCGTCCTTCGAAAGCCCGCTCGGCGGCAAGGATTCCGCGATCAGCGGTATGCCGTCGACGAGGAGCTCGAGCGAGACGGTCGGGCGCACGCGGGGGCAATCCATCTTGCGGCGCATGGTCGGCGGCAGCTTCGCGAGCTCCTCCGCCGAACGCTCGCGGCAGGCGGCCTGACGGGGCGCGCCGTGCGAAAAGCTGACCTTGACGAGCGCCATGGCCGGATCGAGATGCGTGTAGGCGGGCGCGCTCGAGAAATAGCCGACGAACGCCGCGAAGCCCGCGTAGGCTGCGGCCTGGCCGGCCCATTGGAGCAAGCGCGCGCTCATTGTGCGGGCTCCCTCTCGGCGACGAGCGCCGGGCGGGCGGACGACGCCGGCGCCCGCTTCGGAAGCCGCGCGCGGAACGCGTCGATCTCGGCAGCGAGGCGCTTCCGGTCGCGCGGCGCGAGCCAGGCGGCGGCGAGCCGGTCGCGCGGCACGCGCTGGCGGAGCCGCGGGTCCCGTTCCCCGGCCAGCCTCGCTCTCGTCCAGCGTGGGCCGAGCCGGTTGTAGCTGCTGCTGTCGGCGCAGCCGGCGAGGAACACGCCGTCGGCGAGATCGCGGCTCAACACGTAGTCGATGAACGAGGGCGGCAGCATCCCGACGCAGGGCAAGGGAACGACGGCCGTGTCCGCGCTCTCCGGCTGAAGCGCGGCAGCGCTGTGAAGGCATCCGAACACGAGGATGCGGCGATCGCCGACGCAGCGCCGGCTCGCCTCCCGCGTCGCGTCGCGGAGCGCGTGAAGCGCGGGCTCTGGAACGTCGATCGCCGTCGGCAGCTTCGGATCGCTGCGGAACGGCGTCGACGTCGGGCACGCGCCGACGCAGATGCCGCAGGAGACGCAGAGATCGGGATCGACCACGGCCTCGACCTCGAACGGCTTCCCGTCGCTGCGCGGCGCCATCGAGATCGCGCTGTAGGGGCAGTCCTCGGCGCAGCGACCGCAGCCGTTGCAGAGATCGAGCGTGACGACCGCGGCCGGCGGCCGGCGGAGCGGCGGCAGCCACGGGATGGCGAGCATCACGAGCGTCGCGCCGGCCACGATCGCCCACACCGACCCGGCGGAGAGAAAATCGACGAGCGGATAGAGCGGGAGATAGAACCAGTCCGGCCGCACGATGCTCGTCACCGTGCCGAGATCGGCGGGACCCTGGCTCGTGGCCGGGTAGACGAGCGACAGCCCGAGCAGCATCGCGGCGGTTCCGGCGGCGAGCCGCTTCGGCGGGTTGATGTCGGGCCGGCTGATGCGCTGCAGATGGATCCACAGCACGAAGACGAGGATCAGCGGCACCGCGATGTGCAGAAAGACGAGGAGCGTGAAGAAGCGGTCGTCGAGGCTGCCGCGCGTCAGGAAGTTGCGGGCGATCGGCTCGCCGAAGATCGGCAGCCAGTCGAGCCACTCGGTGCTGGCGATCGCGACGTATTGCGCGAGCCGGTCCCACACGAGCCAGTAGCCGCTGATGCCGGAGGCGTAGACGAAGACGATGATCGGCATCCCCACGACCCAGCTGAACCAGCGGACGCCGCGGCAGCGGTCGAGGCCGAACTCGCGCAGGATATGCACGAACATGACGACGACGAGGGCGTCAGACGCGTAGCGGTGGAGGCTGCGCGAGACCCCGGCGAGGAACCAGGGGGAGCGGCTCAGATGCTCCACCGAATCGTAGGCGCCGGCGACCGACGTGTCGAAGCCGATATAAAGATGCACACCGGTCGCGACCACGATCCAATAGAAGAAGAAGCCGAGCGCGCCGAGATGGGCGAGCGGGTTCTGCTCGGGGCCGAAGATCCGGTCGAAGAGCCCCTCGAGAGCGGCGAAGAAGGCGCGGACGGGGCGGCGGAGCGCGTTCACCTCATACTCCTCGATTTGCTCGTCGTGCCGCTCAGGCCGTCTTCGACTGGCGCCAGAGCTGGATCCCGAAGATCAGGACGGCGAGGAGGCTCGCCGCGCCGATCACGATCTCGAAGAAGATGGCGTAGCTGAAGCGGTACCGGCCCGAGGCGGGGTCGTAGACGGTGCAGACGAGGCGGACCCGATTGACGAGAGAGCCGATGAGCGTCGCTTCCTCGTGCTGGCCGTAGACGAGCTGTCGCAGCGGCTCGACCAGGTCGGCGGTCGCGAACTGCTCGCCGTAGACCTGACGGTAGACGCGGCCCTCGGCGTCGATGAGGGTGACCTGGGCGAGGTGGTCGAACCCGCCGGCGCGCGGCTTGTAGAGGAACCCCGTTTCGGCGGCGAGGCGCTCGATGGTCGAGGCGTCGGCGCTGAGGAACTCCCAGCCGATCCGGGTGATTCCGCGCGAGGACTGATAGAGCCGCATGCGCGCGGGCGTGTCGACCCTGGTGTCGAACCCGACCGTCAGAACGGTGTAGCCGCGCGGGTCGAGCTCGCCGTCGGCGGCCTCGAGCGCGCGCGCGATACCCTCGACGATGAGCGGACAGGTGTGGTCGCAGCTCGTGTAGATGAGGCTGAGCACGACCGGCCGGCCGAGATAGGAGGAAAACTTCACGGTCTGGCCGCGCGTGTTGCGGAAGGCATGATCGCTGACGGTCCGACCGATCGCGGCCTGGCTCGTCGCGAGCGCCTTCGCCTCGTCGAAGATCTCCGAGCCCGGCGACTCCGCCGAGCGGCCGTGCGCGGGCGCCTTCTCGCCCGTCGCCTCAGCCTTCGGCGCCGAATGGCCGTGCGCAAGGACCGCGGGGGAGGCGAAGCCGAGCAGGAGCGCCAATCCGGCGGCGAAGACGCGGCGGGCGCTCATGGCGGGCTCCAGGCGGCGGCGCCGGCGCCCGCGAGGAGCAGCGAGAGCTGCACGAGCGAGGCGTGGAAATTCGCCATAGCCGATTTACGGGTCGGCGCGCGAACGAGCGCGATGCTCTTCCAGAGGAAGTAGCCGCCGCCGGTCGCCGCCGCGATCCCGTAGAGGGGGCCGAGGCCGAAAAAGACGGGCAGCAGCGAGACGGCAACCAGCGCGGCGGTATGGCCGAGGATGATCCAGGACGCGGCGGCGTCGCCGACCACGACCGGCAGCATCGGCACGCCGGCCGCGGCGTAGTCCTCCTCCACGCCCATCGCGAGGCTCCAGAAATGCGGCGGGGTCCAGAGGAAGAGGGTGAGGGCGAAGAGGAGCGGGACGGGGCCGGGAATGGGGTCGACCGTGGCGGCGCCGGCGAGCACCGCGAAGCTGCCCGCGAGCCCGCCGATGACGATGTTGAGCACCGTGCGGCGCTTCAGCCAGACGGTGTAGACGACGCCGTAGAAGAAGGCGCCGAGGAAGACGTGCAGCGCCGCCGCGAGCCCGAGCCCCGCGGCCGCCGCGCCGACCCCGGCGAGAAGGAGGAGCGCGATCGCCGCGATCCAGAGCGGACCGGCACGGAAGGCGCCCCGGACGAAGGGGCGGTTCCGGGTTCGCCTCATGAGCGCGTCAGTGCCGCGCTCGATGTACTGGTTGAAGGCGCCGGCGCTCGCCGAGGCGGCGAGCACCGCCGCGGCGAGCAGGACGACTTTCCAGGCGGGGACCGCGGGCCCCGGCGTCACCGCCAGCCCTGCGACCGCGGTCAGCGCGATGGCGGCTCCGATGCGGAGCTTCAGGACCGAGCAGATATCGCCGAGGAACGCGGTCATCGCTCCACCCTTCTCAGCGCAGCGGCCAGAGCTGCGCGAGGTACTTCCAGTTGACGTAGTAGTAGAGGACGAAGGACAGGAAGAAGATGCCGACCAGCACCAGCGTCCCCGGGAGATGCAGCGTGCCGGCGTTGCCGTACTGCGTCACCGCGGGCTGAGGCGCCGAGGCCGGCTTGGGCTGCCCGTCGGGGATCCGCTTCCCGAAGAGGATCGAGCCGACGACGACGAGGATGTAGGCGATGCCGCCAGCCGCCGCGAGCACGGCGCAGATCCCGTTCAGCCCCAGCATGAGATAGGCGGCGGCGGAGAACTCCGTGCCCATCGGCGCGTCGCTGAACGTGATGTCCCAATGGCGCCGCGGAACGCCGAGGGTGCCCGCGCCCATCATGAAGAGCGAGATCCCGCCGGCGCCGATGCCGAAGAGATAGGGCTGCCACTGCGCGAGCTTCTTCAGTACGAGCTCGCGCTTGAAGAAGAGCGGGATGAGAAGATAGGTCGCCGCCATGAAGGCGAGCGTCGTGCCGGCCACGACCGTGCCGTGGAAGTGTCCCGGCACGTAGATCGTGTTGTGCATGAGGATGTTGAGCTGCTCGGTGCCGAGCACCACGCCCGAGATCCCGCCGATGAAGCCGAACATCACGAGGCTGAGGAACATGCCGGCGAAGGCGGGATTGCTCCACGGCGCCTTGCGCAGCCACTCGAACACGCCTTTGTTGAAGCCGCGCTTGCGCTGCGCCGCCTCGATCGCGCCGGGCACGGTCATGCCGTGAATCATGCTGCCGAGCACGGCGAGATACATGAAGTAGCTGGTGTTGACGATCTTCCATTCCGAGCTGATGCCGGGCTCGACCAGGAGGTGGTGCGCCGAGGCGAGCTGGAGGAAGAGGATGTACATGAGGTACGCCGTGCGGCTCACCTTCTCGGAGAGCGGCTTCGCGCCGAGCACGATGGCCGCGATCGCGTACCAGATGGCGACGTGCGCAGAGACGTTGATCTGCTGCGAGGAGTGGCCCATCGCCCACCACACGACCTTGTACATGAGCGGGTCGATGTGGCTGATGTAGCCGAGCGACCAGAGGAAGGTCGGGATGAGGATGATGGCTCCCGAGGCGATCGTGAACACGGCGATGATCGCCGCGGTCAGCGCGCCGAAGGTGACGAGCGGAATCGACCCGTTATAGGTCTTCTCCTCCTTTGCGACGACGAGCGCCGCGAAGAAGATGCCGCAGCCGACGAGCGCTCCCACGGCGAAGAGGATGAGGCCGAGATAGAAATGCGGCTTCGCCATCATCGGCGGGTAGGAGGTGAACATCACCGTCGATTCGCCCTGGAAGACGGCGATGTCGGTGACGACGGCGCCGATCACCATGAGCGCGAATCCCGCCCATGCCACCTTGGGCGCGGGCAGGCGGCAGTTCAGGAGCGTCGTCGACGCGAAATAGAGGACCGCGATCTCGAAGAAGATGATCCAGAACAGCAGCACGTTCGCGCCGTGCGCGGTGAGGATCAGATAGAACCATTCGGCCGGAAGGAGATGTATGGCCGGCCACCGCGTCAGCGCGACGAGCAGGCCGAAGAGACCGCCGAGCGCGAGGAAGAGAACCCCGGCGACGGCGTTCGCCTTGATAAGGCGCTCGGCGTTCGCCTCGACGCGGAGGCCCGTGACGGCACAGGTCCGGAAGGAAGGCGCGAGCGGCTTCCGACCGACGTCGACTCCGGTTACCGCGACCATCACTTGCCTCCCTTGCTTTCGACGACGCGGATCTTGCCCGACATGGTGTGGTGCCCGATGCCGCAGTACTCGTTGCAGACGATGCTGAACTCGCCGGTCTCCGTCGGCGTCACCGTGACCACCATCTCGTAGCCGGGATGCACCTGGATGTTGATGTTGGTCGGCAGGAGCGAGAAGCCGTGCTGCCAGTCGGCGGAGGAGAGGTGCAGGCGGTACGTCTTGCCCTTCTCGAGCTCGAGCACGGGCCACCACTGCCACAGCCGCGCCAGGAGGTAGACGTCGCTGCCTGCCGGCGGATGCACCACCTCGATGCCGGTGTCGCCTTCCTCGCCGACCTTGTACTGCTCGGTCATCGCCTCGACCTTCGCGACGTAGGCTTCGGGCTGGACCCGATACGCTTCGTTGGCGAGGTTCTGCTGGCCCCAGAAGTGCCAGGCGATCATGGTGAAGAACATCACCAGACCCCAGACGAAGGCGATGGCGATCCACGCCACCTCCATCTTCTCGATCGGCTCGCGCCACCAGATGCGCTGTTGCGGTGGATGGATTGCCATGTTTCCTCCGAGATGAGCGGCTCGCCGATGCGCGCGGCTTATTTCGCGATCGGGATCTGGGCGATCTCGATGACGCCCCAGATGATGTAGAGGACGGTCGGGATCGTGACCCCGAGGAAGAGAAGCAGGAACGGGTTGTCGAGGACGCGCTGCATCGTCGGCACCTTGCCGTCGTCAGCGTCGTTCTCGTGTTTCGCCGATTGCTGGTCCATGACGCGCTTCCTTTGCAACGCCGCCGGGCGGTGCCCGCGCGCGGAGCTTCGAGAGTTCGCAAAATCTTCCGCCGGAACCCGGAAAGTTCTTTGCTCCAGCACAAATCCGGCGCCCCGGATCAGAGCGAGGGCGCGTTCCGAGGCGCGTCGATGACCGCGACGGTGCGCGCCCGCCTCGCCTCGCGACGCTTGCGCCGCTCGATCAGCGGCGGGCAGGTCGTGTCGTCGTAGTAGAGCTTCTGGCAGCCGAGGCAGTGGATGCACTCGCTCGGATTGATCTGTCCTGTCGGGTGGATCGCCTGCACAGGGCACTGCGCGGCGCAGATCTGGCACTCCGTGCCGCATTGGCGCTTCCGCTTCAGCCACTCGAAGAGCCGCTGGCGGGCGGGGAGCGCGAGCGCGGCGCCGAGCGGGCAGAGATAGCGGCAGAAGAAGCGCTCGATGAAGAGGCCGGCCGCGAGAAGCACGACAGCATAGAGGACAAAGGGCCACGCGCGCGCGAACTTCAGGACGATGGTCGTCTTGAACGGCTCTATTTCCGACCAAGGCTGCGCCGCCTCGAGCGATCCGAGCGTGATCGCCAGGAGGCCCACGAAGGCGATGTACTTCAGCGGCCAGAGCCGCTCGTGCAGGAGGAACGGAAGCCGGATCTGGCGAAGCCCGAGCCGCTTGGCGGCCCGCGCGATGAGGTCCTGCAGCGCGCCGAACGGGCAGAGCCAGCCGCAGAAGACGCCACGACCCCAGAACAGCATCGCCAGAGCGACGAAGCTCCACAGGATGAAGAGCATGGGGTCGAGGAGAAAGAAGTCCCAGCGGAACCCGGTCAGGAGCGCATTGACGAAGGTGAGAACGTTCATCACCGAAAGCTGCGCGCCGGCCCAGCAGCCGAGCCAGAGCAGGGTGACGACGAGAAAGCCCGTGCGAAGCCGCGTGTAGAAGCCAGGCCGCTTCACGATCCAGTCCTGAAAGACGAGAATCGCGGCGAGCGTCACGAGGAGGAGCGCGAGGAGCGCGATGCGCGGCGACCGCTCCTTCCAGACCTCGGTCCACAGCGATGCGGGCTCGGGCAGCGCCGCTGCAGAACGGTAGAGGCCGGGCAGCCGGTACGGGAGCGAGAAGACGGCGGTCGACTCGCCGCCGCCGCGCCGCGGCATGGCGACGAGAAGCTCGAGCCGCCAATCATCCGCGATGTCGAGCGCCGCTTCGGGCGGCAGGGTGAAGAGCGCGAGCTCGCGCAGCTCCGGCGCGCCGGCGACGGCGAGCCTGTCGAGGCGCCGGTGCTCGGCCGCGCCGAGGGCGATGCTGCGCGCCCCCTGCACGATCTGCACGCGGTCGAAGACGCCGGTTCTCGCGAAGCTCGTGCCTTTGAAGGAGTAGAGCCCGCGCCCGGCGACGAGAATGGGCGTCGCGCCTTCGGGCGTCTCCGCGACGAGCCGTGCGTACTCGCGGTCGCCGAGAAGGTTGCGCCCGATTCGCGCCGGCGCGAGAGGCGCGAGGTAGAGCTCGGCGAAGGTCCCGTCCGGCGGAAGCCCGGACTCCGCTTCCGGCATTCTCCGCTGCAGCGTCGCGCCGTCGATGCGGAGCTGAGCGATCGAGCCTTCCGCGACGAGGGCGGACCAGTCGAGCGGCGCGAAGCTTTCGAGGTCGAGTGCGCCGGCCTTGGCGCCGAGAAGGCCGCGGCTGCGCGCCACCGCGCGCGCAGACCTCAGGATCGCGTCGTCGAGGACGATGCTGCTGATCGTGGCGCCGCTGATGGCGTCGATCGCGCCGGGACCCCCGCCGGCCACGACGCGCGGCGGCTCGGCGATCGAACGCCCCTTGAACTGCGCGATGAAGGCGGCGAGCCGCGCCTCGTCGATGCCGATCGCGAGAATCGGCTCGTGATGCTCGACGAGTCGCGCGCCGGCGATCGTCCCGTCCGCGGAGAGGCCGACGAGCACGTCGAGCGGACGCCCGGAGAACCCGGTCGAGCGCACCGTCTCGTGACTGTAGAAGAGCCAGCCGAGGAGCCGCTCGCCGCTCAGCACGCGCGCGGCGGGCGGCTCGCCCGACGGCGGCTCGATTCGCGTCGCGCCGGGGAAGATGTCGGCGATCTCGTCGGGGCCGGGCAGCTCGCGCGCCGGGAGCGGTTGTGCAAGCAGCGTCAGCGCCGCGAACAGTACCGCGACCGATCGCCGCCATGCCGCAACCACGCTCACGGGAACGGATGAATCGGTTTTTCATCCGCGCGCGTCATTGCGCCATCTCAAAGACGTGACCCGACGCCGTGAAGAGGATGCGCCCGCCCGCGAACTGGACGGGCGCAACGACTCTCGAAAGGGACAGACATGAGAGCCCGCTTGATTGCTCTCGCCATCCCCGCGGCGCTTTCGCTCGCGGCGACCGGTGCGCTCTCGCAAGAGAAGAAACCGAGTCCGGAAGATCTCAAGAAGCACGAGACGACGCCGGGCGGTCAGTACCAGCCGAGCCTCGACGTCTTGAAGGAGCAGCAGGTCGAGCAGCCCGGTGCGAAGCCGGGCGTCCCGACGCTCACGGCCGCCGAGTTCGAAGAGGCGAAGGAAATCTACTTCCAGCGCTGCGCGGGCTGCCACGGCGTGCTGCGCAAAGGCGCGACCGGCAAGGCGCTCACGACCGACATCACGCGCGACAGGGGTTACGACTACCTCAAGAACTTCATCACCTACGGCTCGCCGGCCGGCATGCCGAACTGGGGCACGTCGGGCGACCTCACCGAGAAGCAGGTCGATATGATGGCGCGCTATCTCCTCAACGAGCCGCCGCAGCCGCCCGAGTTCGGCATGAAGGAGATGAAGGCCACCTGGGAAGTGCTCGTTCCGCCCGAGAAGCGCCCGACCAAGAAAGAGAACGACATCGAGATCCAGAACCTCTTCTCCGTGACGCTGCGCGATACGGGCGAGGTGGCGCTCATCGACGGCCACACGAAGAAGATCGTCAACATCGTCAAGACCGGCTACGCGGTCCACATCTCGCGCGTGTCGGCCTCGGGGCGCTATCTCTACGTCATCGGCCGCGACGCGAAGATCGATCTCATCGATCTCTGGATGAAGAAGCCCGACAAGGTCGCCTCGATCAAGATCGGCCTCGAGGCGCGCTCGGTCGAGACCTCCAAGATGAAGGGCTGGGAGGACAAGTTCGCGATCGGCGGGTCCTATTGGCCTCCGCAGTACGTCATCATGCAGGGCGACACGCTCGAGCCGCTCAAGATCGTCTCGACCCGAGGCATGACGATCGACACGCAGGAGTACCACCCGGAGCCGCGCGTCGCATCGATCGTCGCCTCGCACTACCATCCGGAGTTCGTCGTCAACGTCAAGGAGACCGGCCAGATCCTGATGGTCAACTATCAGGACCTGAACAATCTCAAGGTCACCTCGATCAACGCCGAGCGGTTCCTGCACGACGGCGGCTTCGACTCGACCGGCCGGTACTTCCTCGTCGCCGCCAACGCCCGCAACAAGATCGCGGTCGTCGACACGAAGGAGGACAAGCTCGAGGCCCTCATCGAGGTCGACCAGACGCCGCATCCGGGACGCGGCGCGAACTTCGTCCATCCGAAGTTCGGGCCGGTCTGGGCGACGAGCCATCTCGGCGGCGACGCGGTCGTCCTCATCGGGACCGATCCCGTCAAGCACAAGGAGAACGCCTGGAAGGTGGTGCAGACGCTTTCCGGGCAGGGCGGCGGATCGCTCTTCATCAAGACGCACCCGAAGTCGAAGAACCTCTGGGTCGACACGCCGCTGAACCCGGAGCCGAGCATCGCGTCCTCGGTCGCGGTGTTCGACATCACGAATCTCGACAAGGAGCCGGAGGTGCTGCCGATCGGCGAATGGTCCGGCATCGCCGAGGGCATGCGCCGCGTCGTCCAGCCCGAATACAACATGGACGGCAGCGAGGTGTGGTTCTCGGTCTGGAACGGCAAGACGCAGGAATCCGCGATCGTCGTCGTCGACGACAAGACGCGCAAGCTGAAGCACGTCATCAAGGATCCGCGGCTCGTCACGCCGACCGGGAAGTTCAACGTCTACAATACGCAGAAGGACGTCTACTGACGCCGGGGCGCCGGCGGGCGGAGCGGCGAGCCGTCCCGCCCGCACGGCGGCTCGGGGGGAGCCCCCAAGATGAAGCGTCCCAAGGTTCATCTCGTCGGTGCCGGCCCGGGCGATCCCGAGCTTCTGACGCTGAAGGCGGCGCGGCTCCTCAGAGAAGCCGACGTCGTCGTCTACGACCGGCTCGTCGCGCCCGAGATCATGGAATTGGTGCCCAAGGGCGCGGCGCGCATCTTCGTCGGAAAAGCCACCTCCAACCACACGCTGCAGCAGGACGAGATCAACGAGCTCCTGGTCCGTCTCGCCGTGCCGGGGCGGCGCGTCGTCCGCCTCAAGGGCGGAGACCCGCTCGTCTTCGGGCGCGGCGGCGAGGAGGCGGAGTATCTCGCCGCGCACGGCGTCGATTGCGAGATCGTGCCCGGCATCACCGCCGCAGCGGGCTGCGCGGCCGAGGTCGGGATCCCGCTCACGCATCGCGGGCTCGCCACGGGGCTGCGCTTCGTCACCGGGCATTGCCGTGCCGGCGAGGCGCTCGATCTCAACTGGCAAAGCCTTGCCGATCCCGACACCACGCTCGTCGTCTACATGGGGCTCGGCAATCTCGGCGAGATCGCGACGCGGCTCGTCGCGGCGGGGCTGCCGGCGACAACGCCGGCCGCTGCGATCGCGAACGGGACGACGCCGCAGCGGCAGATCTGCCGCGCGACGCTCGCCGACCTGCCGGGTGCGGTCGCGGCCGCGCGTCTCGCCTCGCCCGTGCTCGTCATCATCGGCCGCGTTGCCGCGCTCGCGAGGCTGCCGGCCTCGCATCAGGAGGAGCGGCACGAGCCGGCCGCTCCGGCCCGCCGTGCCTAGGATCGCCGCGGCGCTCGCCCTCGCGCTCGCCGCGAGCACCGCGGCGGCGTGGGCGGCCGAGCCGGGGCCGGCGCGCCAGGCCGAGCTCCTTCACCTTCTGAAGCAGGATTGCGGCTCCTGCCACGGGCTGACGATGAAGGGCGGGCTCGGTCCCGCGCTGGTGCCCGAGCGCCTCGCCGAACGCACGGACGAGACGCTCGTCGAGGCGATCGTCGACGGCAGGCCCGGCACCGCGATGCCGCCGTGGCGCTTCGCGGTGACGCCGGAGGAGGCCGCGTGGCTGGTCCGAACCCTGCGCGAGGGGCTTCCATGATCTCGAGAGCTGTCGCCTTCCTGATCGGCCTCGCGCTCCTTCTCCCGTCGCCCGCCGTCGAGGCGGCGGACGTCCTCGTCGTCGAGCGGGCGAGCGGCGCGGTGCAGATCGTCGACGCCGAACGGAAGACGCAGCGCGCGCGCATCGAGGGGCTGGGCGATCTCTCGCACGCGACAGCCGTCTTCACGCCCGATGGGAGCTACGCCTTCGTTTTCGGGCGCGATGGCGGGCTCAGCAAGATCGATCTCGCGCGCGGCGCCCTCGTCGGCCGCGTGATTCAAGGCGGAAACAGCATCGGCGGCGTTCTGGCGAAGGGCGGGAAGGTCGTCGCCGTTGCCAACTACGTGCCGGGGGGCGTCAAGCTCTTCGACGCCTCGACGCTCGTGGAGCTCGCCGAAATTCCGGCCGTGTGGGGTCCCAACGGCGAGCGCTCGAAGGTCGTCGGGCTCATGCCCGCGCCCGGCGACCGCCTCGTCTTCTCCCTCTGGGAAGCGGGAGAAATCTGGATCTTGGACATCGCCGATCCGCGCAAGCCCGCGGTGACGAGGTTCAAGGATGCCGGCAGCTTCCCCTACGACGGCAACATCACGCCCGACGGGCGCCACTACATCGCGGGACTCTTCGGCGAGGACGGGCTCGCCCTGCTCGACCTCGAGCATCCGGAACAAGGGGTACGGCGGATTCTCGATGGCTACGGACGCGGCGAGGCGCCGCTTCCCGTCTACAAGATGCCGCATCTCGGCGGCTGGGGCGTCATCGGCGACCTCCTGCTGTTGCCCGCGATCGGGCGTCACGAGGTGCTGCTCGTCGATCGGCGCGGCTGGCGCGAAGCCGGGCGCGTCGCGGTCCAGGGGCAACCCGTCTTCGTCGTCGCGCGCCCGGGGAGGAGCGAGGTCTGGGTCAACTTCGCGCACCCCGCGAACGACGTCGTCGAGGTGATCGACGTCGCCTCCCGCCGCGTGGTGCGCCGCCTCGTGCCGGGCAAGGCGGTAATGCATATCGAGTTCACGCCCGACGGCAAGGAAGCATGGGTGTCGGCGCGGGATTCCGGGGCGATCGTGGTCTACGACGCCGATACCGGCGAGCCGCGCGCGCGCCTTGCCGCAGAGAGCCCCAGCGGGGTCTTCATGGTGTCGCGCGGCCTCAAGGTCGGGAGCTGAAAGTGAACGCCGGCGTCGATCCCGTCGCGCTCGACGCGCTCGACCGGCGGCTCCTCGACGAATTCCAGAGCGGCTTTCCGCTCTCGCCCCGTCCCTACGCGGCGATCGCCGAGGCGCTCGGGACGGACGAGGCGACGGTGATCGAGCGCGTGCGCCGCTTGAAGGAGGCGGGCTGCATCAGCCGCATCGGCGCGGTGCTTCCGGCGGGTCGCTTCGGCGCCTCGACCCTCGCCGCGATGGCGGTTCCGTCCGAGCGTCTCGAAGAGGTCGCGGCGCTCGTCGGAGCCTTCCCCGAGGTCAACCACAACTACGAGCGCGAGCACCGCTTCAATCTCTGGTTCGTGGTCGCGGCGGCGAGCCGCAGCCGGATCGACGCGGTGTTGCGCGAGATCAACGAACGAACCGGCCTTCCCGTGCTCGACTTGCCGCTGTGCAAAGCGTTCCACATCGATCTCGGGTTCAGGCTCGAATGGACCTCTCCGACGAAGACCGCCGCCTCCTAGCGGCGCTCGAGGCGGGGCTCGAGGCGGTGCCGCGCCCCTATGCGGCGCTCGGGCGCCGCGCGGGGCTCTCCGAGGAGGAGACGATCGCGCGCCTCAAGCGCCTCGTCGCGGACGGCGTGGTGAGGCGCCTCGGCATCGTCGTTCGCCATCACGAGCTCGGCTACGGCGCCAACGCGATGGTCGTCTGGGACGTCCCGGACGAGCTTCTCGAGGAAGCGGGCGTGCGACTCGCCGCGCTTTCCTTCGTGACGCTCTGCTACAGCCGTCCGCGGCGCCTTCCCGAGTGGCGCTACAACCTCTTCACGATGATCCACGGCCGCGACCGCGAGGTCGTGCGCGCGGCGGTCGAAGAGGCCGCGCGTGCGGCGGCGCTCACCGACATCGCGCGCGAGGTCCTGTTCAGCCGGCGCCGCTTCAAGCAGGAAGGCGCACGCTATTTCCCAACGGAGGCGGCCGCATGATCGACGCGACCGACCGCCGCATCATCGATGCGCTCCAGGGCGGGTTTCCGCTGACCGAGCGCCCCTACGCCGATGCGGCGGCCGCGCTCGGAATCGAGGAGGCCGAGCTGCTTTCGCGCCTCGAGCGCCTCCTCGCGGAGGGCGTCCTTTCGCGCTTCGGGCCGCTCTACAACGCCGAGCGGCTGGGCGGCGCGGTCACGCTCGCCGCGATGGCCGTGCCGCGGGAGCGCTTCGAGGAGGTCGCCGCGCTCGTCAACGCGCATCCCGAGGTCGCGCACAATTACGAGCGCGACGACGCGCTCAACATGTGGTTCGTGGTGGC
>JADGGZ010000156.1 GCA_019689675.1 Rhodospirillales bacterium | reverse complement strand
CATCATCTGCTTCGTGGACACGATCAAGTGCCCACCTCCGGGCCCCCACTATCCAGCGACCAAGCCCAGCTCACCAGGCGGCCTTCGCCAGACGCGTACCTTGCGAGGGGCTGAAGCCGAAGCCCGAGGAGGGTGCGGGGATCAGCACCATCGCCGGCCGCGTCGCAAATCAGGGCCGATCTCGGTCAAGCGGCCTAACCAGTGACGGGCATCGGCCTCACGCTGGCCGCGGGCTGACCCCCGCTGTGAAACCCCGCACCTCTCCGCCGCGATGATCACCTAGACCCAAGGGGTACGCACCGTTTGTGGATATTGGCGCGCGTGCGGCGAACACGACACCTGAACGGACGCGGAACAATTTTCCACCTGCGGCTGGAAAAATTGGACAAATAGGTCAGTTGTACTGACCTAACGTAAAATCCAAGTGCCTGATTTCGTTCGGGAAAATTGGCTGGGGGACTAGGATTCGAACCTAGACTGGCGGAGTCAGAGTCCGCTGTCCTACCGTTAGACGATCCCCCATCCGCGGGAGGGCGGCCCCTATACCATGCGAGGCCGCCGGCTGGCTAGCATTTAAGGGGCGCCTGCGACTTCGCAACCCTGCTCTGGATCGGTTAAGCTTCGCGCGAGCTTAGGCAACGCGTTTAGAGCCAGGGTCGTTGAGAGGGCTGTCGATTCCGGCCGTCGCCCCGCCCGGGGGCGCCGCCGCCGCGCCGGGGGTCGCGCCGTCTCGGCGCGCGGCGACGGGCGAGGTCGTGGCCGCGCTCGACCTCGGCACCAACAACTGCCGGCTCCTCATCGCGCGCACCACGGCGCGCGGCTTCCGGGTGATCGACGCGTTCTCGCGCATCACGCGTTTGGGCGAAGGCCTCGGCGTCACCGGCCTCCTCGGCGAAGCGGCGGTCGCCCGCACCATCGAGGCGCTCGCGGCCTGCGCGGCCAAGATCAGGGCGCGCGGCGTCCGCCGCGGCCGCTACGTCGCCACCGAGGCCTGCCGCCGGGCCGCCAACTGCGCCGAGTTCCTCGACCGGGTGGAGGCCGCGACCGGCCTCCGGCTCGAGATCATCCCGACGGCGGAGGAGGCGCGGCTGTCGGTGGCCGGATGCGCCTCGCTCCTCGATCCTACCGTGCCGCACGGCCTCGTCTTCGACATCGGAGGCGGCTCGACCGAGGCGTCCTGGGTCCGGCTCGAGCGCGGCCGGCCGGTGATCGTCGACAGCATCTCGCTGCCGCACGGCGTCGTCAGCCTCACCGAGCGCTACGGCGGCGATCGCGTCGCGCCGGAAAGCTACGCGGCGATGCTCGACGAGGTCCGGCAGGAGCTCGAGGCATTCGAGGCGCGGCACCGCATCGCGGCGAGGGTCGCAGCCGGGACGGTCCAGATGCTCGGCAGCTCCGGCACGGTGACGACCCTCGCCGGCATCCATCTCGGCCTGCCGCGCTACGTCCGTGCGCTCGTCGACGGCACCACGCTCGAGTTCGGTGCGATCGCCGCCCTCTCGCGCCGCCTCGCCGGGCTCTCGCTCGAGGAGCGCGCAGCGCATCCTTGCGTCGGGCGGGAGCGTGCCGACCTCGTCGTCGCCGGCTGCGCCATCCTCGAGGCGATCTGCACGACATGGCCCGTGGGCCGGTTGCGCGTCGCCGACCGCGGCGTGCGCGAGGGAATTCTCATCGGGCTCTCTGGCGGGCCGGCGGCATGAGGCGGGGCGGGCTTCCGCGCGGCGCGGCGCGGCGCAAGGCGGTCCGCGTCAAGACGGCGAAGAAGCGCTCGGCGTCCTCCACGCAGTGGCTGCAGCGTCAGCTCAACGACCCTTACGTCGCCGAGGCGAAGCGGCTCGGTTACCGCTCGCGCGCCGCCTTCAAGCTGATGCAGCTCGACGACCGCTTCCGCTTCCTGAAGCCGGGCGCGCGCGTCGTCGATCTCGGCTGCGCGCCGGGCGGCTGGCTTCAAGTCGCGTGCGAGCGCGTCGGACCGAAAGGCACCGTGGTCGGAATCGACTACCTGCCGACGGCGCCGGTCCCGGGCGCGACGATCCTCGAGCTCGACTTTCTCGATCCCGCCGCACCCGCCCGGCTCGAGGCGGCGCTCGGCGGGCGAGCCGACGTCGTCCTTTCCGACATGGCGGCGCCCACGACCGGCCACGCCGCGACCGACCATCTGCGGATCGTCGCCTTGGCGGAAGCCGCCTGGGCCTTCGCCGAGTCGGTGCTGGCGCCGGGCGGCACCTTCGTCGCCAAGGTGTTTCAGGGCGGCGCCGAGGGAACGCTCCTCGCCGCCCTGAAGCGCGCCTTCACGAGCGTCCGCCACGCCAAGCCGGCCGCGAGCCGCGCCGAGTCCGCCGAGACCTATGTCGTCGCGCAGGGCTTCCGGGGGCGCGGGCCGGACTGAGGCGACGCGTCCGCGAGCGGCCGTCCGAAAGGAGGGTGTCCATGTCCGACGCAGCGACGCTCAACACGCTCGAGTTTCTTTCCTGGCTCGCGCGCGCCGAGCGCCGCTACGGCGACGTGCGACACGCCTGGCGCAGCACCTGCCCGCGTCTTTCCGCCTGGGAGGATGCGCTCGACCAGGGCCTCGTCGCCTTCGCGGAGGAGACGGCGCGGGTCTCGGACGCGACGAAGGTGGTGCTGACGGCGCGCGGCCGCCGGATGCTCGACGGGGCGCGCCGGTAGATCCCGCGTCAGCGTCGTCCGGGCGATGGGCCGAGAAGCGCCGGAAGGAAAAGGAGTGTAGCGGCGAGCGTCCAGAGAAGCGCGATCGCGATGAGCTTTCCCATGTCTGCGGTCCCGGGATGGCGCGAGAAGGCGAGGCTGCCGAAGGCGTCGATCGTGGTGAGCGCCGTGAACACGACGGCCCGCGCGGTGCTCGACTGGAGAAGCCCTTCGGCGCCGGAGCGCCAGCGCTCGACGAAGTAGATGCTGTAGCTCACCGTCTCGCTCAGCAGCAGCGGCAGGATGATGATGTTGGCGAAGGTGATCGGCAGGCCGGTCACGGCGCAGGTCGCCGCGCTGAGGAGCGCGGCGAGCCCGAGCGGCGCCACGGTGCGCAGCGCGTCCGACGGACGGCGCAGGATCACGAGCAGCATCAGCGCGACCCCCGTGCCCGCGATCGCGAGCGCCTCGAAGAACGCGCCGAGCACGGCGTCCCCCGCCTCGATGATCTCGGGCGGCATCCCGCTCACCTCGGGAACGATCGTGCGGACGGCGGCGACGAAGCGCCGCAGCGCCGCCGGGTCCCGAGGGTCGATCGCCGGGTAGATTTCGAGCCGCGCGCGCCCGTCCTCGGCAACCCATTTCCGCTTGAAGTCCGGCGACATCGTCTCCAGCGTCAGGGGCTCTGCGGCGAGCGCGTCGCGGAATTCGTCGAGTCGCGCCTCGATTCCGCTTGCGATGTTCTTTGCCACCAGGCCGACGACGGCGGGACTGCTCTTCGCTGCCGATTCCAGCGCTGCGGCGAGCCGTCCCGCGGCGGGCGGCGCGGCGCTCGCACGACGGAGCGCTGCAGCGCTTTCTTCGAGCGCCGCCCGAAGCTCTGCGTCCGAGGGCGCCGGCGGCGGCGGCCTCGGCGCGAGGCTCGGGCCGAGGAGAAGGGCGAGGTCGCGGATGATCGCGAGCTTCTCCTCCTGCTCGCCGGGCACGAAGCTCGCGACGGTCAGCACCTGCCGAACCTCGGGCAGCTTCTCGAGACGCGCCGCGAGCTCGGCCGCCGCCTCCGCCGACGGCGCCAGCGCATCGATCGTGTAGGGCGTCGAGGTCTCGTCCCGCATGAGATCGAGAGCCGTCGCCATCGATTCCGATTGCGGGTCCTTGAGGTTGAGCGGGTCGAAGTCGAAGCGGAGCCCGGGGACGGCGGCGAGGCT
Source organism: Rhodospirillales bacterium (assembly GCA_019689675.1). Classification (GTDB taxonomy): domain Bacteria; phylum Pseudomonadota; class Alphaproteobacteria; order ATCC43930; family CGMCC-115725; genus JADGGZ01. The sequence goes on along the minus strand of JADGGZ010000156.1, from coordinate 5,121 downwards.
CATGGCCGCGATCCCTGCGGCGATCGCGAGCACGCCCCTCCGGCGACGCAAGAGGAACGCGTCGATCGGGGCCGCCCACGCGTATCCCGCGGGCGCGGTCTCTCCCGGCGGGCGTAGGAGGGCGATGAGGGCCGGCAGCAGCGAAAGATTGAGGACGAGCGCGATGACGATGGAGGTGCCGGCGATGATGCCGAGCTCGGCGACGCCCCGGTAGTTCGTCGGAACGAACGAGTAGAAGCAGATGATGGTGGCGCCGCCGGCGAGCAGCAGCGGGGTCGCGACGCCTCCCGCCGCGCGCCGCAGCGCGGACCGGAGATTGTCGTCGCGATAGCGCTCATCGCGGTAGCGGACGGCGAACTGGACGCCGAAATCCACTGCCACGCCAATATAGAGCACGCCGAAGGCGACGGAGATGACGTTGAGCTGGCCGATCGCGAGCGCAGCGAAGCCCGCCGTAACGGCGAGCCCTGCAATGAGGGTCCCGAGGATCGCGACGATGAGCCGCGGCGAGTGCAGTGCGAGAAGGAGGAGGATGCAGACGGTCGCGAAGGCGAGCGCTGTGGACGAGCCCGCGCCTTCGCTGACGGTCGCGAATTCCTCGTCCGAGAGCGCGACGGAACCCGTGAGCCGCACGCGAATGCCGTTCTCGGGCGTGAGGCCGAGCGCCCTGGCTTCCGCCCGCAGCCTCTCCGTCGCTGCCGCGCCCGGCGTCAGCGATCCATAGTCGAGCACCGGCTTCACGAGAAGGAATCGCCGTGCACCGCCTGCATCGGGCTCCTGCCCGGTGAGCAGTTGCTGCCAGGAAAGGCGCTGCTTTCGGCCCGCGATCGCCGCTTCGACGCTGGCGGCGAGCTCGTCGAGAGCCGGCTCGAGCGCATCGAGGGCGAAGTCCCCTTCGCGAAGCCCTTCGGCGACGAGATCCACGGCCTCCAGAACCCCCCGCGCCGTGGGGTCGGCGGCGAGCGTTCCGACCATCGGCTGCGCCGCGACGAGCTGATCTGCGAGCTCGGTCAGCGCCGGCACGGAAAGGAAAAGGAGCCCGTTGCGCCGGAAGATCTCCGCCGCGTCCGGCCGCTCGACAGCGCGGAAGAACGAGGGTTGCGCCGCGAGCCGACGGGCGAGCGCCGCTGCGGCGTCGGCCGCCTCGTCCGCCGTCGCGGCGTCGATCACCACGACGAGAAGGTCGGAGCCTTGCGGGAAGATGCGATCGAATTCGGCCGAGAAGCGCCGGACCGGCAGTTCGTTCGAAATCATGCCGTTCGTGTCGGCGTTTATCGGAAGATTTCCTGCCGCGTAGACGACGCAGACGAGCGTCAGCAGCGCCCCCAGTACCGCGACGAGCGGTGCATGTTCGACCGACCAGACGACGAGACGGACGACACCGTGGCGGACCGCTCTGCCGATCCGACCGGTGCCTTCGTGCTTCACGAAGCGCGGCCCGGCGTCTTCAATGGTAGCCGATGTCGGCCCGCACCTTGCCGCGGAATACCCAGTAGGACCACACCGTGTAGCCGAGGATGATCGGCAGGAGGAAAAGCGTGCCGACGAGCAGGAACGCCTGCGCGCGCGGGGCCGCCGCCGCCTCCCAAAGGCTGATCGCGTGCGGCACGATGTTGGGCCAGAGACTGATCGCGAGCCCGAGATACCCCATCATGAAAAGCCCGATGGCGGCCGCGAAGGGCGCGAACTCGCGGCCGCGGGCGAGCGCGCTCCAGAGCCACGCGGCGAGGCCGAGCGTCACGAGCGGCACCGGGGAGAGGAAGAGGAGGTTCGGCCAGGAGAACCAGCGCTCGGCGATCCGTTCTTGCAGGAACGGCGTCCAGAGGCTGATCGCGCCCATGACGACGAGGACGGCGAGCGTCAGCCGTCGTGCCTGGATGCGCGCCCACGCCTGGAGCTCGCCGGTCGTCTTGAGGACGAGCCAGGTCGCGCCGAGAAGCGCGTAGCCGACGATGAGGCCGACCGCCGTCAGGAGGGAGAACGGCGTCAGCCAGTCGAAGATGCCGCCCGCGAAGCGCCGCCCCTCGACCGCGAAACCCTGCACGAAGGCGCCGAGCACGAGCCCTTGGGCGAGGGTCGCGACCAGCGAGCCGTAGTGGAACGCCGCGTCCCAGACCCGGCGCGACGTGTCGGCCTTGGCGCGGAACTCGAACGCGACGCCGCGGAAGATGAGCGCGAGCAGCATCGCGAGGACCGGAAAGTAGAGCGCCGGAACGATGATCGCGAAGGCGAGCGGGAAGGCGGCGAGGAGCGCGACGCCGCCGAGGACGAGCCAGGTCTCGTTGAAGTCCCAGATCGGCGCGACGGAGTTCATCGCGAGGTCGCGCGCGGCGTCGTCCGGAAGGGCGCGAAAGAGGATCCCGACCCCGAGATCGAATCCGTCGAGAAGGACGTACATGAAGACGCCGAAGCCGATGATCGCGGTCCAGATCGGGACGAAATCGAGCGGCGCCTGCACGACCGTTCACTCCGCCGATGCGCGCGCAGTGCGCGCGGCGGCGACGGCGCGCTGGCGATGATCGAACACGGGTTCCTCCGCCTCGCCATTCGCTGGGCCGGCCCAGCCGATCTTGAACATGTAGTAGAGACCGACGGGGAAGATGAAGCAGTAGACCGCGGCGTAGGTGAGGAGCGAGGCGAGCACGTCGCCGCCGCGCAGCCCGGGCGTCACCGCGTCGGCCGTGCGCATGAGGCCGTAGACGACCCATGGCTGACGTCCGCACTCCGTGACGACCCAGCCGGCGATCACGGCGATGAAGCCGAGCGGCGCCGCGATCTGTGCCGCGCGAAGAAACGCTCCGTCGCTATAGAGGCGGCCCTTTGCGCGCAGCCAGTTGCCCCAGAGGATGAAGGCGAGGAAGAAGAAGCCGATCGCGAGCATGACGCGGAAGGCCCAGAAAACCACCGCGACTGGCGGGCGCTCGGTCGGCGGCACCGATTTCAGCGTCGGCACCTCGCCGCGGGGATCGTGCGTCAGGACGAGGCTCGACGCATAGGGGATCGAGATTTCGGCGCGATTGCGCTCCCCGATCTCGTCGGGCAGGCCGAAGACGACGAAGGGCGCCGTGTCGGGCGTGTCCCAGTTGCCCTCCATCGCGGCGACCTTCACCGGCTGGTGCTCGAGCGTGTTGAGGCCGTGGAGATCGCCGATCGCGATCTGCAGCGGCACGAGGAAGGTCAGCAGCCACAGCGTCATCGAAAGCATCGCCCGCGCCTCGGCGACGAACCGTCCCGTGCGCAGGTAGGACGCGGCGACGCCGACGACGACGAAGCCGGTCGTGATGAGGAACGCGGTGATCGTGTGCGCGAGCCTGTACGGAAAAGAGGGGTTGAAGATCGCCGCCAGCCAGTCCGTCGCGAAGTATCGTCCGTCCACCACGCCGTATCCGGCAGGCGTTTGCATCCAGCTGTTCGCAGCGAGGATCCAGAACGAGGAGAAGATCGTCCCGGCGGCGACCATGAGCGCGGCGACGAGGTGCGCCCAGGGCGGCACGAGCTTGCGGCCGAAGAGGAGGACGCCGAGGAATCCCGCCTCCAGGAAGAACGCGGAGAGGACCTCGTAGGCGAAGAGGGGGCCGAGCACGTCGGCCGTCGCATCGGCGTAGCGGCTCCAGTTGGTGCCGAACTGGAACGGCATGACGATGCCCGACACGACGCCCATTCCGAACGAGACCGCGAAGATTTTCGTCCAGAAGATCGATGTCCGGATGTAGGTCGGGTCGCGCCTGCGGAAATAGAGGATTTCGAGAAGCGCGATGTAGACGCTGAGCCCGACCGTGAACGCGGGCAGGAGGATGTGGAAGGCGACGACCCAGAAGAACTGCAGCCGGGAAAGGAAGACGGGGTCGAGTTCCATCGCCCGAGGAAGCTAGTCCCCGGCGCGTTTTCTCCCAGCCCCCTTCCGGCGGAATGCCGCCGGCGCGCGCCCTTCCTAGGCCGCCGCCTCGCCGCGCATGCCCTTGGCGCGCGCGTATTGCGGCGGATACTCGATCTCGATGCCGAAGCTTTCGGCCGCCCGCCAGACCCAGCGCGGATCGCTGAGAAAGGCGCGCGCGAGCGCCACCAGGTCGGCCGCGCCCTCGGCGAGGATGCGCTCCGCCTGGCGCGGCTCGGTGATGCCGCCGACGGCTCGGGTCGTGATGCCGGACTTGGCGCGCACCTCGGCGGCGAGCGGGACGAGATATCCGGGCGCGATCGGGAGGCGCACGTCGGCCGTGATCGGCGCGCTCGACACGCACACGTAGCTGCCGCCGAGCGCCTTCAAGGCGCTCGCGAGCCTTGCGGCGTCCTCGACTTCGATCCCGCCCGCGGCGAAGTCGGAGCCGGTGATGCGCGCGCCCCACGCGACATGCGGCGGCAGCGCCGCTGCGACCTCCTCCGCGATCGCGAGCGGGAGCCGCTCGCGCCCGGCCGCATCGCCGCCCCAGCGGTCGCCGCGCCGGTTGGCGAGGGGCGAGAGGAACTCGTGGAGCAGATAGCCGTGCGTGAAATGCAGCTCGACGACGTCGAAGCCGATCCGGGCAGCGCGCTCCGCGGCGCGGCGGAAGAGCCCCGGCAGGCGCTCGATCTCCTCGCTCCCGAGCGCCGCCGGAACGTGCCAGCCCTCGCCGAACGGGATCGCCGAGGGCGCGACGGTCGGCCACGGATCCTCGTCGGGCGCAAGGGGGCCGCCCCCTTCCCAGGGCCGTCTTGCCGACGCCTTGCGGCCGGCATGGGCGAGCTGGATTCCGAACCGGGTTCCGGCGGGAGCGACGCGGCGCGCGGCGGCGAGCACCCGCGCCAGCGCGGCCTCGTTCGAATCGGAGTAGAGGCCGAGGCAATTGTGGCTGATCCGGCCCCGCCGCTCGACTGCGGTCGCCTCGACCATGACGAGTCCTGCGCCCGACATCCCGAGCTGCATCAGATGCTGGAGGTGCCAGTCGGTCGCGGAACCGTCGTCGGCCGAGTACTGGCACATCGGCGCGACGACGATCCGGTTCCAGAGCTCGACCGGCCCCAGCGCCAGCTTCTCGAAGAGCTTCGCCTTCTTCATCGCTCCATCCGCCCCGTTGAAACGCCCGGCGCCCCCCCGCTTCCCCCGGGGCCCCCCGAGGGTTTAGGGAACCGGGGGGGGGGGGGTGT
>JADGGZ010000155.1 GCA_019689675.1 Rhodospirillales bacterium | reverse complement strand
TTGCTGCGTCGTCGTGCCGTAGGCGGCGACCGCCCGCGAGCCCGTCTTATGCATCAGGTTCGACGCCTGATAGAGGCGGAAGAAGAGCCGGTTCGCGATCTCGAACCGCGCTTCGTCCTCCGCGTCGCGGGCGAGGGCGGCAGGGGGGTGTGCCATCAGATATGACAATGCATTGACTGATCTCTCCGAAAGTGTATCATGGCATTGACATATAGACAGCGCAAAACGGCGGGAGGAAAGGCGCGATGCGTGGGCTCGGCGGCAAGACGGCCATCGTCACCGGCGGCGGCGGCGGGATCGGGGGCGCGACGTGCCGGCGCTTCGCCGAGGCCGGCACGAGGGTCGCCGTCATGGACCGCGACGCCGAGGCGGCCGAGCGCGTCGCCGGCGCCATCGCCGCCGCCGGGGGCACGGCGCGCGCCTTCTCCTGCGACATCACCGACTATGATCAGGTCCGCCGCGCCGTCGCCGACGCCGAGGCCGCGCTCGGCCCCATCGACATCCTCGTCAACAACGCCGGCTGGGACGTCTTCCGCCTCTTCAAGGACACGCGCCCCGAGGACTGGCAGAAGCTCATCGCGATCAACCTCGTGGGCGCGCTCAACATGACCCATGTCGTGCTGCCCGGGATGATCGAGCGGAAGGCCGGCCGCATCGTCAACATCGCCTCGGACGCGGGGCGCGTCGGCTCGTCGGGCGAGGCGGTCTACGCCGCCTGCAAGGCGGGGCTCATGGGCTTCGCCAAGACATTGGCGCGCGAGAACGCGCGCTTCGGCATCACCGTCAACGTCGTCTGCCCCGGCGTCACCCGCACCCGGCTCTTCGAGGACTACAAGCAGGGCGCCGGCAACCCCGAGAAGCTCGAGGAGGCGTTCCGGCGCTCGATCCCGCTCGGCCGCATCGGCGAGCCCGAGGATTTGCCGGGCGCGATCCTCTTCTTCGCCAGCGACGACGCCGCCTTCGTCACCGGCCAGGTGCTGAGCGTCTCCGGCGGATTGACGATGGCCGGCTGAACCCAGGCGGAGAGAAATGCAGTACCAGGACATACTCTACGACGCCAAGGACGGCGTCGCGCGCATCACCATCAACCGCGAGAAGGTGATGAACGCCTTCCGCGGCATCACCTGCGAGGAGCTGATCCACGCCTTCAACCGCGCCGGGTGGGACGATTCGATCGGCGTCATCGTGCTGACCGGGGCGGGCGACCGCGCCTTCTGCACCGGCGGCGACCAGTCGGCGCATGACGGGCAGTACGACGGGCGCGGCCTCATCGGGCTTCCCGTCGAGGAGCTGCAGACGGTGATCCGCGACGTGCCGAAGCCGGTGATCGCGCGCGTCCAGGGCTACGCGATCGGCGGCGGCAACGTGCTGGCGACGCTCTGCGACCTCACGATCGCCTCCGAGCGCGCCATCTTCGGCCAGGTCGGCCCCAAGGTCGGCTCGGTCGATCCCGGCTTCGGCACCGCCTATCTCGCGCGCGTCGTCGGCGAGAAGAAGGCGCGCGAGATCTGGTATCTCTGCCGCCGCTACACCGCCGCCGAGGCGCTGCAGATGGGCCTCGTCAACGCGGTCGTGCCGCACGAGCAGCTCGACGCCGAGGTCCAGCGCTGGTGCGCCGAGCTCCTGGAGCGTAGCCCCACCGCGCTCGCGATCGCCAAGCGCTCCTTCAACGCCGACACCGAGAGCATCCGCGGCATCGGCGCGCTCGGCATGCAGGCGCTGAAGCTCTACTACGCGACCGCGGAATCGAAGGAGGGCGTCAGCGCCTTCAACGAGAAGCGCAAGCCCGACTTCCGCAAGCATTTGAAGAAGTAAGGGAGGGCCGCGCGAAGGTGGTGATCGCCCGTCTTTCCGACGAGCAGCGCGCCTTCCTCGAAACGGCGCGGCGCTTTTCGAAGGAGAAGCTCGCGCCGCACTACCAGGCGCGCGAGAAGGAGGGGCGCATCGACCGCGCCCTCGTCGCCGAGATGGGATCCCTGGGGCTCATCGGCGTCGACCTTCCCGAAGCCTACGGCGGGCTCGGGCAGCCGAGCGTCACCGCCGGGCTCGTCATCGAGGCGCTCGCCTACGGCGACTTCAACGCCTCCTACATCCAGCTCCTCGCCTCGCTCCAGGGCAGCATCCTCGCGCGGCACGCCGCGCCCGAGCTCGCGCGGCACTGGATCAAGCGCATCGTCGCCGGCGAGGCGATCGTCGCGGTGGCGCTCACCGAGCCGCGCGGGGGCTCCGACGCCGGCAACCTCGCGCTCGCGGCAAGGCGCGTTCCGGGCGGCTACGTGCTCGACGGCGAGAAATCCTCGATCAGCATGGCCGACCAGGCCGACGCCACGATCGTCTTCGCGCGCACCGGCAAGCCGGAGGAGGGGGCGCGGGGCGTCACCGCCTTCCTCGTGCCGATGGACTCGAAGGGCGTCTCGACGACGCGCTTCAACGACCTCGGCAGCAAGGCGGTGGGGCGCGGCTCGATCTTCTTCGACGGCGTCTTCGTGCCGGAAGAGAACCGGCTCGCCGGCGAGGGGCAGGGCTTCGCGCAGGTGATGCAGGGGTTCGACTTCAGCCGCGCGCTCATCGGCCTGCAATGCGCGGGCGCCGCGCAGGCCTCGCTCGACGAGACCTGGGCCTACGTCAAGGAGCGCTGCGCCTTCGGCGCGCCGATCGCGCAGTACCAGGGCGTCACCTTCCCGCTCGCCGAAGGCGAGACGATGATCGCTGCGCTCCGGCAGCTCTGCTACCATGCGCTCGCCCTGCGCGACGAGGGGGCGCCGCACACGGCGGAGGCGGCAATGTGCAAGTGGCTGGGGCCGAAGACGGCGGTCGAGGTCGTCCACCAGTGCCTTTTGACGCACGGCCACTACGGCTGGTCGCTCGACCTGCCGCACCAGCAGCGCCTGCGCGACATCATGGGGCTCGAGATCGGCGACGGCACCGCGCAGATCATGAAGCTCGTCATCGCGCGCGAGAAGGCGGGCCGCGCCGTCCTCCAATACGCCGGGACTCCGTGAGCGCGAAGGTTCTTCTCGAAGGACGCGACATCTCGCTCGGCTTCCGCGGCGTCAAGGCGCTGCGCCACGTCAGCTTCGAGGTGCGCGAGGGCGAGCTCCTCTCGATCATCGGCCCGAACGGCGCCGGCAAGACCTCGCTCCTCAACTGCATCTCGGGCCGCTACCGTCCGTCGGAGGGCGAGCTCTTCTTCGACAGCAGGCCGATCGGCAGCCTGCCGACCGCGGCGCGGGCGCGGCTCGGCATCGCGCGCACCTTCCAGAACCTCGCGCTCTTCGCGCACATGACCGTGCTCGACAACATCATGGTCGGGCGCCACCACCTCTTGAAGACCGGGTTTCTGCGCGGCGGGCTCTACTGGCTCGGCGGGGCGCAGCGCGAGGAGATCGAGCACCGGAGGCGCGTCGAGGAGATCATCGACCTCCTCGAGATCGAGCACATCCGCCACGCCGTCGCCGGCACGCTCTCCTATGGCCTCCGCAAGCGCGTCGAGCTCGCGCGCGCACTCGCGATCGAGCCGAGGCTCCTCCTCCTCGACGAGCCGATGGCGGGCATGAACCTCGAGGAGAAGGAGGACATCGCCCGCTACATCATGGAGGTGAACGACGAGTGGGGCGTCACCGTCGTCATGATCGAGCACGACATGGGCGTCGTGATGGACCTCTCCGACCGCGTCATCGTGCTGAACTACGGCGAGAAGATCGCCGACGGAACGCCGCAGGAGATCGCGGAGAGCGCCGAGGTGCGCGCCGCCTATCTGGGGAGCGCCGATGCCGCGGCGTGACCTGCCGCCGACGCCGTTCGGCGGCACGCTGCCGGACGAGCTTGCGACGACGCCGCGGCTTCTCGTCCACAACGCGAGGAACTGGCCCGACGGCGTCGCCGTGCGCGAGAAGCGCCTCGGCATCTGGCAGGAGACGACGTGGGCCGAGTGCCTTTCCCGCGTGCGCGCGATCGCGCTCGGGCTCGAAGGGCTCGGCGTTACCGCGGGCGACGTCGTCGGCTATATCGGGCAGAACCGGCCCGACCTCTTCTTCGCCGAGATCGCGGCGCACGCGCTGGGCGCGCTCAGCCTCGGCATCTACAAGGACTCGCTCAAGGACGAGCTCGGCTATCTCGTCAACCACGCCGAGGTCTCGGTGATCGTCGCCGAGGACGAGGAGCAGGTCGACAAGATCCTCGAGCTCGGCGACGGCCTGCCGACGCTCCGCCGCGTCGTCTATTGCGACGAGCGCGGGATGCGGAAGCACCGCGACGGGCGGCTCCTCCCGATGGCGGCGCTCGTCGCCGCGGGCGAGGAGCGCCACGCGGCCGAGCCCCAGCGCTTCGACGCGCTCGTCGCCGCGACGCGGCCCGACGCGCCCGCGATCCTCTGCACCACCTCCGGGACCACCTCGCACCCGAAGCTCGCGGTCCTGAAGTCCGGGCCCTTCCTCCGCCACGGCCTCGTCTTCCTCGAGGTCGATCCCAAGGGGCCCGACGACGACTACGTCTCGGTCCTGCCGCTCCCCTGGATCGGCGAGCAGGTGAACGCGGTGGCGCACGTGCTCCTCTCGCGGATCCGCCTCAACTTCGTCGAGGACGAGGAGACGACGCAGCACGACATGCGCGAGATCGCGCCGACCGCGCTCCTCTACGCGCCGCGCGTCTGGGAGGCGATCGCCGCCGACATCAAGGCGCGGATGATGGAATCGACGCCGCTGAAGCGGTTCCTCTTCGACGTCGCGCTGAAGTGCGGGATGGCGGTCGCGGCTTCGGGGCGGCGCTCGCGCCTCGCCGACTTCCTCGTCGGGCGCGCGCTCCGCGACCGCATCGGGCTCTCGCGCATCCGCTCGGCGGCGACCGGCGGCGCGCCGCTCGGCCCCGACGTCTTCCGCTTCTTCCGCGCGATCGGCGTGCCGCTGCGCCAGGTCTACGGCCAGACCGAGATGGTCGGGGTGTGGTGCGCGCACCGCTTCGACGACGTCGACTTCGACACGGTCGGGCAGCCGCTGCGCACCGTGGAGCTGCGCATCGACGACCCCGACCGCAACGGCCTCGGCGAGGTGGTGGTGCGGCATCCCGGCATGTTCGCGGGCTACTACCGCAACGAGGAGGCGACGCGCGCCGATGTCCGCGACGGCTGGCTCCACACGGGCGATGCCGGCTACGTGACGCCGAAGGGCCATCTCGTCGTGCTCGACCGCATGCGCGACCTCGCGACGCTCGCCAACGGCGACCGCTTCTCGCCGCAGTACCTCGAGAACCGGCTCAAGTTCTCGCCCTATATCGGCGAGTGCGTCGTGCTGGGGCAGGGGCGTCGCTTCGTCACGGCGATGATCTGCATCCGCTACTCGATCGTCTCGAAATGGGCCGAGGCGCGGCGGATCGCCTTCACGACCTATTCCGATCTCGCCGCGCGGCCCGAGGTGCGGGCGCTCGTCAGAAGCGAGATCGAGGCGATCAACGCGGTCCTCCCGCCCTCGCAGCGCATCGCCCGCTTCCTCCTCCTCTACAAGGAGCTCGACGCCGACGACGGGGAGCTCACCCGGACCCGGAAGCTGCGCCGCGGCGTCATCAACGAGCGCTACGCCGGCATGATCGAGGCGCTCTACGGGCCGGGCGATTCCCTCGACGTCGACACCACGATCACGCTCCAGGACGGGCGGCGGCAGCGCCTCCGCGCGCGCGTCGTCATCGAGACGCTGGCGGCGCCGGCGCCGCTCCCCGAGCGGCAGGCGGCGGAGTAGGCGATGCAGCTCGACCTCCTCGCGCTCTTCGTCGTCAACGGCCTCATCGTCGGGGTCCTCTACGGCCTCGTGGCGATGTGCTTCGTCCTCATCTACAAGGCCTCGCGCGTCGTCAACTTCGCGCAAGGCGAGCTCCTCCTCCTCGGCGCCTGGGTGTGCTGGGGCGCGGTGGTGCAGGTAGGGCTGCCCTTCTGGGCCGCGTTCCTGCTGACGCTCGCCTTCTCGGTCGTGCTCGGCATCCTCATCCAGGTCGTGGTGCTGCGGCCGCTCATCGGCGAGCCGCTCATCTCGATGATCATGGTGACGGTCGGGCTCTCGGTCTTCTTCCAGGCGATCCTCAAATGGATCTTCGGCGTGGCGCCGCAGTCCTTCCCGCCGGTGCTCGACGCGCAGAAGGTGAACCTCGCGGGGCTCGAGGTCGAGGTCGCGTATCTCGCGAGCTGCGCGGTCGCGCTCGTCGCGCTCGCGGGCTTCGCGCTCTTCTTCAACCGCTCGAAGCTCGGCCTCGCGATGCGCGCGACCGCCTTCAACCAGCAGGTCGCCGCCTCGCTCGGCGTCTCGGTGCGCCAGGTCTTCGCGATGGCGTGGGCGATCTCGGCGCTCGTCTCGGCGATGGCCGGCATCGTCATCGGCCTCGTCAACGGCGTTTCGGCCGGGCTCGCCGCCTTCGGCATCAAGGTCTTCCCGGCGGTGATCCTCGGCGGGCTCGACAGCATCGTCGGCGCGGTCGTGGGCGGGATCATCGTCGGCGTCCTCGAGAACCTCGCCGAGTACGTCGACGGCCAGTTCCTCCACTGGGGCAATCTCTACACGATCGCGCCCTTCTACGTGCTGGTGGCGATCCTGATGGTGAAGCCCTACGGCCTCTTCGGCACCAAGGACATCGAGAGGCTCTGATGGCGCTCGCTACGGCACGGCCCTGCGGCGACTTCCGGACGAGCTACGCGGCCGACAAGACGATCTTCCCGACGCGGGGCTCGCTCATCGCGGCCCTCGTCGGCATCCTCGCGCTCCTCGCGCTGCCGCTCGTCCTCGACCGCTACGGGCTCTCGCTCCTCATCTACATCGGCATCTACGGGATCGGCGCGCTCGGGCTCAACCTTCTCACCGGCTGCACCGGCCAGATCTCGCTCGGGCACGCCGCGTTCTTCGGCTTCGGCGCCTTCGGCTCGACCTGGCTCAGCAACAAGTTCGGGGTCCCGGTCGCGCTCGCGATCCCGCTCGCCGGGCTCATGACGACGGTGGTCGGCATCGTGGTCGGCCTGCCGGCGGCGCGGATCAAGGGGCTCTACCTCGCGATCGCGACGCTCGCCGCGCAGTACATCCTCGAGGACTTCTTCGCTCGCGCCGAGTGGTTCAGCGGCGGCGCCGCCGGCGCGCACGCCAGGCCCTACGAGCTCTTCGGCTTCCGCCTCGCCGGCGAGAGCGCCTATTTCTACGTCGTCCTCGCGCATCTCGTGGTGCTCTACGTCTTCGCGACGAATCTCCTGAGGACGCGCGACGGGCGCGCCTTCGTCGCGGTGCGCGACCATTACCTCTCGGCGGAGGTGATGGGGATCGACCTCACCCGCTACAAGGTGCTCGCCTTCGGCATCTCGACCTTCTACGCGGCGGTCGCGGGCGCCCTCATGGCGCACTACGTCGGGTTCGTGTCGTCGGAGAGCATCAACATCCTGCTCTCGATCCAGTTCTTCGCGATGATCATCATCGGCGGCATGGGCTCGGTGATGGGCTCGCTCATGGGCGCCGCCTTCATGGTGCTGATGCCGGAGGGGCTCGAGCTCGCTGTGCACGCGCTCCGGTCGACGAGCTGGGGCGACATTCCGCAGATCGTCAACGGCCTCGCCTTCGCCAAGGAGGCCGCCGTCGGGCTCGCGATCGTGCTGTTCCTCATCTTCGAGCCGCAGGGCCTCGCGCATCGCTGGCGGCTCGTCAAGGCCTACTGGAAGCTCTACCCGTTCGCGCACTAGGTCGGCAGGGGCGCGGACCCGAACGAGAGACCGACACGAGAGGAGGAAGAAGAGGTCATGAGAAAGACAAGCAAATTGGCGATCGCCGCCGCCGCGCTCGGCGGCACGCTCGCCGCCGCGCCCGCCGGCGCGCAGGAGATCTTCATGGGGATCCTCGACGATCTCACCGGCGCCACCGCGCAGATCGGCAACGAGTTCGCGCCCGCGAAGGTCGACACGATCGACTGGATCAACGCGCACGGCGGGATCAACGGCAAGAAGATCGAGCGCGAGGCGGTCGACTACGGCTACAAGGCGCCGGCCGCGGTCACGACCTACAAGCGCTGGACGTCGGGCTCCAAGAAGCCGCAGCTCATCTACGGCTATGGCACCGCCGACACCGAGGCGCTCACCGCCTTCACCAACGACGACAAAATCCCGTTCTTCTCGCACTCCTTCTCGGCGAAGCTCACCGACGCCTCGGGCAAGAGCGGTAACGTCGAGCGCGCGACGCCGTACAACTTTTTCCACGGGCCGAGCTACTCGGACGGCTGCCGCGCGCTCGTCACCTGGGCGATGAAGGACTGGAAGGCGAAAGGCGGGCAGGGCAAGCCGAAATTCGTCTTCATGGGCGACAACCACCCGTTCCCGAACTCGCCGAAGGAAGCGTGCCTCGCCGCCGCGAACGAGCTCGGCTTCGAGGTCCTGCCGTCGATCCAGTACAGCCTGCGCCCGGCGGACTTCAAGGCGCAGTGCCTGACGCTCCGCGAGTCGGGCGCGCAGTACGCCTATCTCGCCAACAGCGGCGACAGCAACGTCGCGGTGCTGAAGTCGTGCGCCACGGTCGACGTCAAGACGCGCTTCCTCACGAACATCTGGGGCTACTCCGAGATCGTGATGAACGCGGCGGGCGACGCGGCGAACGGCGTCGTCATGCCGCTCCACGTGAAGCCCTGGGGCACCGACGTCCCGGGCATGAAGACGGTCGAGGCGATCGCCAAGGGCAAGCCCCGCAGCACCTACTACATCGCCGCGGTCTGCACCGTCTTCTACGCCAAGGAGGCGATGGAGTGGGCCGACAAGAACGGCGGCATCACCGGCGAGAACATCAGGAAGGGCATGATCCAGAAGGCCAACTGGGTGCCGAAGGGCCTCGAAGGCGTCTGCGCGCCGGCGACCTGGACCGCCGAGGACCACCGCAGCGTCGTCAACGTCGACATCGCCGAGGGTCAGGTCTCCGGCGGCAAGGTCGGCTGGAAGATCCTCGACACGATCGACGTCGGCCGGGACAAGAAGTGGTGGGGCAAGTAAGCCCGGGGCCGGACCGGTCGCAGGAC
>JADGGZ010000154.1 GCA_019689675.1 Rhodospirillales bacterium | reverse complement strand
ACCGGGGCGAGCGCGAGGTGCCGGTTCGAGATGTGGACGAGGAGGATGCCGTTCGGCGCGAGCTTTTCGAGGTAGAGGGCGACCGCTTCGCGCGTGAGGAGGTGGATCGGGATGGCGTCCGAGCTGAACGCGTCGATGACGATCCGGTCGTAGGCTCCGCTTGGTGCCCGCGCGAGCTCGAGCCGGGCGTCGCCGAGCACGATCCGTGCCTCCGGGGCGCAGCCCGCGAGGAACGCGAAATAGCGCGGTTCGCGTGCGATGGCGACCACGGCAGGGTCGATCTCGTAGAAATCCAGCGTGTCGCCCGGCTTCGTCCAGCATGCCATCGTCCCGGTGCCGAGTCCGATGACGGCGATCCGCTGGGCAGGCCGCGCGAAGTCGAAAACATCGCCGACCGGGCCGGCGGCATTGTAGTAGGTGATCGGCTCCAGGAGCCGCTCCGGATCGGCGAAGCGTCCGCCGTGCAGCGTCGTTCCGTGCGCGAGCGTGACGACGCCCCGGGACTCGTCCAGCTCGACCCGGTAGACGCCGAAGAAGCTTCGCGTCTGCAGGAGCACCTCGTTCTCGCGACCGGCGAAGCTGACCGCGAGAAGGGCTGCGATGCCGAGCCCGAAGCGCAGCGGCCGGCTTCGGAAGGCGTAGGCGGTCGCTCCGGCGGCGGCGAGGAAGACGATCTTGCCTGCCAGCTCGAGCTGAAGGACAGGCGTGCCGAAGAGGCTCGGCCCGATGAGGAACGCGAGAAGGAAGAGCGGCAGCGCGAAGTCGAAGAACCGCCGCCCCTGCGCGAGCGCGGGGCGGAGCGCCGCGGCCAGGACGATCGCGAGCGGATACTCCCAGATGCCGGGGAAGAGGAGCGGCGCCAGCACCGCGTTGAAGGCGCCGCCCAGCACGCCGCCCACGGACATCCAGAGATAGAAGGCGGTGAGGTGGCGCGCCGACGGCCGCTGGCGCGCGAGCTCGCCGTGACAGACGAGCGCGGTCACGAAGAAGGCGAGAAGGTGGAGCGCGATCATCGTCCCGAGCTCCAGCGTCGTTCCGAGGCCGAAGGCGAGCGCGAGCGGGATGAGGACGAAGGGCTGGAGCGCGACCATCCACTCGTGGCGGAGCCGCGGCCGCCGCGCGAAGACGATCACGAAGGAAAGGAGGTAGAGCGCGAGAGGCACGACCCAGAAGAGCGGCGCCGAGGCGAGGTCGGTCGTGATGAAGCTGGTGACGCCGAGGAGAAGGCTCGATGGCGCGAAAGCGAGGAGTACCCATCGGACCACCGTCGCGGCTCGAGGCCGCCTTTCCTCGCTGGCGACGGTCGCGGCGACTGGGCCCGTTCCCGCGCGCATGGCGCAGAGCGCGACGAGCAGCGCGAGAACGACGTAGAGCATGGACCAGGCGAGACGCTGCCGGCTCACGGCGAGGGCGGGCTCGATCAGGAACGGATAGGCGAGGAGGGCCAGGATCGAACCGAGATTGCTCGCCGCGTAGAGGAAGTAGGGATCCGCAGCCGCACCGTGGCCCGAGCGCGAGAACCACGATTGGAGGAGCGGGGCCGTCGCCGAAAGCGCGACGAAGGGAAGTCCGACCGAAACGCTGAGGACGCCGAGAAGCCAAAGGATGGGCGTCTGCTCTGTGGGCGGGCTCCACCCTTCCGGGAGGCTCAGCGGAAGGAAGAAGAATCCTGCGGCCAGTATCGCGAGATGAAGCGCGACCTGCGCACCCGGTCGGAAGCAGCGCGCGATGCCGTGAGCATAGGCATAGCCCGCGAGGAGCGCGCTCTGGAAGAAGAGCATCGCCGTGTTCCACACCGCCGGCGCGCCGCCGAGCAACGGCAGCACGAGCTTCGCCATCATCGGCTGCACCGCGAAGAGAAGCGCGGCCGAAAGGAAGAGCGTGGACGAGAACAGCGGGAGGAGCCCGGCGCGTGGCGCCGCGCGTGGCGCGGCCTCGGTCGCGGTCATCGGGCGATGCTACGCCAGTGTGGGGCGTCTCTGCCGCACCTTCGGCGGCTTGCCCGACCCGCGAGGCGGAAGCGGGTCCGCGCGGTGATCGACGAGGCGCTGCCGGCGAAGCCGGAGCGCGCTCAGAAGCTCATGAAGCCGCGGGGCAGCGGCACGTGCAGCGTCGTCTCGAGCAGATAATGGGAGCCGAAGGCGAGAAGCAGCGCCGCGCCGATCACCGCTGCGGGATGACGACCCTCGAGCGCGCCGAAGAGGAAGACGACGGCAATCGCGATCGACGCGCGGTAGCCGAGGACGTCCATTGCACCGGCGACGAAGCCGCAGGCGAGGACGAGGCCCATGGTGAGGACGAAGCCCGCGCGTACGGAAAAAATGTCGGAGTCTCCGCCGAAGAGGACGACGAGCCCGCCCATCGCCGCGATCGCGAGCGCGAACAACGTCGCTGCATAGCCCGAGCCCGCAATGCTGAACCCGTGCGTTTTCGCTTCCCACAAGATCGCGCCGGCGATGAGCACCAGCACGGCCCCGCCCAATTGATGCCTGTTCATCGCTCCCGCTTCCCCGTAGCGGCAGGACAACAACGGCGCATGCTAGATAGGGCAAGGTTTACGCCGGGTAAGCAGCGAACCCCGCATTAGCACGAAGATTGCATAAACTCGCGGCGACTTGCCGACTGCGGCGTCATACTTTTGGGGCAAGCGGCTCCCGCGGCCGCGAGGTCAGTCGGCTTCGAGCGCTGCCTCGAACTCGGCCTCATCGAATATCCCGGGCACTCCCGACTCCGGATCGGCAAGCACATCGAGGCTCGCTGCCGCCTCGAGGGCGGCCGCGTTTGGAGCGCCGCCGGATTCCGGCTCGGTCGCGAGCGGCCCGAGATGGGGTGCCGAGGCGAGGAGGCGGAGGAACGCGACCAGCCGGATATAGACGGCGATCGTCGTCTTCGGCTCCGTCCCGAGCTCGTCCGAAAGCCGGTCGAGCACGGCGCGGGTCTCCAGCGCAACGGGCTCGAAGTCCTCCTCCTCCTCGGGATCGCGGATGGCCGACTCCTCGGCTTCCCTTTCGGCGGCATACTCGGAGACAAGGAAGAGCGCCGAGCCGATAAGGGCGGGATCGACCGGCGGGATGCGGGGTCGCTCCCAACGCGGCGAGATGTAGTTCATCGCTTCCTCACATTCGTCGAACGCCTCTGCCCCGGGATTGCTCCTCGGGATTCCCGATCGAGAGGAGAACGCCTCAGCCGAAGCGTTCTCGGCGCCCCCACCCGGGCGTTTCCATCGTCGGCCCGGGACCAACAGAACCGCGGCACCTGAACGGGCACGAGCGGCTCCCTCCAATCGGCGCGCGTGATGCCGCCGGACGAAAAGTGCCCCCGCGCTGTTCGCCCTCAGCCGTCGATCCAGGCGATGCGCAGGATGTTGGTGGCGCCCGGCGTGCCGAACGGAACGCCCGCGGTGATGACGATGCGCTGACCCTTCTCGGCAAAGCCCTCGCGCTGTGCGATTGCCGCGGCGCGCTGCACCATCTCGGAGAAGTTGGTGACGTCGCGGGCGTGGACGCAATGGGCGCCCCAAAGGAGGGCCAGCCGCCGCGCGGTCTCGATCTTCGAGGTCAGAACCAGTATCGGAACGGTCGGCCGCTCGCGCGCCGCACGGAGCGCCGTGGCGCCCGATGTCGTGTAGTTGACGATCGCCGCCGCGCCGACGGTCTCGGCGACCTGACGCGCGGCAGCGCTGATCGCATCGGGAGCCGTATGCTGATGCTCGAGGTGGAGCGCCTCGATGGTCTTGAAATAGAGCGGGTCGGCCTGCACGCGCGCGATGATCCGGCTCATGATGTCGACCGCCTCGACCGGATAGGAGCCGGCCGCCGTCTCGGCCGACAGCATCACGGCGTCGGCCCCGTCGTAGATCGCCGTCGCTACGTCCGAAGCTTCCGCACGGGTCGGAGTTGCGGAGTTGATCATCGACTCGAGCATCTGCGTCGCCACGACGACCGGCTTTCCGGCCATTCGGCAGGCCTGGATGACGCGCTTCTGCGTCGGCGGCACGTCCTCGGGCGCCATTTCGACGCCGAGATCGCCGCGCGCCACCATCACCGCATCGGACAGCTCGATGATCTCGTCGAGGCGCTCGATGGCGAGCGGCTTCTCCAGCTTGACGAGAATGCCGGCCCTGCCGCCGACGAGCTTTCTTCCTTCGGCGACGTCGTCGGGACGTTGCACGAAGGAAAGCGCGATCCAGTCGACACCGATGCCGAGCGCGAAAGCGAGATCGTCACGGTCCTTCGGCGTGAGCGCGGAGATCGGCAGCACCGCGTTCGGCACGTTGACGCCCTTGCGGTCGGAGACGAAGCCGCCGATGACGACCTTGGTCTCCGCGTGGTCGGGGCCGCAGCGCTCGACCTCGAGCCGGACCTTGCCGTCATCGACAAGGAGGTTCGTGCCGGGCCGGATCGCGGCGAAGATCTCGGGATGCGGCAACGGCGCGCGGCTTTCGTCCCCAGGCGCCGGATCGAGGTCGAGGCGAAATCGGTTTCCCGCCACGAGACGCACGCGGCCGGCGGCAAAGGTGCCGAGGCGAAGCTTCGGCCCCTGCAGGTCGGCCATGACGCCGATCGGTCGGCCGAGCTCCTTTTCGACCGCGCGGATCGATTCGATTCGCGCCTGATGGTCGCTGTGGCTGCCGTGGCTGAAATTGAGGCGGAAGACGTCGACTCCGGCCTCGAAAAGAGCGCGGATCATCTCCGGCGCGGAACTCGCCGGCCCGAGCGTCGCTACGATCTTGGCGCTGCGGTTTCGTCGCATCGAGGCGATTAACTAGAGCGAATTCGGACCGGGTAGAAGGCCCAACACGCACGGGGCGCCGTGTCCCGGCGGCCAGGAAGCGAGCTCGGACGCCCGCCGGGGCGACGACCGGCGGCCCGTGTCCTATCGGACGAGCTCGGCCAGAATCGTGCAGAAGCGGTCGATCTCGTCTTCGCTGTTGTAGTAGTGCACGGACGCCCGCAGCAGGCTTTCGAGCCGGCGCCGCTCCATATCGAAGCGGGTCGAAGCGAGGCTCGAGACCGACACGTTGACGGAGCGGGAGCGGAGCGCATCCTTCAGCCCCGCGGCGTCCTTGCCGGCGACGGTGAAGGAGACGATCCCGCAGCGCCTCGTTCCGAGATCGCGGACTGTGACGCCGGGGATCGCGGCAAGGTGCGCGCGCAGGGTGTCGGCGAGCCCGGTGACGCGCGCCTCGATCGCCTCGATGCCCAGCGAAAGCGCGTACTCGGCCGCGACGCCGAGCCCGACCCTTCCGGCGACATACGATTCCCAGTTCTCGAAGCGCCGTGCGTCCGGGCGGAGGTCGTACTCGCGTGTCGCGACCCAGGTGGCGGCGTGGAGGTCGATCATCGGCGGACGAAGCCGCTCGAGCATGTGCCGCCGGACGTAGAGAAAGCCGGTGCCGCGCGGACCCCGCAGGTACTTCCGCCCGGTCGCCGACAGCATGTCGCACTGGAGGCGTTCGACATCGAGCGGTATTTGGCCAGCGGACTGGCAGGCATCGAGAAGGAAAGGCACGCCGGCCGCCCGCGCGATCCTGCCCACCGCCTCCGCGGGGTTGACGAGTCCGCCGTTCGTCGGGACATGGGTCAGGGCGATGAGCTTCACGCGCTCGTCGATGAGGCGTTCGAGCGCCGTGACGTCGATCGCCCCGCTTTCGTCGTCGGGCACGACGACCACGTCGGCGCCGACCTGCAGGAAGGCGAGCACATTGCTGGCGTACTCGTTGGCGCCGGTGAGGACGCGGTCGCCGGGCCGGAGCCCGAGCCCGTAGAACGCCATGTCCCAGGCCCGGGTCGCGTTCTCGATGAGCGCGATTTCGTCCGGCGCTGCGTTGAGGAGCCTTGCGATCGCAGCGTAGGTCCGCTCGACGCGGGGCTGTGCCCGGTCCGCCGCCTCGTACCCGCCGATCTCCGCCTCGAGGCGGAGATGATCGACGACCGCGTCGAGCACGGGGGCAGGCGGCAGCGCGGATCCCGCGTTGTTGAAGTGGATGACGCGCGCCGCACCGGGCGTGTCGGCCCGTACCCGCTCGAGATCGATCACGCCGTCCTCTCCCGCAGGGACGAGCCCTGGGGCTGCCGCTTCGGGACGACCGAAACGCGAGCCCACGCGCGCCGCATCCTCACCTGCGTTCGGGTCTCCCGCGGTTCGAGCGTCCGAGCCAAGCGGGGGATCAGGAAAGTCGCGCGGCGCTGGCGACGGCCTTCAGCGAGGCGTTGACGATGTTCTTGTCGAGGCCGACGCCCCAGCAACGCTCGCCGTCCTTGCGCTTCACCTCGACATAGGCGGCTGCCATCGCGTCGGCGCCTGCGCCGACCGCGTGCTCGCGGTAGTCGAGCACCTCGATCTCCGCGAGTCCGGCGCGGCGCAGCGCATCGACGAACGCCTCGACAGGACCCGACCCGTGGCCCTCGATGGCCGTCCCGTTGGCGAGCGTCGCCTCCAGCCTCCGGCCGCGGCCGTCCGGGATGGTGCGGTACTCGCTGATCGTCTCGGCGAGGTAGGTTTCGCTGAAGAGTCGCCAGATCTCGGCGCTCGAGGCTTCCTTGCCCGTGCGGTCGGTCCAGTCCTGAACCACCTTCGAGAACTCGATCTGCAGGCCGCGCGGAAGATCGAGGCCGTGGTCGGCCTGGAGGATGTAGGCGATACCGCCCTTTCCCGACTGCGAATTGACGCGGATCACCGCCTCGTAGGAGCGGCCGAGATCCTTCGGGTCGATCGGCAGGTAGGGAACCTCCCACAGCTCGTCGTTGCGCTTCTTCAGCGCCTCGAAGCCCTTCTTGATCGCGTCCTGATGCGAGCCCGAAAAGGCGGTGTAGACGAGCGACCCCGCGTAGGGGTGCCGGGGATGAACGGGAAGCTGGGTGCAGTACTCGGCGGTGCGAACGACCTCGTCGATGTCGCGCACCACGAGCCCCGGCTCGATGCCCTGGCTGAAAAGGTTCAGCGCCATCGTCAGCACGTCGACGTTGCCGGTGCGCTCGCCGTTGCCGAAGAGCGTTCCCTCGACGCGGTCGGCGCCGGCGAGGAGCGCCAGCTCGGCGGCCGCGATGCCGGTCCCCCGGTCGTTGTGCGGGTGGATCGAGATGATGACGTTCTCGCGGCCCTTGAGGTGGCGGCAGAACCACTCGATCTGGTCGGCGTAGATGTTCGGCGTCGCCATTTCGACGGTCGCCGGCAGATTGATGATCGTCTTGCGCTCCGGCGTCGGGCGCCAGACGTCGAGGACCGCCTCGCAGATCTCGACCGCGAAGTCGAGCTCGGTGCCGGTAAAGCTTTCCGGCGAGTACTGGTGGACGATCTCGGTTCCGTTCTTGCGCGCCTCCTCGGCGAGCTCGCGGATAAGCCGCGCTCCCGAGACCGCGATGTCGATGATGCCCTGGCGCCCGGTCTTGAAGACGACGCGCCTTTGCAGCTCCGAGGTCGAATTGTAGAGATGGACGATCGCGCGTTTTGCGCCCTTGATGGCGTCGAACGTCTTGCGGATCAGCTCCTCGCGCGACTGGGTGAGGACCTGGATCGTGACGTCGTCCGGAATTCGCCCTTCCTCGATCAGCTCGCGCGTGAAGTCGAGCTCGGTCTGCGAGGCGGCGGGAAAGCCGACCTCGATCTCCTTGAACCCGAGACGGACGAGGAGATCGAACATGCGGCGCTTGCGCTCGGGGCCCATCGGCTCGATGAGCGCCTGATTGCCGTCGCGCAGGTCGACCGAACACCAGATCGGCGCCTTGGTCAGCATGCGGGACGGCCACTGGCGATCCGGGAGAGCGACGGGCGGGAAGGGACGGTATTTATGGATCGGCATGCCGTCTCGGCGGACGGCGGCGGTTTCGTGCGGCATTTAAAGGCCCTCTAAACAAAAACTTCAGCGACGCAACAGCTTCCCGACGCTCAGTGGAGCGCCGGGTCCGTAAGTCGCAGAAGGGGCCGCACGATCATTTCGCGGCAAAGGTATAGGCGCGAGGCCGCCACGTCAACGGCGGCGCGTCGCGGGGGCGGGAACAGACGGGTCGGCGGCCCCGGTCCCGAGCGGCGTGCCGGGCGGCGTCGGCGCCGACGTGCCGCTGGTGTCGGCGCCGCTCGTCGGGTCGGGCGCCATGGTCGCGAATTGCGGACGCGCCCGGAGCGCCTCGGTATCGAGCGCAATCCGCAGGCGCTTGTTCTCGAGCTGCGGCTTCGCCTCGTTCCATGATACGACGTGGGGCAGGTTCTCCTTGGAGGCGCCGCGCTGAGGCGTGACGAGGAGCGCGGCCGGGGCGCCGCCTTCGAAGCGTAGGACGAGGTCCGATAGCGTCCCCACCGTCGCCCCGTCGGGCCCGAGCACGTCGGCGCCGAGCAAGGCCCGCGCGTCGACGTAACGATCCGACTCGACCTTCGGCGCATTCGCGAGATCGCGCTTCGCCTCCTCGGCGATGAAATGCGGCGCCGGCCGCCCTTCGAAGCGGAGGCTTGCCCAGGCGAGCGGCGCCCCGTCGACGACAGCGAGGTCGACCGCGCCCCTGTCGCGCGAGAGATAGAGATCTTCGATCTTGCCGAGTGTGGCGCCGTCGGCGCCGCGAACCTCTGCGCCGAGCGCGTCGCGTGCGCGAATCTGGTCGCCGGCTTCCGCCACGACGTGCTGGCGCGGCGCGCGCTGGGTTTCTCCTGACGGCATCGGCGCCTGCTGCGCGGCGGCCGGCGCCACGGCGGCGAGGAGGAGGGCGAGGCAGAGGAAGCTGCGCATGCCCATCCAACAAGGCGCGTCCGCGTGGCGTTCCCGCCCGGCGCCGCCTATATCCTTGAGCCCGCGCAATTCTCGGAGCGACATCATGACGGCGACGGAGAAGAAGCCCGACCTCGGCAAGCTGCCGGAATGGGACCTTTCGGATCTCTATCCGGGGCGCGACAGCGCCGCGCTGAAAGAGGACCTTTCACGCGCCGAGAGCGATGCGCGGGTTTTCCAGGAACGCTACGAGGGCAAGCTCGCGGGCCTTTCCGGCGCGGCGCTCGGAAACGCGGTGGCGGAATACGAGCGGCTTCAGGAGACGCTCGGGCGCGTCATGAGCTACGCCTATCTCGTCTACGCCTGCGACATGAACGATCCCGAGATCGG
>JADGGZ010000153.1 GCA_019689675.1 Rhodospirillales bacterium | reverse complement strand
GAGGTGGTGGAGCCCCTGAGGCGGGCGCGTCGCGGCGCGCGGGGGACACCCCTTCACGACTCGCTCGAGGCGGCAGAGCTCGCCGCGGAGCGGCTCGCTCAGGAGCGAATCGTCGCCGCCGCAGCAAGAGAACCCCCGGGTCATTTCGACGCAGTGCCGTTCTACCTGAAGCGTTTAGGCGTACCGGAGCCGCTGCGGGCCGCGGCGATCAAGGCGTTCGGCGATCCGGGTTGAAGTCGCAGCGCCCCGCACCAAATCGAGCGAAGATCACCGCCGGACCGTTTCCGGTGGCTCGCGTGAGATCGCGAGAGTATCATTCAACTGCGGTATCACGTGCGATAGGAGGCATTGAGATGTCGCTGCAGGATCGTCTGGAATCGCTCCGGGCCCGTCACGCCAGCCTGGAGCAGGCAATCCTCCAAGAAATCAACCGACCTCTTCCGAACAGCGACACGATCAGCGACCTCAAGCGTCAGAAGCTCCGCATCAAGGACGAGATCTTCGCTCTGGAACAACAGCACTGAGGGCATAACGGCGCGGCGGCCTGCCGGAAGCGCGGGCCGCCGGCCGCAGTCGCCGAGGCGGCGAGATTCGACCTCGTCGCCCTTTCGTCACGGCGACGTCGGCGAGGACGGCGTCAGCTTCTCGCCGCGAGTTCCTCGTCCGCGCGAATCGACTCTGCCCGTATCTCCTCGGTGAGACGCGCTTTGAGCGCGGCGAATTCCGGGCTCGTCTTCATGGTGTAGACGCGCGGGTAGGGCAGGTCGACGGTGATCACGCTCTTGATCCGGCCGGGCCTCGCGGTCATCACGACGACTCGGCTGGCGAGAAAGATCGCCTCCTCGATGTCGTGCGTGACGAAGAGCACGGTCTTCCGATCGCCCTCCCAGATTCCGAGCAGCAGCTCCTGCATCAGCGCGCGCGTCTGATTGTCGAGCGCGCCGAACGGCTCGTCGAGAAGCAGGATCTTGGGATCGTTCGCGAGCGCGCGCGCCAGCGCGGTGCGCTGCTGCATGCCGCCCGAAAGCATCTTCGGGTAATGGTCCTCGAAACCTTTGAGGCCCGTCTTCGCGATGAAGTAGTCCGCGATCTCGCGCTGGCGCTGCGCCGGCACGCCTTTCTCGACGAGGCCGAAGCAGATGTTCCGGCGCACCGTGAGCCACGGGAAGAGCGTGTAGGACTGGAAAACCATGCCGCGGTCGGGACCCGGCCCGGTCACCGGCTCGCCGTCGAGGAGGACGCGGCCCTCGGTCGGGGTGTCGAGCCCGGCGACGATCCGCAGCAGCGTCGATTTTCCGCAGCCGGAGGGGCCGAGGATGGTGATGAAGTCGTTGTCGGCGACGGCGAGATGCGTCGGCTCGAGCGCCCGCGTCGGCGGGCGGCCGCGCAGGCCGGGGAAGGTGCGGGCGACGCCCTCGATCAGAAGCTTCGACAAGAGACTGCTCGGTTACCGGAAATACCAGGGGAAGAGCCGCTCGTTGGCGGCCTTGAAGAGGACGTCGGAGATGAGCCCGATGATGCCGATCACGACGATGCCGAAAATCATCTGCCCGGTATCGAGGAGGCGCTGGGAATCCATGATCATGTGCCCGATTCCTGACGAGGCGCCGATGAGCTCGGCGACGATGACGTAGGTCCACGCCCAGCCGAGCACGAGACGGAGCGCTTCGGCGATCTGCGGCGCCGCCGCCGGCAGCATCACCCGGCTGATGATGCGGCGACCCTTCGCGCCGAGCGTATAGGCGGCTTCGACGAGATCGGTTCGCGTGCCGCCGACGATGACCGCCACCATGAGGATCAGCTGGAAGACCGATCCGATGAAGATGACGAGGAGCTTCTGCGCCTCGCCTACGCCCGCCCAGAGAATGAGCAGCGGGATGAAGGCCGAGGCGGGGAGATAGCGCGAGAACGAGACGAACGGCTCGAAGAACGCCTCGACCGCCTTGAAGGCGCCCATCGCTATGCCGAGCGGCACGGCGATCGCGGCGGCGAGGATGAAGCCGCCGACAACGCGCCATATCGTCACCGCGACGTCGAAGGCGAAGCCGAACTCGGTGAAGAGCGTCCAGCCGGACTCGAGTGTCTTGAGCGGGTCGGCGAGGAAGAGCGGCCGGATGAGCCCGCCGAACGTGGCCGCAGCCCACGCGGCGACGAAAAGGACGAAGAACGCGATCCCGAGCGCGAGGCGCAGCGTCGGTGAAACGGGCTTCAGCGGCGTCAGAAGGTTCATGGCGAGGCTACTGCTGCATGCGTGCTCCCCGCCCGTGCGAGCGGGAGCGGGCTGGCGCGGGGGCCGGAACGCCGCCCTCTCCGGACGCCGTTCCGACGGCCCCGCGCTCCGCCTTTCTCGCCCCCCCCCGCGAGCGGAGGAGGGCACGCCGGTGCGCGGCGAAGGCTCACTTCACGAACGAGCCGTCCGCGAGCGGCGCGAGATCGGGCGCCTTCTTGATGACGCCGCTTGCGAGCAGGATCTCGGTCGCGTCCTTCATGAAGGGCTGCATCGTCTTCTCGAAATACTCCTGGTTCGCCTTGCGGTCGTACCAGGTGACGAGCGCCGCCGACTTGGCGAAATCGTCGGCCGACTGCTTCACGTCCGCGCCCATGATCTTGTTCGCCTCGGCGGGGTTCTGCTTGATGAAGTCGAGCGCCTCGAACCAGCCGGCGACGACGCCCTTCACCGCATTCGGGTTCTTCTTGATGAACTCCGGCTGGAAGGCGAGCGTGTCGATGATGACGCCGGGCGTCTCGCGCGAGGAAACGAGGATCTTGGCATCCGGCACCGACTTCAGCGCGCCCGACATGTAGGGCTCGTACGTGACCGCGGCGTCGAACTGCCCGCCGGCGAAGGCGTTCGCCGCGGGCTGCGGGCCGAGATTGGTCGGCTTCACGTCCTTCATCGACATGCCGTGCTGCTTCAGGAGGTAGGAGAACCAGAAGTGCGACACGGCGCCGGGATTGTCGACGGCGACGGTCCGGCCCTTGAGATCCTCGAACTTCTCGATCCCTTTCTTGACGATCACGCCGTCGCCGCCGGTCGAGCTGTCGATCACCAGAACCTGCGTCACCGGCACGTTCGCCGCGACGTAGGTGATGTGCGTGTCGATCGTCGTCGCGATCGCCTGCACCTCCCCCGCCGCCATTGCCGCGTGACGTGCCTGGGTCGGCATCTTCTTGATGTCGAAATCGACGCCGTGCTTCGCGAAGAAGTTCTTTTCCTTCGCCAGCGTGAAGGGTGCGAAGCCGGTCCAGCCGCTCATCGCGAGCACGACCTTGGTTTGCTGCGCGCCCGCGGCGCCCGCCGCGGCGATGGTTGCAAGCGCCGCAGCGCCTGCGAGCAAGCTCTTCAGCATCGAGGGTCCTCCAGGAGTATGTGCGTGCATTCTTAGGGGCTTTTCACGAAACGTGCCACAGCGCGGGTCGCCTGCTTGACGCCGGGGCCGGACGCGGGAGAACATCAAGAAAAAAGCGAAATAGGCAAGCAAGCTAACAGGGAGGAATAGAGAATGCGGCGACGCGCTCTACTTGTTTTGCCCGGTTTTCTGGCGCTCCTGCTGCCGGTGGACGCCTCGGCCCAGAAGACGATTAAGGTCGGTTATCCCATGATTCTCTCGGGCCCCGGCGCGCTGTTCGGAGAGCCGTCGCTCAAGGGCGCCCAGATGTACGTGGACGAGCTCAACGCCAAGGGCGGCGTTCTCGGCCGGAAGATCGAGCTCATCCCGCGCGACACGAAGGGCAACGCCGACGAGGCGGTGCGCGTCAGCCGGGAGCTCATCCTCAAGGACAACGTCGATTTCCTGGTCGGCACCCTCACCTCGGCCGAAGGGCCGGCGGTGTCGACGATCGCCAAGGAGAACAAGATCGTCTTCGTCGCGGCGATCCCGAAGACCGACCAGCTGACCGCGCCCGCCAACCTTCATCCCTACGTCTTCCGCACCGCCTCGACGACGACGATCGAGGGGCGGACCGCGGCCGAGATCGTCGCCAAGTGGGGCGTGAAGCGGATCGGGACGATGAGCCCGGACTACGCCTACGGCCAGGACGCGACGAAGGCGTTCGTCGAGCACCTGAAGAAGATCAAGCCGGACGTCGAGATCGTCGACCAGCAATGGCCGAAGCTCGGCGAGGCCGACTACACGCCCTTCATCAACGCGCAGATGGCGAAGAAGCCGGAGGCGGTCTTCTCCTCGCTCTGGGGCGGCCACTTCCTCACCTTCGCCAAGCAGGCGAAGCCGCTCGGCTACTTCGACGCGCTCAAATACAACTTCATCGGCGCCGGCGAGGCGGCCTCGCTCGAATCGGCGAAGACGATGGGCGCGGACTACCCGGTCGGGATCTGGGGCAACAGCTACGACGTGTGGGACTGGAAGGCGGGCCCCGATGCGCACAAGCAGTACATCTCGCGCCTCAAGGAGTACACGAAGCAGGACCCGCCCTCGTCCTGGCCGATCACCGGCTACATCGCCATGCAGATGCTGGTCGAGGGCATCAAGAAGGCGAACAGCACTGACAGCGACAAGGTCGCGAAGGCGATGCTCGATCTCACCGTCGAGACGCCGATCGGCAAGCAGACGCTCCGCGCGAAGGACCATACCGCCAACCGCGGCCAGTTCTGGGGCAAGACGGTGATGGATCCGAAGCTCGGCCACGCTGTGATGCAGGAAGTCCTCTACATCGACCCGGCGCCGTTCATGGATTGAGGCTCCGTGGCGACGAGGCCACCGGGTCCGGCTTCCCTTCCTAGCGAGGAAGGGGAGCGGGCCCTACGGGGTGTGAGGGAGGGCGAGGGGACGCGGCGCCGGCTGCGGCGGCCGCGTGCTCCTTCCGCGCGAGCTTTTCCCCCCGGCCGGCAGAGAGCGTGATGGAGCCCTCCTTCCTCTTCGGCCAGTTCCTCGGCGGGCTCACCGCGGCGATGTTCCTCTTTCTCATCGCCTCGGGGCTTTCGCTCATCTTCGGCGTGCTGCGCGTGCTCAACTTCGCGCATGGCTCCTTCTACATGCTGGGCGCCTATCTCGCCTGGCAGATCGTGCGCTGGGTAGGGCCGGAGGGCGAGGGATTCTGGCTCGCCGCCCTCGGGGCCGCGCTCGGCGTCGCGATCCTCGGCGCCGCCATCGAGCGCCTGCTGCTTCGCCATCTCTACCGGCGCGAGGAGCTCTACCAGCTCCTCTTCACCTACGCCCTCGTCCTCGTTCTCGCGGACGTCGCCAAGGTGACGTGGGGCACCGGCCAGCTTTCGGTGTCGCGGCCGCCGAGCCTTTCGGGGAGCCTGCAGCTCCTCGGCATCACGGTGCCGCACTACAACCTCTTCATCATCCTTTTGGGTCCGACGATCGCGCTCGTCTTCTGGCTGCTGCTGCAGCGTACGGCGATCGGACGGGTCGTGCGCGCGGCGGCGCTCGATCGCGAGATGCTGAGCGCGCTCGGAGCCAATGTCGGCTGGATCTACACCGGCATGTTCTTCGTGGGCTCCTTCCTCGCCGGGCTCGGAGGCGCGCTCGTGACCCCGACCCAGAGCATCGTGCCGGGGATGGACGTCGCGGTGATCGTCGACGCCTTCATCGTCGTCGTCATCGGCGGGCTCGGCTCCTTCTGGGGCACGTTCCTCGGCGCGCTCATCTTCGGCCAGGTGCTCGCCTTCGGCATTCTCGTCTTTCCCGGGTTCTCGATCTTCGCCGTGTCGGCGCTGATGGCGACGATCCTCGTCGTCCGGCCGTGGGGCCTTCTGGGGCGACCGATCCGATGACGCGCCGCGTGCCCTGGACACTCCTCGTCGCGCTGACGCTTCTCGTCGTGCCGTTCCTCGGCTCGCGCTTCTACACTTTCGTCGCCACCGACATCGTCATCCTCGCGCTCTTCGCGACCTCGCTCAATCTCCTCCTCGGCTTCACGGGGCTCGTCACCTTCGGCCATGCCGCCTATTTCGGGATCGGCGCGTACACCTGCGCGCTCCTCATGAAGGAGCTCGGCGTGCCGTTCCTCCTCGCATGGCTCGCCGGCGGCGCGATGGCGGCGTTCTTCGCGGCGGTTTTCGGCTTCTTCTGCGTCCGCCTGACGAAGATCTATTTCGCGATGCTGACGCTCGCCTTCGCGCAGATCGTCTGGGCGGTGTGCTTCAAGTGGAACGACGTGACCGGCGGCGAGCAGGGCCTGCCGAACGTCCCCTATCCCGATCTCGAGTGGATGGACGCGGTGCCGCTCCTCGCCGATTTCCGCGTCGGCGACAAGTTCTTCTTCGTCGCGCTCGTCCTCGTCGCGTGCTGCTTCGCGGCGCTGAGACGCATCGTCGATTCGCCCTTCGGACGCATCCTCACCGTGATCCGCGACAATCCGGAACGCGCGCAGTTCATCGGCATCAACGTCCGTCTCTACGAGCTCGCCGCCTTCGTCGTCGCCGGATTCTTCGCGGGCCTTTCAGGGGCGCTCTTCGGCATCTTCAATCGCGGCGTCTTTCCCGATTTCGCTTACTGGACGAAGTCGGCCGAGCCGCTCATCATGACGCTGCTCGGCGGCATGGGCCATTTCTGGGGCCCCGCCGTCGGCGCTGCCGCCCTCATCATCCTCAATCAGCAGATCACATCCTACACCGAGTACTGGCCATTCGTGCTCGGCCTCGTGCTGATGATCCTCCTTTTCGCCTTTCCGGGCGGCATCGTCGGCACGCTCGCCGGCGCACGATGGCGTTTGCGCCGCCGGCCGGTGACGCTGCCGAAGCCCGCGTCCGATCCGGTGAGCCGCAATGCTTGAGCTGTCCGGCCTCCGCAAGTCGTTCGGCGGGTTCGGCGCCGTCAACGGGGTCAGCCTCTCGGTGGAGCGCGGCCGGATCGCCGCGGTGATCGGTCCCAACGGCGCCGGCAAGTCGACGCTCTTCAACCTCATCACCGGACACCTGAAGCCGACGGAGGGCCGCGTCGTCCTGCGGGGCGAGGACATCACCGGCGCGCCGCCGCACCGCATCTGCCGGATGGGAATGGGCCGCTCGTTCCAGCGCACCAACATCTTCCCGCTCCTCACCGTGTTCGAGAACGTGCAGGCAGCCCTCATCGCGCACCGCGGGCACGGCCGCAATTTCTGGGCGCGCTCGGCGCGGCTCTACCGCGAGGAGACCGAGGAACTGCTCGCCTCGCTGGGGCTTCTCGACAAGGCGGACGTCAAGGCGGGGGAGCTCAGCCACGGCAACCAGAAGCAGGTCGAGCTCGGCATCGCGCTCGCCGGCGATCCCGACATCCTGCTCCTCGACGAGCCGACCGCCGGCATGTCGGCGACCGAGACGCGCGAGACGATCGCGCTCCTGAAGCGGATTGCCGAGATGCGCGGCCTGACGCTGCTCTTCACCGAGCACGACATGGAGGTGGTCTTCTCGATCGCCGAGCGCATCGCGGTGCTCCACCAAGGCCGCATCATCGCCGAAGGAACGCCCGAGGCGGTGCAGCGCGACCCCGAGGTGCGGCGCGTCTACCTGGGAGAGCGGCATTGACGGCGCTCCTCGAGCTGCGCGAGGTCCACACCTCGTACGGGATCTCGCGCGTCCTCTTCGGGGTGTCGCTGGAGGTCGCGCGGGGCGAATGCGTCTGCCTCTTGGGCCGAAACGGCGTCGGCAAGACGACGACGATGCGCTCCATCATGGGGCTGACGACGCCGGCGGAAGGCACGATCCTCTGGCGGGGCGAGGACATCACCGGCTGGCCGCCTCATCTCGTCGCGCGGGCCGGCATCGGCTTCGTGCCGGAGGATCGCCGCATCTTCGGCGAGCTCACCACGTGGGAGAACCTCGACGTGGCGCAGCGCGTCGCGGCACGGAGAGGCCCGTGGACGATCGAGGCCGTCTACGATCTCTTTCCGAAGCTGCGCGAGCTCGCGGATCGCCCGGGCGGGTTCCTCTCGGGCGGCGAGCAGCAGATGCTGACGATCGCGCGCACCCTCATGGGCAATCCGGAGCTTCTCCTCCTCGACGAGCCGTCGGAGGGGCTGGCGCCGCTCGTCGTGGACCAGCTTCTGGAGCGCATCCTTCTCCTGAAGCGGCAGGGGCTCACCATCCTTCTCGCCGAGCAGGGCGTCGATTTCTCGCTCGCCCTCGCCGACCGGGTCTACGTTCTGGAGAAGGGCGCGGTCCGCTTCTCCGGCCCCGCCGCAGCGCTGCGCGACGACGCGGCGCTTCGCCACGAGCTGCTCGCGCTATGACGCCGCCCGTCCGCACGGCGCCACCGGCGCGCCCGCGTTCCCTCTCCACGAAGGGAGAGATTATTCGAGGAGGACCGTCATGCCGTTCGTGAACATCCGCATCCTCAAAGGGCATTCCCAGCAGCGCAAGGACGAGATCTCGCGGCGCGTCACCGCGGCGATCAGCGAGGTCGCCGAGCTGCCGAAGGAGGCGGTGTGGGTCGTGTTCGAGGACGTTACCGCCGAGGACTGGTATGTCGGCGGGACGACCGTCGCCGAGCTGCGCAAGAAGAGCTCGACATGAGCGGCGTCGAGATCCGCGATCCCCGCTTCGCCTCCGTCGTCGGCGAGAGCGTCGCCTTCGAGCAGCTGGCGACCGGCTTTCTCTTCACCGAGGGGCCGCTCTGGCATCGGCGCGAGCGGTACCTTCTCTTTAGCGACATGCCGGGGGATCACCTGCGCCGCTGGCGCGAGGGGGAGGGCGTCACGACCTTCCGTCAGCCGTGCTTCAAGTCGAACGGGCTCGCCTGGGATCGCGAGGGCCGGCTGGTCGTCTGCGAGCACGCCTCGAGCCGGGTGACGCGCACCGAGGCGGACGGCAGCAGCACGACGCTGGCGAGCCACTACGAGGGCAAGGAGCTCAACAGCCCCAACGACATCGTGGTGAAGAGCGACGGCGGCATCTACTTCACCGATCCGACCTACGGCCGGATGGAGTATTACGGCGTGCCGCGCGAGCCGCAGCTCGGCTTTCGCGGCGTCTACCGGATCGAGCCGGACGGCCGGCGGCTGACGCTTCTCGCCGACGATTTCGCGCAGCCGAACGGGCTCTGCTTCAGCCGCGACGAGAAGCTCCTCTTCGTCAACGATACCGAGCGGCAGCACATCCGCGTCTTCGAGGTGGCTGCCGACGGGACGCTCCGGAACGGGCGCGTCTGGGCGC
>JADGGZ010000152.1 GCA_019689675.1 Rhodospirillales bacterium | reverse complement strand
CGTGGTTCGTTTTAGATCGGCAGCCTTATGTATGGCGCTCTGCGTCGCTGCCGGGGTCGCCGCCGGGGCCGACAACAGGCTGCCTCTGCCGCGCTTTGCCGCGCTCCGATCGGACCAGGTGAATCTGCGCGCAGGCCCGGGCGATCGCTACCCGATCGAGTGGGTCTTCACGCGCAAGGAGCTCCCGGTCGAGATCGTCCAGGAATTCGAGCATTGGCGGAAGATTCGCGACAGCGAAGGGACCGAGGGCTGGGTGCATCAGCGCATGCTGGTCGGCAAGCGCTCGGTCGTCGTTACGGGCGAGACGCGTCCCCTCTATGCCAAGCCGGAGCCCGGCGCCCCCGTGGTCGCGCGCGCCGAGCCCGGCGTCATCGCCCGGCTCCTCGAGTGCGAGGGCGCATGGTGCCGCATCGAAGCCCACAAGATCGAAGGATGGGTGCACCGCGACCAAATCTGGGGCGTGTACCCGACGGAGAAGGTCCCCAGGTAGCTTGCAGCTCGTAGTCGGCCGCTCGTAGCGGAAGGCGGTTGCAGCTCCGGCCCAGGGGCGAGCGGGCCGTTGCGAGTTACTCCAAGTCCCTCGTCAGCTCTTGCCGCACCGGCTCGGGCATCACCGCCATATGGGCGTAGTTGGGATGGTCGATGCCGACCACCACCTGCGTGCCGGCGCTCTTGAACTTCTGCTTCTGCGCCGCCGTGAACGGAAAGTGGACGAACTGCACCGACGACGCCTTGTTGTCCGACTCGCGCGTATTCTCCCGGTCCTCGTCGGCGACGCCGCGAATGGTCTCGCCGGCGAAGGAGAGATAGAACGCCTTCTCGATCCCGCCGAGCTGGCGGAGCGTGCGGTCCCGCCGCACCGGATCGTCGATCTCGATCATGACCGTCGCGACCAGCTCGTCCCCGTCCGGGATCAGCGGATTGTACGCGGCGAGCTCGTCCGCGATCTGCTCTTCCCCGCCCTTCTCGATCCAGAGCATCTCGTGGACCTGGTGCCACATCGTCTCGAAGCACTCGAAATAGAAGGTGGTGAAGGGCCCCACCTCGACGCGGCGCTTCTTCTTGATCTCGTTGATCTCGGCGCGACGCTGCCGCCGCTCCTTGCCGTACTCGGCGAGGGGAAGAATGTCGCTGCGGGTCAGTTTCCGTGTCATTGCAATCCCCAGGCTTTTGCCATGAGCTCGATCGGGTGAGGCGCGTAGCTCGGCGCCGGCCCCTCCCCGAGCTTCTCGATGCCTTGAACGATGTGCATGCCGGCAAGCGGGCATTCCGAGGCGACATGCTTCGTTCCGTTCTTCACCGCCTGCCGCGCGACCGGCTTTCCGACTTTGAGCGCGGTCTCGAAGTTACCCTTGAAAACGCCCCAGGAGCCGCCGTGTCCCGAACAACGCTCGATGAGGGCGACGCGCGTGTCGGGAATGAGCCGCAGCATTTCGGCCGCCTTGGCGCCCATGTTCTGCGCTCGGGCATGGCAGGCGGCGTGGACGGTGATTCCGCCCTCCAACGGCCGGAGGCCGGGCGCGAGCCCTTCCTTCTTGGCGATGTCGACGATGTACTCGGCGATGTCGAACGTCGCCTGCGAAAGGCGTTTCACCGCGGCATCGTCGGGAACGACAAGGGGCCACTCGAACTTCAGCATCAAGGCGCAGGAAGGCACGAGGGCGATAATGTCGTATCCCTTGTCGATCCACTCGCAGAGCTCGGCGGCGATGCGGCGCGCATCGCGCGCGACGCGTTCGAGATTGGCATGCTCGAGCTGAGGCATCCCGCAGCAGCCGGGATAGACGACCTCGGTCTCGACTCCGTTATGGGCGAGAACCGCTCGCGTCGCCTCGCCGATACCGGGGTTGTTGTAGTTGCAGAAGCAGGTCGCGTAGAGCGCCGCCTTGCGCTTGCCGAATGCCGGCGCGGCGGCGTTCGGCTCGGCCTTCTCGCGCTTCGCCCGCATGACGAAGGTCCGGCCGTGAAACTTCGGCAGGGCGGCTTCCTTGTCGATGCCCGCGACCTTCTCCATGAGCGGCCGGGTCAGCGCGTTCCCGCGGTCGGTAACCCAGTTCGCGATCGGCGCGACCATCCCGCCGAGCTTGCCGTTGCGGTCGGTCTCGATGAGCTGGCGCTCGGCGAAGGAAAGCTGCCCCTCCTTCCGCTCCATCGCGCGGTAGCGCAGCATGAGATGCGGAAAATCGATGTTGAACTCGTGCGGCGGCACGTAGGGGCACTTCGTCATGAAGCACATGTCGCAGAGCGTGCACGCGTCGACGACCTGCTTGTAGTCCGACTTCGCGACGCCCTCGAGCTCGCCGCTAGGCGAATTGTCGATGAGGTCGAAGAGCCTCGGGAAAGAGTCGCAGAGATTGAAGCAGCGTCGGCAGCCGTGGCAGATGTCGAACACCCGCTCGCACTCTGCCTCGACCTTCGCCCGGTCAGTGAAATCGGGATTCTGCCAAGCGAGAGGGTGCCTGACCGGCGCCTCGAGGCTGCCTTCCCTCATTGCTCTTCCTCGATGAAACGATGCGGGGCGCCGGAGCGCCCCGCCTCTGTCAGGTTCTGGCGGACGCGGCTCAGCTGAGCGTGTCGAGCGCCTTCTGGAAGCGCCCGGCGTGGCTCTTCTCCGCCTTGGCGAGAGTCTCGAACCAGTCGGCGATCTCGTCGAACCCTTCCTCGCGCGCGGTCCGAGCCATGCCCGGGTACATGTCGGTGTACTCGTGCGTCTCGCCCGCGATCGCCGCGCGCAGGTTGTCGGCCGTGGTTCCGATCGGCTTACCGGTCGCCGGGTCGCCGACCTCCTCGAGGAACTCGAGATGGCCGTGCGCATGCCCGGTCTCGCCCTCCGCCGTCGAGCGGAAGACGGCCGAAACGTCGTTGTAGCCTTCGACGTCGGCCTTCTGCGCGAAATAGAGATAACGCCGGTTCGCCTGGCTCTCGCCGGCGAAAGCGTCCTTCAGATTCTGTTCGGTTTTGCTGCCCTTGAGAGAAGGCATCGGTTTCTCCTCCGCTTTATCCGGTACCGGCAATCTATGGTTCGCCGCCCCGTCGATGTCAATACTTTAGAGGAGTTCTAAAATTAGCCGGAGCGCGTTATTCCCGCTCGCCGAGCCGTACGATGACGTCGACGCGCCGAATGGTGGTTCCGGATGGCGCAGCGGGCAGAGCACCGACGACGACCTGGTCGCCCGGAATGTCCTCGAGCCGCCCGCTCTCCTCGTAGAAGAAATGATGGTGGTCGCCGGTATTCGTATCGAAGTAGGACCGCCCCGGAGCGACGACAACTTCACGTAGAAGTCCGGCGTCGGTGAATTGGTGAAGCGTGTTGTAGACGGTGGCGAGCGAAACCGGGATCGAGGCCTGCCGAGCCTCGGAATGAAGCTGCTCGGCGGTGACGTGCCGGTCGCCGTTCTCGAGCAACAGCTTCGCGAGCGCGAGACGCTGGCGCGTCGGGCGCAATCCGGCGGAGCGGAGACGCTGAAGTACGTCGGCGAACGGACGGGCCGCGGTCATAGAATCGAATATTGGGGAGAAGCCGCGGAAAAGGAAGGGCGAAAGCGCCGCAGACTCAGAAAATCCCTTCCAAAAGAGCCCGCTTCTTGCGTTCGATCGTCGGCACCTCGCCTTCGTTGAGCGGCTTGCCGAGCGCGGCATTTTCGCGCAGGCGCTGCTGCTCCTTCTGCGGATCGACGACTGTGCCGACCGGCTCGGCCTCCCGCCAGAAGATCAGTCGATCGACGAAGCTCCGCTCGGCCTCGAGGAGGCGCGAATTCTCCTCGTTCACGATGGCGCGGATATTGGGATCGGCTTGCGCGACGTTCGCGTGGCCGAGGAACGCCATCTCGGCCTCGCTGCGGCTCCCGCGCGACATCGAAAGGGAGGCGTGCTGCTCGCCGCCTCCCGCGCGGAATATGGTCTGCCGCGCCTGCTGCCGCGGCGTCATATCTTGCGGACGTGGCGCACCCGGCTGCGGCGGGCGGAGGGCGAAATCCGGGGGCATCGCGAGCGGCGCCCGCGAAACGACGTTGAACTCGTCGGGCGGCGTCTTTTCGAGGCCAATTGCACGCTTCGCCTCGGAGCATCCGGCCAGAAACAGGAGCGCGGCGGCTAGGCAGGCTGCGGTCCGGTACATCGGCTTTAAGTACGACGGTCGGCGCGCGGGAGCAAGCCGTCGAGCACGAGCCCGGCGACCCCGAGGCAGATCGCTGCGTCGGCGACATTGAACGCGGGCCAGTGCCAGGCGCCGATGTGGAAATCCAGAAAGTCGACCACGGCCGAATGAACGAGCCGGTCGATCAGGTTGCCGATCGCACCGCCGATGACGAGACCGATTCCCCCTACGACGAGCGGCTCCTTCGCCTTTCGAAGCCAGACGAGCAGGCCTGCCACGATCGCTGCCGCGAGCACCGCGAAGACGAGCGCATTGAAGCCGGTCTCGTTGTTGAAGAGGCCGAAGCTGATGCCGCGGTTCCAGACGAGAACGATGTCGAAGAAGGGCAGAACGGGGATGATCCGCTCGACCGGCGGCCGCGGCAGCATCACCGAGAGAATCCACCATTTCGTCAGCTGGTCGGCGACGACCACCAGCACAGCGATGAGCAGCCCGCGCGCGAGGCCTCCACGCGCCGGAGCGTGAGCCGTGGCGCCGTCAGGCACGGGCGGTACGCCGCTCCACGACCTCGGCGCAGCGCCCGCAGAGGTCCGGATGCTCGGGGACCGTCCCGACCTCCGGCAGAACCTTCCAGCACCGCTGGCACTTCTCCCCGGCGGCGGCGCGGATGACCGCGCCGGCGCCCGGCACGTCGGCGAGGACGAAGGCGCCCTCGGGAGGAGCGCCGACATGCACGGTCCCCGACGAGGTGATGCAGATCTCGGCGAGGTCGACGCCCTCGAGCGCCGGAAGATGCACCGGGTCGACGTAGAGATGCGCGTCGGCCTGAAGGCTCGCCCCGAGCCTCTTCTGGGCGCGCTCGAGCTCGATGGCGCCGGTGACGACGCGCCTGAGGTCGCGGAGCTTCGCCCACTTGGCTCCGAGCGCTTCGTCCCGCCACGATTCCGGCACGCTCGCATACGTCTCGAGATGAACGCTGGTCCCTTCGTCGTCGCCGTGCCGGGCAAGCCATGCCTCCTCGGCGGTGAAGGCGATCATCGGCGCGAGCCACCGCACGAGCGCGTCGAAAACGCGGTCCATGACAGTTCGCACGGCGCGCCGGACGGGCGAGTCCGGGGCGTCGCAATAGAGCGCGTCCTTGCGGACGTCGAACCAGAACGCAGAAAGGTCGACGGCGCAGAAATTGTGGAGCGCCGTAAACATTTCGTGGAAGTCGAAATCGTCGGCGCAGCGCCGGACGAGGCTGTCGAGCTCGGCGAGGCGGTGCAGGACCCAGCGCTCGAGCTCCGGCATCTCCCGCTCCGGCACCGTCTCGGCGGCGCTGTACCCCGCGAGCCCGCCGAGCAGATAGCGCAACGTGTTCCGGAGGCGGCGATAGATTTCGGCGTTGTGCCTCAGGATCTCGGGCCC
This sequence comes from Rhodospirillales bacterium, assembly GCA_019689675.1. Classification (GTDB taxonomy): domain Bacteria; phylum Pseudomonadota; class Alphaproteobacteria; order ATCC43930; family CGMCC-115725; genus JADGGZ01. Next base: position 3,600 of record JADGGZ010000152.1, on the reverse strand, counting down.
GATGCGCAGGTCCTCCGCGTAGTCGGACCCGACGACCCAGAGCCGCAGGATGTCGGCGCCGTACTGCTTCATGACGTCCTGCGGCGCGACGACGTTGCCGAGCGATTTCGACATCTTCCGCCCCTGCTCGTCGAGCACGAAGCCGTGCGTCAGCACGGCCTCGTAGGGGGCGCGGCCTCGCGTCCCGCAGCTCTCGAGAAGCGAGGAGTGGAACCAGCCGCGGTGCTGGTCCGATCCCTCCAGATAGAGCGAGGCGGGCCATTTGAGGTCGGGACGCTTCTCGAGGACGAAGCTGTGCGTAGAGCCCGAGTCGAACCAGACCTCGACGATGTCGCGCACTTGTTCGAAATCCTCGGCCTTGTAGGTGTCGCCGAGGAACTCCTGCGGGTCGCGCGTGTACCACGCGTCGGCTCCTTCCCGCTCGAACGCGTCAGCGATGCGGTCGATCACCGCCTGGTCCCGGAGCGGCTCCCCGGTGCGCTTCTCGACGAAGACCGCGATCGGAACGCCCCAGGCGCGCTGGCGCGACACGCACCAATCGGGCCGGGTCTCGATCATTGCGCGAAGCCGGTTTCGCCCCTGCGGCGGCACGAAGCGGGTCGCGTCGATGGCTTTGAGCGCCTTCTCGCGAAGCCCGTTCCGCTCCATGCCGATGAACCACTGGGGCGTGTTGCGGAAGATGAGGGGCGCCTTGGACCGCCAGGAATGCGGATAGGCATGGACGAGGCGGCCTTGCGCAAGAAGCGCGCCCGCCGCCTCCATCGCCGCGATCACGGCCTTGTTGGCCCCGCCCGGCTTGCCGTCCTGCCGGTAAACGGCCTCGCCCGCGAAAAGCGGGACGTAAGGGTAATAAGTGCCGTCGCCGGCCACGGTCTGCGGAACCTCGATGCCGTGCTTCATGCCGAGCTCGTAATCGTCGGCCCCATGCCCGGGCGCGATATGGACGAGCCCCGTGCCCTGATCGGTCGTCACGAAGTCGGCCGGCAGCAGCGGCACGTCGAAGTCGTAGCCCTGACCGCGAAGCGGGTGCGCGGCCAGCGTGCCGGCGAGCTTCTCGCCCCTGAGACGTGCGACGATCTCGTACCCTTCGAGCTTCGTAACCTCGACGAACGAACGGACGAGTTCGGTCGCGACCAGCAGCTTCTCGCCCGAAGCGGTCTTCAGCACCACGTAGTCGAAATCGGGGCCGTAAGCGATCGCGCGGTTGCCGGGCAGCGTCCAGGGCGTGGTCGTCCAGATCACCGCGGCCGCACCTTCGAGGTCCGGATGGGAAGCCTTCACGATCGGGAACTTCACCCAGACCATGGTCGAGGTGTGATCGTGGTACTCCACCTCGGCGTCGGCGAGCGCTGTCTGCTCGACGACCGACCAGAGGACCGGTTTCGAGCCGCGGAAGAGCCCGCCATTCATAAGGAACTTGCCGATCTCGCGGACGATCTGGGCCTCGGCGGCGAAAGCCATCGTCGTATACGGATTTTCCCAGTCGCCGATGACGCCGAGCCTTTTGAACTCCTCGCGCTGCACCCCGATCCAATGCTCGGCGAATTCCCGGCACTCCTTGCGGAACAGGGTGATCGGCACTTCGTCCTTGGACTTCTTCGCCGCGCGGTACTTCTCTTCGATCTTCCACTCGATCGGGAGGCCGTGGCAGTCCCAGCCGGGGACATAGACGGCGTCCTTCCCCATCATCTGCTGCGAGCGGTTGATGACGTCCTTGAGGATCTTGTTGAGGGCGTGGCCGATGTGGAGATTGCCGTTCGCGTAGGGCGGCCCGTCGTGAAGGATGAACTTCTCTCGCCCCTTGGACCGCCGGCGCTGCTGCTCCCAAAGCCGGATCTTCTCCCAGCGGGCGAGAATCTGCGGCTCGCGCTTAGGCAAGTCCCCGCGCATCGGGAAGTCGGTTTGCGGCAGGAAGACGGTATTGCGGTAATCGGCGGTCATGGCTCGGCAGAACGCGGCAACGAAAGGACGAGTGGGCGCCCGGCCCTCAAGCGAGGACCGGGGTAGTAATTCGTCCGCCGCGGGCCATGAACATGGCGCGGAACATAAGTGGGGAGCCGAGGGGCGTCAACGCTGGGCCAGGGCCTCGCGCGCCTGTCGTGCATCCTCGGCAATCTGAGCCTTAAGCGAGGCGAGACTGTCGAATTTGCGCTCGCCGCGCAGATACTCGATGAGCGCGACCCGGAGCGTCTTCCCATAGAGATCGCCGGAAAAGTCGAGGAGGTGTACCTCGAAGCGGAGGTCGGACCCGCCTACCGTCGGCCGGTGGCCGAAATTCGCGACCCCTGGCCCGAGCCCCTCCACCTCGACCGCGTAGACGCCGGTCGCCGGCCGGAAATGCTCGCCGAGCGCGACATTGGCCGTCGGAAACCCGATCGCGCGCCCGCGCCTGTCGCCTTCTTCGACCGGCCCCTCGATCTCCCACGGGCGTCCCAGAAGCGATGCCGCAGCACGCGGCGCGCCCCGCTGGAGGTGCTCGCGCACCGCCGTCGCCGAGATCACCTGCCCGTCCGCGCGCGTCACCGGAGGCACAATGGTCACCCCGAAGCCCATCGCTCTGCCGAGCTCGACGAGGCGCGCCGGGGTGCCGGCACGGCCGTGGCCGAACACGAAGTTGTAGCCGGCAAGCACGTGGCGCGCGCCGAGACCTTCGGCGAGCACCTCGCGCGCAAACGCCTCGGGCGTCTTTCGGGCGAACTCGAGATCGAAGCGGAGGGCGAAGAGGATCTCGACCCCGAGCGCCTCGATGAGCCGCGCTTTGGCCGGGAAAGGCGTCAGGCGGAAGGGCGGCAGATCCGGCCGGAACACCTTCCGCGGGTGCGGCTCGAAGGTGAGCACCGCATGCGGCGCACCGAGCTCGGCCGCGCGACGCGCGGCCTCCTCGATGACGGCGCAATGGCCGAGATGGACCCCGTCGAAATTGCCGATCGCGAGCACGGCGCCGCGCGCCGCGGCCGGGAGATCGGTCCAGTCGCGAAATACCTGCATACTCGGCGCGGACAATAGTCGCCGGGGCGACGCGGTTCTACTGTCGCGTCGGCACCATCACCGTCGCGTCGCCGTCGATGACGACGGTTTCCCCAACCGTGCAGGTGGTCTTGAGGACGACCCGGTTCTTTGCCGGGACGATCTCGACGATCGTGACGCGCGCCTCCACCGTGTCGCCGATCCGGACCGGCGCGCGGAACTTGAGGTTCTGGCTCACATAGATAGAGCCCGGCCCGGGAAGCTTCGTCGCGATCGCGGTCGAAAGGAAGCTCGCCGACAGCATCCCATGGACGATCCGGCCCTTGAACGGCGTGGACAAGGCGTAGTTCTCATTCATGTGTACCGGGTTGCAGTCGCCGGAGATGCCGGCGAATAGCACCAGATCGGCCTCGGTGATCGTCTTCGCGTACCGCGCCGTCATCCCGACCGACAGGTCCTCGATTGAATAGCCGTCGAGATCGTTCCGACGGCCCCGGATATCGTCCATTTGGGTCACCTCATCGAAGGTGCGGTGCTACCCGCCCCGCAACGCTGCTGCGGCGCAGCGGCCGGCGAACGTGCCGCGCAATACGCCAAGATACGGCATTGTGCCTCATCTCAACGTTGCGCGGA
>JADGGZ010000151.1 GCA_019689675.1 Rhodospirillales bacterium | reverse complement strand
CGCCCTTGGCGAGACCGCGCGTGGCGAGCGCCGCCGCCGCCGCCGCGGCGCGGCGCCGCAACTCGCCATAGCTGAGCCGCTCGGCCCCGTAGACGACGGCCTCGTCACCGGCAGCGCCGGCGACGAGGTCCAAAAGGGTGCGCGGCCGGACGGAATGACAGAGAACGTCCCGAGCGCCGTAATGGCGCTCGGGCACGAGATCATGCGGCAGGCGCCACGTCATGCGGCGCCTCGGAGAAGGATCAGGCGGCCGGGCTCAGCGCCGCGGGGTGCTGGGCGAGATCGGCGGCGCGCGTCCAGAATCGCTCGAGCCGCTTCAGGACCACGGCCGAGGCCTGAAGATCGGGCTCGGTGATGGGCGTCTGGCCCAGCATCTCGACATGCCGGTCGTGCATCGCCGAGAGCTTGTCGCGCAGCGCGCGGCCCTTGTCGGAGAGGCGGACGTGGATCGAACGGCGATCGTGCTGCGAGCGCTCCTGGATGAGATAGCCGTTCTCGACCATCTTCTTGACGTTGTAGGAGACGTTCGAGCCGAGATAGCAACCGCGCAGGGTGAGCTCTCCGACCGTCATCTCGGCGTCGCCGATGTTGAACAGGATGAGCCCCTGCACGTTGTTGATATCGTGAATGCCAAGCCCGTCGAGCTCGAGCTTCACGATCTCGAGGAAGTGGCGGTGCAGCCGCTCGATGAGGCCGATCGTCTCGAGGTAAGCGGACTTCATGGACTCCTCGCAAGCAACGGTGCTGTCCGCTCAACCCTGACGAGATCATCTTAAAACTTCATTACATTAATCAGGAGTGCGCTTCCCCTTTACGAATAAGGCCATCGCCGAAAAATCGAGCTTCGACATGCCCGCCTCTTCCATGAGGGCGTAAAGCCCGGCCGCTGCCGCCCCGAGCGGGGTGGCGGCCTTGGCGGCGGCCGCCGCCTGCTGGGCCAGGCGGAGGTCCTTCAGCATCATTTCCGCCGTGAAGCCGGGCTGGTAGCCGCGGTTCGAGGGGGCGCTCGGCACCGGTCCCGGGACCGGGCAATAAGTCGTTAACGACCAGCACTGCCCGGAGGACTTCGACGAGACGTCGAAAAGCTTCTGCGCGTCGAGGCCGAGCTTCTCGGCGAGCGCGAAGCCTTCGCACACCGCGATCATCGAGATACCGAGGATCATGTTGTTGCAGATCTTGGCCGCCTGCCCGTTCCCGGCCGGACCCGTGTGGACGATCGTCTTGCCCATCTTCTCGAGGATCGGCCGGGCGCGCTCGAAAGCGTTCGCCTCGCCGCCGACCATGAAGGTGAGAGTGCCGGCGGCGGCACCGCCCGTGCCGCCGGAGACCGGCGCGTCCAGCATCGTGAACCCCTTCTCCGCGGCGGCGCGGCTCACCGCGCGAGCCGTCTCGACATCGATCGTCGAGCAATCGATGAGGAGCGCGCCCTTGCGCGCGTTGGGGAAGACATGGTCGGCGTAGACGCTCGAGACATGCGGGCCCGCGGGAAGCATCGTGATGACGACCTCGGCGTCCTTCACCGCGGCGGCGGCGCTCGCCGCCTTCTCGCCGGCGAATGCGTCCAGCGCGGCCTTGGAGAGGTCGAACCCGACCACCTTGTGCCCGGCCTTGACGAGGTTCGCCGCCATCGGCCCGCCCATGTTGCCGAGGCCGATGAATCCGATGCTGGTCATTGTCCTTCTCCCTGACGCTCCAATCTCGACTTGTCCATTTCCGGCTAATACCACCCGCTCCGGCGGCGTCCCGCAAGGCTTCCGGGCTAGCCGGGGAAGGTCAGCTCGTTCGGCCCGAGCGGAGCGAAGTAGCGGTCCACCTCGTACTTCGTCACCTCCTCGAGGCGCGCCGGGCGCCAGCGGGGGTTCTGGTCCTTGTCGACGAGGACCGCACGCACGCCCTCGAAGAAATCGTGACTTTCCATGCAGTGCTGCGTCATCCGGTACTCGAGCGCGAGCGCCTCCTCGATGGCGAGGTTGCCGCCGATCAGCAGCTGACGATGTGTGATCTTGAGGCTCGTCGGCGACATGCGGCGAAGGATCGCTGCCCATTCCGGGCGCTCGCGATCGAGCGCGGCAACGATCGCCTCGACCGTCTCGCCCGCGAAGCAGCGGTCGATCAGCGCCTCTTCAGCGGCGAGCGGCGCCGGCCCCGGATCGCGCGCATACCGCGCGAGCGTCGCCTCGACCGACTCGCCGCCGGCCAACGTCTCGACCAAAGCGTCGAGGCGGTCCTGCGGCACGTAATGCGTGGCGAGCCCGCACCAGACCATGTCGGCCGCCTTGATGCGGTGTCCGGTGAGCGCCAGGAAGAGCCCGACCCGGCCCGGGCAGCGCGACAGAAAGCGCGTCGCGCCGACATCGGGAAAGAGCCCGATGCCGGTCTCCGGCATCGCGAACACCGTCGAATCCGTGCAGACGCGGTAGCGGCCGTTGATCGAGATTCCGGCGCCGCCGCCCATGGTGATTCCGTTCTGAAGCGCGACATAAGGCGTCTTCAGTCGGTGGATGCGACGGATCACGCGATACTCGTCGCGAAAGAAGACGCGCTTCAAATCGTCCGGCCCGCCTAGGCCGGGTCCCGACTCGGCGATCGCGCGGACGTCGCCACCGGCGCAGAACGCCTTGCCGCCCGCTCCGCGCACGACGATCGCGGCGATGCCGGGCTCCTCCTCCCACTCGGCGAGAAGCGGGTCGAGGCGGTGGAACATCGAGAGAGTGAGCGCGTTGAGCGCCTTCGGCCGGTTGAGAGTGACGATCGCGACCGCGCCGCGCCGCTCGACCAGAAGCTCTTCCGTCACGGCCGGTTTCTCCGCTCGTCGAGGAGCCGGCGGGCGATGATCACGCGCATGATTTCGTTGGTACCTTCGAGAATCTGGTGGACCCGGAGATCGCGCAGATAGCGCTCGATCGGGTATTCCTTGATGTAGCCGTAGCCGCCGTGGAGCTGCAACGCCTCGTTGCAGACCTTGAATCCGACATCGGTCGCAAGGCGCTTCGCCATCGCGCAATGCAGCGTCGCCTCGGGATCGGCCGAGTCGAGGCTGACGGCACCGCGCCAGACCATGAGGCGCGCCGCGTCGAGCTCGGTCGCCATGTCGGCGAGCTTGAACTGGAGCGCCTGGAAGGCAGAGAGCGTCTTGCCGAACTGCTTGCGCTCGCCCATGTAGGCGCGCGCCGCTTCGAGACACGCGCGCGCCCCGCCCAGGGAGCAGGCGGCGATGTTGAGGCGACCGCCGTCGAGGCCCGCCATCGCGATCTTGAACCCCTCGCCTTCGGCCCCGATCCGGTTCGCGACCGGCACCTTGCAGTTGTCGAAGATCACCATCGCCGTCGGCTGCGAGTTCCAGCCGAGCTTGCGCTCCTTCTTGCCGAAGGAAAGGCCGGGCGTCCCCTTCTCGACGACGATGCAGGAGATGCCGTGCGGCCCCTCGCCGCCGGTGCGCAGCATGCAGACGTAGATGTCCGAAGCGCCACCGCCCGAGATGAAGGCCTTGGCGCCGTTGACGACGTAATAGTCGCCCTGGCGCTCGGCACGGCTCTTGAGGGAGGCGGCGTCGGAGCCGGCGCCGGGCTCGGTGAGGCAGTAGCTGGCGAAATGCTCCATCGTGGTGAGCTTCGGCAGGAAGCGCTGCCGCGCGGTCTCGTCGCCGAAGCGGTCGATCATCCACGACGCCATGTTGTGGATCGAGATGTAGGCGGCGGTCGACGGGTCGGCGGCGGCGAGCTCCTCGAAGATGAGCGCCGCGTCGAGCCGGCTGAGCGCCGAGCCGCCGACGTCCTCGCGCACATAGATGCCGGCGAAGCCGAGCGCGGCGGCCTTGCGCAGCGCCTCGACCGGGAACACCGCCTTTTCGTCCCACTCGGCCGCGTGCGGCAGGAGCTCCTCGCGCGCAAACTGCCGCGCCGTCTCCTGGAATGCGAGCTGTTCCTCGCTCAGTCGGAAGTCCATGGTGACACTCTCTATAAGCCGGCTCTAGGATCGAGGAAACGGGGAGGCCGGCATGAATCTGATCGAGCGTCTCTCGCACGGCTCCGTTATCTGCGCCGAGGGCTATCTCTTCGAATTCGAGCGGCGCGGCTATCTCCAGGCGGGCGCGTTCGTGCCCGAGGTGGTGCTGGAGCACCCGGTGCTCGTCGAAGGGCTCCACCGCGAGTTCGTCCATGCCGGCTCCGACGTCGTGGAGGCGTTCACCTACTACGCGCATCGCGAGAAGCTGCGCGTCATCGGCCGCGAGGACGATCTCGAGCGCATCAACCGGCAGGCGCTCGAAATCGCCAAGAAAGTCGCGCGCGAGACCGGCACCATGGTCGCCGGGAACATCTGCAACACCGGCGTCTTCACGCCCGGCGACGCCGCCGCGGCCAAGGAGGCGCGCGCCCAGTTCGACGAGCAGCTGCAATGGGCGGTCGACGCCGGCGTCGACTACGTCATCGGCGAGACCTACTCCTATGGCGCGGAGGCCCTCCTCGCCGTCGCGGCGATGAAGGAGACGAGGCTCCCGACCGTGGTGACGCTCGCGATCCATGCCGTCGACGCGACGCGGGAGGGCTGGGACGTCGCCGAGACCTGCCGGAAGCTCGCCGATGCCGGGGCGGACGTGGTCGGGCTCAATTGCGCACGGGGACCGAGGACGATGCTGCCGCTGCTCGAGAAGATCGTCGCGGCGATCGAGGTGCCGGTCGCCGCGCTCCCGGTCCCCTATCGCACGACGCCGCAGGAGCCGAACTTCCAGTCGCTGACCGATCCCGATTGCGGCTGCCTGCCCCGGGAGCGTCCGTTCCCGACCGCGCTCGACCCCTTCACCTGCAACCGGTTCGAGATCGCCGACTTCGCGGACAAGGCCTCGGCGCTCGGCGTGAGGTATCTCGGGGTCTGCTGCGGCGCCGGGCCGCACCATGTGCGCGCCATGGCCGAGGCTTTGGGGCGTAAGCCCCCGGCGAGCCGCTACAGCGAGGACATGTCGAAGCACTACGTGCTCGGCTCGCACCCGAGCTTCCGCAAGGAGAACCTCGAGTACCGCCGGAAGCTTCAGAACCTCTGAGTTCCCGAAGGGCCGCGTTCCGCCACGGCCCCGAGGACATGGGAGGCGCGACGGACGGGCGCTGGGCAGAGCGGGCGCACCCGCGGGAGGTCGGCATGATCGGTTCCGCCAAGAAATCGGTCGGCACGGGGCTCAAGGACTGGCTCGGACAGCCCGACATGCGACGGATGCGCGCCTGGCGCCTCGGCAGACTGCGCGAGGAGCTGAAGCGCCGCGACTACGCCGCAGCGATCCTGTTCGATCCCATCAACATCCGCTACGCGACGGGAAGCCGGAACATGGCCGTCTGGACGCTGCACAACGCGGCGCGCTGGCTCTTCCTGCCGAGCGAAGGGCCGACGATCCTCTACGATTTCCACGGCTGCGCGCATCTCTCGGCGGGGCTCGAGACGATCGGCGAGGTGCGGCCGGCACGCGCCTGGTTCTTCTTTTCCGGCGGCGACCGCTCGGCCGCGAAGGCGAAGACGTGGGCGGGCGAGATGGCGAGCCTCGTGCGCGAGCACGGCGGCGGAAACCGCCGCATCGCCATCGACCGGCTCGACCCGCACGGGCTTCACGCGATCGAAGCCGAAGGAATCGAGGTCTTCGACGCGCAGGAGCCGTGCGAGGTCGCGCGCTCGGTGAAGAGCGAGGACGAGATCCTCTGCATGCTGCACGCGATCGCGGTGTGCGAGGCGGGCATGGCGAAGATGCGCGCCGCGCTGGAGCCCGGCATCACCGAGCAGGAACTCTGGTCCCTTCTCAACGAGGTCAACCTCAGGCTGGGCGGCGAGTGGATCGAGACCCGGCTTCTCGCCTCGGGCGGCAACACCAATCCGTGGTTTCACGAAGCCGACGACCGCGTGATCCGCCCGGGCGATCTCGTCTCGTTCGACACCGATCTCATCGGCCCGTTCGGATACTGCGCCGATCTCTCGCGCACGTTCCATTGCGGGCCGGGCCGGCCGAGCACCGAGCAGCGCCGTCTCTACGGCCTCGCGCTCGAGCAGATTCATTTCAACCTCGAGCTCGTGCGCCCGGGCGTCTCGATGGCGGAGTTCCGGGAGAAGGCATGGAGGATCCCGGACGAGTTCGTCGCCAACCGCTACTCGGTCGTCGCCCACGGCGTCGGGCTCTGCGACGAGTGGCCGAAGGTGGTGCACCGCGAGGACGCCGCGGCGGCCTACGACGCGGTGCTCCTTCCGGGGATGACGCTCTGCGTCGAGAGCTACATCGGCGCGGCGGGCGGCGCCGAGGGGGTGAAGCTCGAGCAGCAGGTGCTCGTCACCGAGACCGGGAGCACGCTCCTCTCGACCTTTCCCTTCGAAGAAGCGCTCGCGGCATAGCCCGCGGCCCGCCGATCAGAGATCGATCTGATAGGTGATCCACATCGTGCGCGTCGCGAGCTTGTCGTAGCGGGCGCGCGCCCGATAATTGTCGTCGGCGGTGCGCCAGCGGAGGATGCTCCAGCCGCGGCGGCGCCCCTCCTCCGCGACCGCCTTGATGAGGCGCTCGCCGATCGCCCGGCCGCGCGCGGCGGGATCGACGAAGAGGTCGTCGAGGAAGCCGGCCGTCGTTCCGGACATCGGCCGCGGCGTCGTCCGGAAATGCGCAAGCCCGACGAGACGGCCCGACGGCTCGCGCGCGACCAGCGCCTCGAGCACATGGTTCTCGTCGTGTATCCAGGCCCAGACCCGGTCGGCAACCTCGTCGTTCGGCTGCCGTTTGTAGAACGTGACGTACCCGTCATAGAGACGGCGCCAATCCTCCTTGTCGGAAGGAAGCGGCGGGGCGATGGTGACGTCGCTCATGACCGCAGAAGCTAGACCATGACGTTGCGCGAACGCCACCTTTCCTGTCTCGGCCCGCACGGTTTCTTCCGCCTCGCCTACACAGAATGGGACGGCCCGCCGGGCGCGCCGACCGTGGTGTGCGCGCACGGCCTCACGCGGAACGGGCGCGACTTCGACCGTCTCGCCGAGGCGCTGTCGGCGCGCTGGCGCGTCGTCTGCCCCGACATGCCCGGCCGCGGCAAAAGCGACTGGCTGCCGAAGCCCGAAGCCTACGGATATCCGCTCTATCTTTCGGTCGCGGCAGCGCTTTTCGCACGCCTCGACGTCGAGTCGGTCGACTGGATCGGCACTTCGATGGGCGGTCTCATCGGCATGATGCTGGCGGCGCAGCCGGAGGCGCCGATCCGGCGGCTCGTCGTCAACGACGTCGGCCCCTTCCTGCCGAAGGCGGCGCTCGAGCGCATCGGCTCCTATGTCGGCCAGGATCCGCGCTTCGACGGGATCGAGGCGCTCGAGGCCTATCTTCGCCGCGTCCATGCGCCGTTCGGCCCGCTCACCGACGACGAGTGGCGACATCTCGCCCGCCACTCCGCCCGCGAGCGCCCGGACGGCGGGCTCGGCCTCGCCTACGACCCCGCGATCGCCGCCGCGTTCAAGGGCGAGCTTCAGGACGTCGAACTCTGGCCCGTCTGGGATGCCGTCGGCGCCCCGACCCTCGTGCTGCGCGGACGGGATTCCGACCTCCTGACCGCGGAGACGGCGGCGCGCATGGCGGCGCGCGCCCGGGTCGTCGAGTTCGCGGGGGTCGGGCACGCGCCCGCCCTCATGGCGGACGACCAGATCGCGGCGATCCGCGACTTCCTCGCCGAGGCGGCCTGATGCGGGCTCCCTCGATCGTGGTCCTGACCGGCGCCGGCATCTCGAAGGAATCGGGGCTCGACACGTTCCGCGACGCCGACGGCATCTGGGCGAGAGTCCGGATCGAGGACGTCGCGACGCCCGAAGCCTTCGCCCGCGACAAGGCCCGGGTGCACGAGTTCTACAATCAGCGGCGGCGGGGGCTTCTCGCCGGCAACGTGGCGCCGAACGCCGCCCACCGCGCCCTCGCCCGGCTCGAGGAGGCCTGGCCCGGGGACTTTCTCCTCGTCACCCAGAACATCGACAACCTGCACGAGCGTGCCGGCAGCAAACGGCTCGTCCATATGCATGGCGAACTCCTGAAGGCGCGCTGCCTGCACTGCGGCAACGTCACGCCCTGCGAGGAGGATCTCGCCGAGAGCCGCGCCTGCCTCGTCTGCGGCCAGCTCGGCGGGCTCCGCCCGCATGTCGTCTGGTTCGGCGAGATGCCGCTCGAGATGGAGCGGATCGAACTCGCGCTCGCCGACTGCGACCTCTTCGTCTCGATCGGCACGTCGGGCAACGTCTACCCGGCCGCCGGGTTCGTCGCCGAGGCGCGGGCGGCGGGCGCGCGCACGGTGGAGCTCAACCTCGAGCCCTCGGCCGGCAGGAGCCTCTTCCACGAGGCCCGCCACGGGCTGGCGACCGCCCTCGTTCCGGCGTTCGTGGACGAGCTCCTGGCCCAGTGTGGCCGATAAGACACACGCTATTAAGGTTGATATTCGGCCAAAGAGGGCAAGACTCCTGCGGGATTCAGCCGGATTATTAAAGGTAAACGGATAGAAAGAATTTTAGACAATCTGACTTGGCCGGAGCTTAATAATCTCTTTACGCTTGTCCCCAGGTCAACGAGAGGACAAGCCGACATGAGCACCGCAATGACGCTCCCGCGCTTCCTGAAAATGGCGAAGAAAGATGCGCCGGCCTGGCGCGTTTCCCCCGTTCAGAAGTCGAGCGAGATGAAGCCGCTTATTTCGCGAGTCTTCGCCCGCAAGGAGCCGACTGCGTTCCATCGCTGCCTTGCGGTGCATATGTATTTCGCGGGTCCTCGCGGCGGTCTCTCCTGATCTTCACGGGTGCGAACTGACGGGCCCCTCGCGCGGAGGGGCCCGTTTTCTTATCTGAAGGGCATGGACGCCCATACGGCGCTGCTCCGCGAGATAAGCGCCTGCACGCTCTGCGCCGCGCATCTTCCTCTGGGGCCGCGCCCCATCATCCGCGGGCTTCCCTCGGCCCGGCTCCTCATCACGAGCCAAGCGCCCGGAACCCGGGTTCACGAGACCGGGCTTTCCTTCAACGACCGCAGCGGCGACCGGCTGCGCGACTGGCTCGGGCTCGACCGGGCGACCTTCTACGACGAGCGGCTCGTCGCGATCATGCCGATGGGGCTCTGCTATCCCGG
>JADGGZ010000150.1 GCA_019689675.1 Rhodospirillales bacterium | reverse complement strand
TTCGCTTCGTCGACGTCGACATACCCGACCACACTGAACTCGCCGATCTCGCCGATGCGGTCTGGACGCCCGAGGCGGCCGCGATTCATCTCCCATGGCTGCGCAGCCGGCCGGGCGACTACGGCGAGCAGGTCCGCGCACGGCTGACGCAGGGCCTTGCCGTCTCCGCAACCACCTATCTGCGGGCGCGCCAGCTCCGCACCCTGGCGCTCGAGGCCATGCTCGCCGGACCGCTTTCCGGCTGCAACGCACTCTTCGTGCCAGCCATGCGCGGCACCGTGCCGACGGATGCCGCAACCGACATCGCCGCCGGCACGGGAATGCGCGAGGTGCTCGCCGGCATCGCCGCCCTGACACGCCCGCTTTCGTATCTCGGTCTGCCGGGTCTCGTGACACCCGCCGGTTTCGACCCGGACGGTCTCCCGATCGGCCTCCAGCTCATCGGCCGCCCGCTGGGAGAGCCCACGCTTCTGAGAATCGCCGACGCGTTCGAGCGAGAGACCCGATTCATTGCGCAGGCGCCGCGGATCTGATCCAACGGTCCAAATGAGAGGAGACGTCGATGAGTGAGCACACCTGCGCGCCAGAACCTTCTCGGCCGCGGGGCGCTCTCGCCCGGTTTCTCGGCATCATCGAGGAACGCGTCATCCTGAATTTCGCGACCCTGCTGATGCTCGGCGCCATGGCGCTCATGTTCTACGAGGCATCTTCCCGCACCCTTCTCTCCGAAAGCCATTGGTGGGCGGAAGAGAGCGTCCGCTTCCTCGTCGTCTGGAGCGTGATGCTTTCCCTCGGGATCGCGACCCGAAAAGGCAACTACGTCCGAATGGATCTTTTCATCGATTCCATGCCCCGTCCCGTTCGGCGTGCAGCCTCATGGATCAGCTGCATCGCCGGGATCGCCTTCTCGGTCATGGTCGTGATCGCCGGTACGCTCGGGGTCATCCATCTCCACCACGTCGGGATGCAAACCGAATCCAATCTCGATCTGCCGCTCTGGATCGTGCGCCTCGCCCTGCCGATCGGCGCAGCCCTCTACGCGACCTATTTCGTCACCGTCGCTTTCGACCTGCTTCGCGGCCGCGACGAAGTTCAACCGATCGCGCAATGAGAAGACCGCGATGATCAGCCTTGGCGCCGTTGCCGTCCTCCTCGTTCTCATCGCCCTGGGCGTCCACATAGCGGTCGCTCTCGGTCTCGTCGCGATCGGCCTCATCCTCTTCGCCGGCGTCAACATTCCGCTCAGTCTTGCGGCTCAGGCGGCGTGGGACGGCATCGACAAGTATTCGCTCGTCGCCATCCCGTTCTTCATCTTCGCCGGCAACATCATGTCGCGCGGCAACCTCGCGCTGCTCATCCTGGACCTCGTCGGCTGCGTCGTCCGCTGGTTCCGCGGCGGGGTCGCCCTCGCGGTCGCCGCCTCGAGCGTCTTCTTCGCGGCGGTCAACGGATCGAGCGTCGCCTGCGCGGTCGCGCTCGGGCCGGCGGCGACGCGCCTCCTGCCCAAGGAAGGCTATCCGCAGCAGTTCGCCGCCGCGCTCGTCGCCGTCTGCGGCACGCTGGGGCTGATGATCCCGCCCTCTCTGACCTTCATCCTGATCGGATCGATCGTCGGGCTCCCCGTCTCGGACCTGTTCATCGCCGGGATCATACCCGGCCTGCTGGAAGCCGTGCTTCTAGGTCTCACCACGATTCTGGTGTCGCGCTGGAAGGGATACGGCGGGCAGACCCAACCGCTCGACCTGCCGGGCTTCGCTTCCCGCCTGCCGCGCACCACCGGCGCGATGGCGATGCCGATCCTGATCATCGGCTCGATCTATGCCGGCTTCTTCACGTCGACCGAGGTCTCGGCGCTGGCGGCGATCTACGCGATCGTGCTCGTCCTTCTCGTTTATCGTACGGCGGATCTGGCGGCCGTCTGGGACACGACCCGCGAATCGGTGATGCAGACGGGGCTCATCTACGGGATTCTTCTCGCATCGAGCCTGCTCACGGTCGTTCTGACCCGGCTCGGTCTCGCCACCGAACTCACCAACTTCGTCATCGAGTACAAGGTCTCGGCGTTCCAGTTCCTCCTGGTGGTGAACCTCGCCCTCATCGTGATCGGCATGTTCATCGACGGCGTTTCGATGATCGTGCTTCTGGCTCCGCTCCTCTTTCCGATGGCGCAGGCGGCCGGCGTCAATCCGATCCATTTCGCGGTGATCATGACGGCGCTCGTCGAGGTCGCCACGCTGACGCCGCCCGTCGGCCTCAACCTCTTCGTGATGAGCCGCATCGCGAACCTGCCGCTGCATAGTATTATTGCGGGTGTTTTTCCGTTCTATGCTATGCGCGTGGTGGCTCTGCTTCTCATCAACTCGTTCCCGTTGCTTTCCCTGGCGTTGCTCTGACCGAAAATGGGAAAGGACACCAGCCTCGCGCGGCGTCACGTTTCGACCGCGTCCGGCCCGCGCACGAGCCGGCGGCAAGGCGCGGCGGTCCGCCGACGGTCCGAGGAGAAGGACGCGGCGAAGAGCAGCGACAGCGCGGTCCCGCTCTACATTCAAGTGGCGCGCGCACTCCAGCATCAGATTTCGGTCGGGGAATATCCGATCGGCGCCCTTCTTCCGACCGAGATCGAGCTGGCCAAGCGCCACGGCGTCAGCCGTCAAACGATACGGCAGGCCGTTCAGCTGCTCCGCCAGCAGAGGCTGGTCTCAGCCAAGAAAGGCGTCGGCACGCGCGTCGAGGCGCGCCATCCTCGGCAGGCCTACTATTTCTCCCTGCAATCGCTGACCGAGATCTTCCAGTTCGCGAGCGAAGCGACGCTGCACGTGGACCATGAGGAAGATCTCGAGGTGCGCGGCGCGCTGGCAAGCAAGCTCGCGTCACGACCCGGCCGTCACTGGCTCCATATTTGCGGCACGCGGCAGGTGGCCGGCGATCCGGTGCCGATCTGCTGGACCGAAGCCTATGTCGACGGCCGCTATGCCAAGCTCTTCCGGGGTACCAAGGTTCATCAATCCGCCATTTTCTCTGCCATCGAGCGTCACTCGGGCGAGGCGGTCACCGAGGTTCAACAGGAGATCAACGCCGCGGTCCTGAATCGGGAGCTCGCCCTCCGCCTTCGCGCTGCCGAAGGCTCGCCGGCGTTGGTCATCGTTCGCCGCTATTTCGGCGCCGGGCGCCGGCTTTTCGAAATGTCCATCAATATCCACCCTTCCGACCGCTTCTCCTATGCAATCTCGTTGAAACGAGATCTCCCCGACGGAAGGGAGCCGTAAGGCGGCCTATCCTCCCCGAGCGTCGACGCCTCGCTTCCGATCAGCGAGGTGACGAGCGATTGCGCTCCGCCGAGATTTCGGTAGCGCCCGAGTTCGGCCGCGTAACCGCTGGCACGGGACCTCGCCCCCAGAACGGCTGAGGGGGCGGTCGCGTCGTCTGCTTCACGATGTCCTGTTCAGCCAGAAGCTCAAAGCGGATCTCAGCGCAAGGGAAAGCACTGACCGCCCGTCTACACGACCGCGTTGACGTTCAATGCACGAACGGGTTCAGCTGCCGAATCAGCAGGACGAGCGCACGCGCGATTTCCTCCGAACCGTCTCGCATTGGCCATCGCGAGTCCGACGATAGCCAGAAGAGACGCCGGCTTAGACTCCCACGTGAATATCGAGACGAAACGGCGAGCGGGCCGAGTACGGCGCTTCAAAAGTCGATCAGCGTTTCCCTCGGCTGACGGGGGGCAGATCGCTGAGCTCAAGGATTCGGATTGACCCCGAGGATCATCTCATCCCGGCTTGTGTCGGCGGTTGTCGGCAGCTATATGAAAATAAGTCGCATTCTCTATGTGAAAGCCGCCTCATGCTGCGTTCTTTCCTGGCTGCCGTGCTTCTCCTCGCCGCCGCGCCCGCGCTCGCCGACGAGTCGACCTTCAGCATCACGATCAAGGATCACAAATTCGAGCCGGCGGAGCTCACGATCCCGGCGAACAAGAAGGTGACGCTCGTGGTGAAGAACGACGACCGCACGATGGAGGAGTTCGAGAGCAAGGAGCTGCGGCGCGAGAAGGTGATTCCCGGCGGGCAGGAGGCGAAGATCCATGTCGGCCCGCTGAAGCCCGGACGCTACGAGTTCTTCGGCGAATTCAACCCGAAGACGGCGCGCGGCTGGCTCGTCGCGAAGTAGGCCCATGCTCGGCGCGGCCGTCATCGTCTTCCGCGAGACGCTCGAGGCGGCGCTCATCGTCTCGATCGTCATGGCTGCGACGGTCGGCATCCCTGGCCGCAATCGCTGGGTAGGGGCCGGGGTTCTCGCCGGAATCGGCGGCGCCGTGCTCGTCGCCGCCTTCGCCGCCACGATCGCCGCCGCCGCGGCGGGCATGGGGCAGGAGCTCTTCAACGCCGCGGTCCTCCTCGCCGCGGTCGTGATGCTGGGCTGGCACACGGTCTGGATGGCGGGTCACGGCCGCACGCTCGCCTCGGAGGTGAATGCGGTAGGCCGCGCCGTCGCGGAGGGTACGAGGCCGCTCTGGGCGCTCGCCGTCGTCGCCGGGGTCGCGGTTCTGCGCGAAGGATCGGAGACGGTGCTCTTCCTCTACGGCATCGCCGCCGGCGGCCAGGACGGCGCCGCCGCGCTCTTCGCCGGCGGGCTGGTCGGAATCGTCGCCGGCGCCCTCCTCGGCGCCGCGCTCTACCTCGGCCTTCTGCGCATTCCGATGCGCCACCTCTTCGCCGTGACCAACTGGATGGTGATGCTGCTCGCCGCCGGCATGGCCGCCCAGGCGGCCAATTTCCTGGTCCAGGCCGATCTCCTGCCGACGCTCGGCGAGCCGCTCTGGGACACCTCGTTCCTGGTCAGCGACGACAGCCTTGCCGGCCGACTCCTCCATACGCTGGTGGGCTACGTCTCCGAGCCGAGCGGAATCCAGCTCCTGTTCTGGGCCGCGACCCTCGCCGTAATCGGCCTCGCCGCGCAGGCGGTCGGCCGGGCGACGCCGGTACGGAGCGCGTCCTAGAACACCTCGGACCGCTCCGGACCGCCGGAACAGGACAGGGACGACAACGCATCCCAGGGTGTCAGCTCGCGCGCTTGGGGTGCGCCTCCCCTCCCCGTCGCTTCGATTCGGCTAGCGCGGCGGCGACAGTTCGACAGCGTCGAATAGGGAGGCAGCCGCGGATGATCTCGGCGGCGGCGACGATGCGAATCCCGCGCCGTGCCCTCGCGAGACGGCGGGCGCCTCTCTTCTCGTCGCGAGTGCTGAAGGCTCCTTCGTGCAAGCTCTGTCGATGAGCAATCCGAATCCGCCGGTCCTTCGCGCGAAGAGAAGATGCAGATGCTTCTCCCGGCCAACAAAAAAACCGCCGGAATCGGCGGTTTTCTGCGGCTTTTCGTTGGAGCGGGCGAAGGGATTCGAACCCTCGACCCCAACCTTGGCAAGGTTGTGCTCTACCCCTGAGCTACGCCCGCGCTCCGAAGGCGCGCATCATACCGGCCGAAAGCCGGAATGCAAGTGCGCCGCGAGGCGAGAGACGAGAGGGCCGGGCGGGCCGGTCAAGCCCTCCCCGGCCGTTGCCGGCAGCGCCTTGCGCCGCCGGAGCCGAGGGCTTAGGACGGGTCCATGCCCGCTACACCCGACGAACTTTTCGCCCGCTTCGACCGGCTCGGCATCGCCTACAAGACCCACCACCATCCGCCCGTCTTCACCGTCGCCGAGTCCGCCGCCCTGCGCGGCGCGCTGCCCGGTGGCCATTGCAAGAGCCTCTTCCTCAAAGACAAGAAAGGCGGGCTTTGGCTCTGCGTCATGCTCGAGGAGCGGGCGATCGACCTCAACCGCCTCGCCGAGCGGCTCGGCGCGCCGCGCTTTTCCTTCGCGAGCCCCGAGCGGCTCTGGGAGACGCTCGGCGTCCGCCCGGGCTCGGTGACGCCGTTCGCGCTCGTGAACGATCCCGCACGCAAGGTCACCGTCGTCCTCGACGAGGAGATGCTGGCGCACGACCCGCTCAACTATCACCCGCTCGACAACTCCATGACGACCGCGGTCTCGCCCGCCGACCTCCTCCGCTTCATCGCGGATTGCGGGCATACGCCTCGGATCGTCTCGATGGCGGGGCTCGAGCGCACGGCACGGGTCCCGGCCTGACCCGCGGCATCGCCGGGCCGGGCGAGCGATCGAAGATTGCGCCGCGGCCCGGCGCACCCTATTTGTGAACGGCATTTGTGAACGGCCTCGGAAGCGCCGCTTGCCTGGACAAGGCACGGCGCCATCTTGATTCGATGAGGGCTCGAATGGACATGGACACGATCATCGGCGCGCCGGGCCCGGGCGGCGCCGATCCGGTCAAGGACGGAAGCGACGCGAGCTTCGCTGCCGACGTGCTCGACGCCTCGCGCGAGGTGCCGGTCATCGTGGATTTCTGGGCACCCTGGTGCGGACCCTGCAAGCAGCTCGGGCCGATGCTCGAGCGCGCGGTCCGGGCCGAGCGCGGCGCGGTCAAGCTGGTCAAGATCGACACCGACAAGAA
This sequence comes from Rhodospirillales bacterium, assembly GCA_019689675.1. GTDB lineage: Bacteria > Pseudomonadota > Alphaproteobacteria > ATCC43930 > CGMCC-115725 > JADGGZ01. The sequence continues at coordinate 2,670 of JADGGZ010000150.1, read as the reverse complement.
CCCGCGCTTCGCCGCCCAGCTCGGCGTCCAGTCGATCCCCGCGGTCTACGCCTTCTTCCAGGGCCGCCCGGTCGACGGCTTCGTCGGCGCCGTTCCGGAGAGCAGCCTCAAGCAGTTCGTGAAGCGCCTCGCGCAGCTCGGCGGCGAGGTGCAGGGCGCGTCGCCGATCGCCGAAGCGCTGGCGATGGCGAAGGAGGCCCTGGCGGCGGGCGACTCCGCCGCGGCGGCGAACATCTACACGCAGATCCTCCAGCACGACCCGGAAAACGCCGAGGCGATCGCCGGGCTGGTCAAGGCCGCGATCGAGCGCCGGGACCTCGCGCGGGCTCGCCAGGTGCTCGCGAAGGTTCCCGCCTCGCTGCAGAACCATGCGGAGATCGCCGCGGCACGCGCCGCGCTCGAGCTCGCGGAGGCCGGCGAGAAGGCGTCCGGCGCCATCCACGAATACGAGCACCGCCTTGCCGTCGATCCGAACGACCACGCCGCCCGTTTCGATCTCGCGAGCGCGCTCTTCAGCGCAGGCAAGCGGGAAGAAGCGATCGAGCACCTTCTCACCCTGGTGAAGAAGGACCGCGCGTGGAACGAGGAGGCGGCGCGCAAGCAGCTCGTCAAGTTCTTCGAGGCGATGGGTCCCACCGACCCGCTCACGGTGGCCTCGCGGCGCCGGCTCTCCTCGATTCTCTTCTCCTGAACGGCGAGGCGGGTGGACGAAGGCGGCGCGGATACCGTTCTCGAGCAGCTCCCCTCGGTGCTGCCGATCTTTCCGCTGTCGGGCGTTCTCCTGCTGCCGCGCGGACTTCTGCCGCTCAACATCTTCGAGCCGCGCTACCTCGCGATGACGAGGGACGCGATGGACGGAGACCGCCTCATCGGCATGGTGCAGCCGATCGACCCCACGGCGCCCGAGCCCCCGCCGGTCTTCGCGACCGGCTGCGCCGGACGAATCACGTCGTTCGCCGAGACTCCGGACCGGCGCTTCCTCATCACGCTGACGGGCCTTATCCGGTTCGTGATCCGGGACGAGCTGCCGCTCCGCAACGGCTATCGCCGCGTCGTGCCGGATTGGGCGCCGTTTCGCGAGGACCTCGCGCCGCCCGAGGATTCCGTCATCGACCGAGCGCGGCTCGAACGCGCGCTTCGCACCTATTTCAAGCTGCGCGGGCTGGAGGCAGACTGGGACGCCGTGCGGCAGACGCCGGACGACCGCCTCGTCACGTTGCTGTCGATGATCTGCCCCTTCAGCCCTTCGGAGAAGCAGGCGCTCCTGGAGGCGAGGACGCTTCCGGAACGCGCCGCCGCCCTTCTCGCTCTGGTCGAGATCGCCGCACTCGGAGGCGACCGCCCCGGCGCGCCGCATTGAGGAGTAGATTATGAGCGACGCCAACTCACCCGCGCATGCTCCGATGGAGATCGACCCGAAGCTTCTCGAGATCCTCGTCTGCCCGCTCACCAAGGGCCCGCTTCGCTACGACCGCGAGCGCCAGGAACTCGTCAGCGAAAAGGCGAGGCTCGCTTACCCCATCAGGGACGGCATCCCGATCATGCTCGTCGACGAGGCGCGGCCGTTGGACGAGACGACGAAGCCATAGGAGACGTGCGATGACCGAAGAGGCGGCTCCCTGGCCGCTCGAGATTCGACTCGTGAAGGCCGAGAAGGTGCTCGAGATCGACTTCGACGACGGCAAGAGCTTTCGCTTGCCGGCCGAGTATCTCCGCGTCGAGAGCCCCTCGGCGGAGGTCCAGGGGCACGGGCCCGGACAGAAGCAGCTCGTCGCCGGCCGCCGCCATGTCGGCATCATGGAGGTCGAGCCCGTCGGCAACTATGCCGTCCGCCTCAAGTTCGACGACCTCCACGACACCGGCATCTACTCGTGGCGCTACCTCTACCAGCTCGGGATGGAGCAGGAGGCGCGCTGGGCCGACTACCTCGCCGCGCTCGAGAAGGCCGGGCTCTCGCGCGAGCCGAAGCGGCGCTGATCGCCTCCGGCTGCACCTTCAGCCTTCCTTTACGCCTGCCTCCGATCTTTGCCGCGTCCCGCAGGGGATTGATTTGGCGGGCAAATTCGGAGTGCACGACTTGGACGAAGCATTGACGGGTCTCGGCGCGGCCCGCGGAGAACACGACCGCGAAAGGCGCCTTCGCTTTCTCGGCATCGACGCCGGCGTTTCGGCCGCGCTGCGCGAATTCTGGCCGGCGGTCGAGCGGGAGCTCCCCGACATACTGACCGGCTTCTATCGCCAGGCAGCGACCGAACCGGAGCTCGCGCGTCTGGTCGGCGACCAGACGGAGCGGCTCAAGGCCGCTCAGTCTGCCCACTGGGCGCGCCTCTTCTCCGGGCGGTTCGACGACGAGTACATCGAGGGCGTTCGAAGAATCGGCCTCGTGCACTACCGGGCCGGCCTCGCTCCGCGCTGGTACATCGGCGGGTACGCCTTCATTCTTTCGCGGCTCTCGGACCTCGCGATCCGCACCTATCGCTGGAAGCCGAAGCGTCTCCGAGAGGTCGTGGCGGCGGTCAACGCAGCCGTCATGCTCGACGTCGACTTCGCCCTTTCGATGTACGCCGAAGCAGGCGAGGCCGCGCGGCGCGCCGACCTCATGAGCGTCGCCGGCAAGCTCGAGGCCGGCCTCCGCGGCATCGCCGAAGGGATCGCCTCACAGGCGGGAGA
>JADGGZ010000149.1 GCA_019689675.1 Rhodospirillales bacterium | reverse complement strand
TCGCCCTGAGCGTTCGCGACGAACAGCCGGGCGTTGTCGCGGCTCAACGCGACGTTCCACGGCCGCTTTCCCGCCTTCCAGTACGCCTCGACCTGCCGGCGCTCGACATCGACGACGCCGACCACCTCGGCGCGGCTGAGGCCGACGAAGGCGCGACGGCCGTCGCTCGTCATGGCGATGCCGACGGGACGGACGTTCTCGCGCTTGGCGCCCGGCGGCTCGAAGCGGAGCGTCGCCGTCACCGTGTTCGCCGCCGTGTCGATGACCTGCACCTCGCCCGCCGCCTCGGCGGTCACCCAGATGTCGCGCCCGGCCGGCGGCACGGCGAAGCGCCGCGGCTTCAGCCCCGTCTTCACCTCGGCGACCATCCGGTTCGTCGCGGTGTCGATGATGCCGACGGCGCTCACCGCCTCGCACGCGACGAAAACCCGCGCGCCGTCCGCCGCGACCGCAATCCCCTCGGGCTCGGCGCAGACCTTTATCTGGGTCGCGATCGAGCCCGAAGCGAGATCGACCACAGAGACGAGCGCGTTCTCCTCGTTGGTGACATAGGCGAGGCGGCCGTTCGGATGGATTGCGACCGTCTCCGGATAGTCGCCGGCCGGAACCGAGCCGATCACGGCGAGGCGCGCGACGTCGATGACGTCGAGGCGCTCGCCACGCCCCGCGACCACGTAGATGCGCGTGCGGTCGGGGCTGAACGCCATGCCCTGCGGCCGCTTCGACGTCGGCAGCGTCTTCACCACGGAAAAGCTCTTGCCGTCGAGGACGGAGACGCTGTCCGCGCCGGTGTTGCTGACGAAGATGTGCCCCGTTCCTGCCGCCGCGGCCTCGCCGGGCGCGAGGCCAAGGGCCGCGCCGGCCGACAACAGCATCGCCAATGCCGCTCGACGAATTTCGCGCATGATCGATCTCCCGATCCGGGTCAGGACCCAAGTGCCGCGCGCCGAGGCCCGCACGACGGCGCGGGCGCAAGGCACCGGGCGGAAAAGCACCTCAGAACTCCTTCTGTATCCCCAGAAGGGCGCGGAAATCGGTCGTGCTGCCCCCGAATCCGGCGCCGACGCCGATGCCGAGGATGATGTCGCCGGGCAGCGCGTGGCGAAGCCCGAGCTCGACGAGGTTGATGATGCGTCCCTTGTCCTCGTCCTTCTCGTGCACGAGGTCGGCGACGAGCGCCGTCGAGGGACCGAGCGGGTGCGTGTAGCCGAGCACGGCGGAGAACCGGTTCGCGCGCGCATCGTCGTCGCGATTGAAGGCGTGGATCCAGAAGAGGTTCGCATGGAGCCAGGGCGAATCGGGGCCGCGCCAGAGCGCCTTGCTCGCGAGGAGGCCGAGCGAGGTCTCCGTGGTGTCGTTCTCGAAGCCGTAGGGCAGGGCGACCGAGGCGGCGACCGTCAACGCCGGAAGAAACTCGTGCTGGGGCAGGAAGTTCCACTTTCCGCCGAGCTCCAGCTCGCCGCTCTTCGTGTCCTCGGCGTCGCCGAGCACATAGGAGGCGCCGATCGTGACCGCGAAGCCGGCGCCCAACCCGATCTCGAGCTCGGCCTCGCCCTCGAAGAGATGGCGCCCGCTACGCCCGCCCCCTTCGTCGCCGTCGTCCTCGTCGTCCTCCGCCTCGCCGCGCCGGACGCGGTCGTAGGCGAAGCTCAGCGTCGCCTCTGCCTCGCCGCGGCGCGGGACGAAGGCGTCCTCGATCGTCACGGGAAGGCCGTCGTCGGCCTGAAGGTGCTCCGCCGGGGCGCGTGCCCGCGCGGCGGCCGCTGGGCTCCCTTCCATGGCGCGCCGCGCATCCTCGACGGCCATCATGCACTCGTCGTACTCCTCCTCTCCGAGCTCGCGCTCCGCTTCCCGCAGCAACTCCGCAAGCTCTTCGCGGAGCGACGGCTCCGCCGCCTCGCCGATGGCCGTGCGGATCTCGCGGACGCCGTCTTCGCATTCGGCCCGCGACTGCGCACGGGCATCGGAGGGCACGATGGCAGAGGCGAGCCCCAGGAGCCCCCCGGCCGCGAGGAACCTCGCAGCGGCTCGGAAAGGGGCGGATTGCGTAATCGGTTCGGAGGGTGCGCGGCGCGTGTCGGTCACGCCTCGATTCCGAACCGTCCGCGCCGCGAACGCGATGGTCAAGCTTCCCGATTCCCCCGGGAAAATTTCCCGTTTTTCGAGCGCCTAGTTCTTTGGTCGTGTTGTCCGCGCGCGGCGCGCGAGCGCCAATAACGGATCGAAGACGTTTTGGCACGGGGCAGGAACGCGATGTCGCTCCATGCGCGGCTCGTCTGGTCGATGGTGGCCGGGCTCGTCGCCAATCTCGTGCTCGGAGGCGCGATCGCGTGCTTCCTCGCCAAGCGCTCGGTCGAGACCGAGATGCGCTCGGCGCTCGCCGTCGCCCGCCAGGCGGTGACGAACGGGATCGAGCGGCTCGCCCAATCGGACGATCCGGCGCGCGACATCGACGATCTCGTCGCCTCGTTCCGCGGCAACCGCCATCTCGACATCTTCATCACCGGCGACGACGGGGCGACCGCGCTGACGCCGACCGAAACCGCCGTGCTCGGAGACGTGCCGGCGTGGTTCATCCGCCTCGTCGGCGTCGCCCCCGAGCAGGAGCACGTGCCCGTCCTCATCGACGAGACGCCGCGGAGGGTGGTTCTCCAGACGAATCCGCGCAACGAGATCCTCGAGGTCTGGGGACAGCTCAGCGGCCATCTCCTGATCCTGGGGCTGTTCTGCGCGCAGGCCGTCCTGCTGATCCCGTGGCTGATGCGGCGCGCCCTGCGCCCGCTCGACCGGATCGCGGCCGCCTTCCAGCGCGTCGGAAGCGGCGACTACGGCGAGCGCGTCCATGGCAGGGTGGCGCCGGAGCTCGTCCCTCTCGTCGCCGGCTTCAACCGGATGGCCGAGCAGCTCGCCGCGGCGGACGCACAGAACAGGGCGCTCAACGAGCAGCTTCTCTCGCTTCAGGAGCAGGAACGCGGCGAGATCGCGCGCGACCTTCACGACGAGGTCGGCCCCTTCCTCTTCGCCGTGAAGGTGGACGCTTCGCGCATCGAGACGCACGCCGCGAAGGGACGGCTCGCCGAGATACGGCAATGCGTTCACTCGATCATCGACGCGGTCGGCCACATGCAGCGGCAGCTCCGCGCGATCCTCGGCCGGCTGCAGCCGACCGGCCTCGCGGAGCTCGGTCTCGCCGCCGCACTCGAGGCGCTCGTCGATTTCTGGCGCCGCCGGCACCCCGACATCGACTGGCGGCTGCGGATCGATCCGGCAATCGGGCATCTCGACGACGAGGTCGCCGCGGCGACGATCTACCGCGTCGTCCAGGAAGCGCTCAGCAACGCCGTTCGCCACGGGCATCCGAGCACGATCAGCATCGCCGTCTCGGCCGACGGCACGGGCGACGGCATCGACATCAGGGTCGTGGACGACGGAAGCGGGATGAGCGAGGCGGCAAGGTTCGGGTTCGGCCTCGCCGGTATGCGGGAGCGGCTGCGCTCCCTCGCCGGGACGCTCGAATACGCGAACCTGCCGGAAGGAGGGCTCGCCCTCGCTGCCCGCGTGCCGCTCGGCGCCTCGCGCGGCTGTCGCGCCATCCAACCGATGGAGGCTTGATGAACGTCCTCGTCGTCGACGACCACCCCATCATCCGCGACGGGATCGGCCGGCTCCTCGCCGACGAGACAGGCCTCTCCGTCCGCACGGCCGCGACCGCGCGGGAAGCGCTCGCCGCGGTGCGCGCAGAGCGGCCGGACCTCGTCATCGTGGACCTCAATCTCCCCGACACGGGAGGGCTCGAGCTCATTCGCCGGATGAGCCTCGCCGACAACGACGTGCGGATCCTGGTGCTCAGCATGCATGCCGAGCCGATCTTCGTGCGGCGCGCGCTCGAAGCCGGCGCGCTCGGCTACGTCAGCAAGAACGCGGCGCCGGCGGAGATCCTGAGCGCGGCGCGCGCGGCGCTTCAGGGGCGAAGCTACGTCGAGCAGGAGATCGCCCAGACGCTCGCCGTCCGCTCTCTCCCGCGGCAGGCCGCCGACCCGATGGACGCGCTGTCGCGCCGCGAACTCGAGATCCTCCGCCTTCTCGGCGAGGGGCGCAGCCTCGTGCAGATCGCCGACGCGCTGGGCGTGAGTTACAAGACGGTCGCCAACGCCTGCACGCAGCTCAAGACGAAGCTCGGGGTCGAACGGACGGCCGAGCTCGTCAGGATCGCCGTCTCCTCCCTCGGCGACGCGATGCGCAACGCCGCCGCCGTCTGAAGGGGCGCCTCTGCGCCGGCCGGATGCGCGAGACGTACGGTACTACGCCGCATCGAGCACGATCTGCTGCGCGCATGCGATCTCCGAGAACGGAACGCATGTCCTCGGCGCGCAGGCCGGTGTCCAGCGGCTCCGCAACGTGTTCGAGAAGGCGGGGTTCAAGAAGTTCCGCACCGCCGCGCAGACGCCGTTCAACCTCATCCTCGAGGCAAGGCTCTGACCCTGCGTCTCGGACTGCGGCCGCTCGGGCGAACGCCGGGCGGCCGCGGCCACGCCCGCTCCGCTCTCGGCGACGAAACTTCCTCCTACGGACGCGCAAGGGATGCGCCCTTCAACCCGAGGTTCTTTCGCGGCGCGTGTTCTCGACAAACGAAAGTAGGACGTCGCGCAAGGTGATCCGCCGCACAGGTCGTTCCAGAGAAGCTGTTATCATCGGCGGCGTCGCAACTGGCGTGCCGGAGGAGCTGTGGCGGTTGCCGGACCGGTTCGAGCGAAATCCATCGCGGCTCACGAAGTCGCGTGGGTGAACCGCGCGGTTCTCCTCGTCGACATCGTCGAGTTCGTCCGTCTGGTCGAAGAGGACGAGGTCGGCGTCATCTCGCGATGGTTGCGGCTCGTCGGCGAGGTGACGACGGCAATTCTGCCGCGCTGCGGCGGCCGGCTCGTCAAGAGCCTCGGCGACGGCATGCTCCTCGACTTCGAGGACGTCCGGGCCGCCGTATGGGCCGCCCTCGCCATACGCTGCGCCAGCGAGCGCGAGAACGCGGGCTGCCCGCCCGAACGGCAGATGCTGCTCCGCATGGGGCTCGAGCTCAGCGACGTCATCCTGCAGGAAGACGATATCCTCGGCCACGGCGTCAATCTCGCGGCGCGGCTGATGAGCCTCGCGGGACCCGGCGAGATCGTCGTCTCGCAGCGCGTGCGCGACCGGCTCACGCCCGATCTCGACGCCGACATCGAGGATCTCGGCGAATGCTTCGTGCGCCACTTGAGAAACCCCATCAGGGCCTACCGCATCGGCCCGCCGGGACCGCGTCCAATCGTCGGTCACCGGTCGGCGCTCGACGATCTCGCGCCCGCGATCGCGGTCGTGCCGTTCGCGCCGCGCAGGACGGGCGAGGATGATCCCGTCATCGGCGACGTGCTCGCCGAGGAGACGATCCGCGCCCTGTCGCGCACGCCCGACCTCGACCTCATCTCGCGCCTTTCGACGAGCGCATTCCGCGGGCGCGATCTCGGACCGTCCGAGATCGGCGCCCATCTCTCTGCCGACTACGTGCTCTCGGGCGCCTATCACTGCGCGGGGGAACGCGTCTCGCTCGATCTCGAGCTGGCCGAAGCCAAGTCGGGCCGGATCCTGTGGATCGAGCATCTCGAGGACGACCTCGCCGGCCTGCTCAGCGGCGACCAGGAGCTGATCGGGCGCATCGTCGGCGCGGTGGGCGCCGCCGTGATGAGACGCGAGCTGCAGCGCTCCAAGGTTCACCCGCTGCCGACGCTCCAGTCCTACACCCTGCTCCTCGGGGCGATCACGCTGATGCACCGCCTCTCGCCGTCCGACTTCGACGAAGCACGGAAGCTGCTGCAGACGCTGGCCGACCGCAGGTCGCGCGAGCCGGCCGCGCTGGCGTGGCTGGCGAACTGGCATGTCCTCCGCGTCCAGCAGGGATGGTCGCCCGATCAGCGTCGGGACGCGTATCTCGCCCTCGAGTGCACGAAGCGGGCGCTCGATGCCGATCCCGACTGCTCGCTCGCCCTCACGATCGACGGCTTCGTGCATACGAACCTCTTGAAACGCCTCGACGTCGCGCGCGAGCGCTACCAGCGCGCCCTCGTCACGAACCCGAGCAACGCGCGCGCCTGGCTCCTCAAAGGCACGCTGCACGCGTTCGCCGGCGAAGGCTCGCAGGCCGTCGTCCACTCGCGCCGCGCGCTTCAGCTCTCGCCGCTCGACCCGCACCGCTATTTCTACGATTCGCTCGCGGCGACGGCGTATCTCTCGGCGCACCAGTTCGAGCACGCGCTGCGGGCGGCCGAACGGTCCTTGCGGGCCAATCGCACCCACACGTCGACGCTGCGCGCGACGGCGATCGCGCAGTGGCAGCTCGGCCGCCACGACGAGGCGCGCCGGACGGTGCAGCAGCTTCTGAGGCTCGAACCCTCCCTCACGATCACGCGCTGGCGCGAGCGCTCGCCGAGCGCCGAGTACGACATCGGCAAGGAATGGGCCGAGGCGCTTCGGCACGCAGGCGTGCCGGACTGAGCCCGGCGAAGCTTCATCAGGCGGGAGGGAACGAATGAGCGCACTCCTGGCGAACGGTGTCCCGCTCGGCGGCGTCGGTGGCGTCGGCGGTGTGGGAGGCGTTGGTGGGGTGGGTGGCGTAGGCGGCGTTGGTGGCGTTGGTGGCGTGGGCGGCGTCGGAGGCGTTGGTGGCGTGGGCGGAGTCGGCGCGGAGCTGGAGACGCCGCTCGCATCGGATGCGCTCATCAGGACGAGGGACGGCATCGCCGGAACCTGGCAGCAGCCGCCGGCGAACGCGCTCGCGCCGCTCACGACCGAGAGCCCTGCCAACCTCGAGCGCTGGTCGCCCGCGGTGCGCGCCACCGTGATCGACTTCGAGCTGTTCTCGCGTCTCGGGTTCCGCGCCGACCCGCCGGGGACGCCCAACCCGCAGACGATGCATCTCTGGCACCTCGATGCCGGAAACAGCGGAACCACCCCGCCCGGGGTGCTCTACCGTCCGCTCGCGAGCGTGACGCGCCCGCCGATCGCCGTGTTCGAGGATCAGCTCCCGTTCCTCGATCATTACGCGGATCTCCGCGCCGACCGTGCGTCCGAAATTCTCGCTCAGCTCACGGCCTCGACGACGTTTCTGGGCTCGATCGCGTGGCTCCGCCCCGACCGCACGCGCTGGACGATCGAGCTTCTCGCGGCGGCTTTCCGCCTCGCGAACTTCGTCGAGATGCGTCTGAAGCACGGCCTCGCCTGCCGGCGCGCCGTCGAGTTCTCGCCGCAGGTGCAGCCGATGATCGCGACGCCAGGTCATTCTTCGCTGCCGAGCGGCCATGCGACGGAGGCGTTCACCGCCTCGACGGTGCTCTGGCTCCTCTTCCGCCGCCCATCGCCGCTTCCCGTCTACGGCGCCGATCTCTGGGGCGAAGAGCTGATGCGCCTCGCCGCGCGGATCGCCATCAACCGGACCGTCGCGGGGATGCATTTCCCGATCGACAGCGTCGCCGGCGCGTTTCTCGGTCTCACCCTCGGCCACTACGTCGCCGCGCGCTGCACGCACGCCGCCACTTACGAGGCCTGGCGCTTCGACGGCACCAGCTATCCGACGACGCCCGCCAACAGCCGCGCCGACACGGACTTCAACTGGCGCCGGCTCTACGACATTTCGGCGAAGGCGCAGATCTCGGCAACGAATCCGGCGACCGGCGGCGCGTACGTGAGTTCGTACGGCGTGCAGGCGTTCGACACGCTCTTCCATTCGCCGATCCTGGAATGGCTCTGGACGAAGGCGAGGAGCGAGTGGACATGAGCCCTTCCACCCACCGCCGCGCCTGAGCGGGGTCGACGATGGCGACGCCAGCAGGCCCGGCCGAGGAAAAGCTGCGGACGGTCGGCATCGAGCCGGGCGTCGCGTGGAATCTCGGCCCAGGCGCGATCGACTTCTTTCCTCGGGGAGAGCCGCTTCCGTGGATCCCCGTGCTGATGCGGCTCAAGGGCATCGGCGCGCGCGACTTCGCGAGCGGCGAGAAGCTCGTCGGCGTCGAGCGTCTTGAGGCGTGGCGGACGTCGATACGCGTCTCGCCGCTCTTCACGGAGCCGCCGCCGGGGCTCCGGCCCGAGCTGCAAGCGGCGTTCGACAGCCTCGATCTCGTCGTCGCAAACGTCCAGGCGCCGTTCTTCGACTTTATGAACGACGAGAGCCTCGGCCTCGTCGAGACCTATATCGAGCGTCTCGCGGTCTCGCCGCCCCTTCCCGCGAGTTCCTTCCGCGACGAGACGCCCGCGCCGCCTTGCCGCGCTTCGACGGGCGAGGAGGAGACGCCGGGCCCCGTTCGGAAGGGAGTCCTCACGCGCCTCCTCGATGGAATGGCAAGCCTCGTCAGGGGCGGCATCGGCTTCGCAACACGCTCGACGAGGCGCCGCAGGGCAGGACCCAGCGCGCCCCAGGTGGTCGTCGGCATCATCGACGACGGGATCGCGTTCGCGCACGAAAGCTTCCGCGAGCCGGGCGGCGGTTCCCGAGTCGAGTTCTTCTGGATGCAGGACGGGCTCGGCGGACTCGAGCTCAGGAAGGAGGACACTCCTGGAAGAAGAGGCATCGACGGCCTCCTCGCCGACTGCACCTTCGCGAACCTCGTCGACGAGGACGAGCTCTACCGGCGCGCCGGGGTCCTCGATTTCCCGCTCGGCGGGCACAAGGCCGTCGCCTCGCGCCTCGCGCACGGAACCCATGTCCTCGACGTTGCCTGCGGAGCACGGCCGGACTCGGCGGAAGGACCGAACACGCGGATCATCGCCGTGCAGCTTCCGATCGCGACGACGGGGCTGCCGGTCGCCTCGACGCTGGCGACGAACATCGTGACCGGCATCTTCTACATCCTCCGGCGCTCGATAGACGTCGCGGCGCGGCTCGGCTCGCCGCCCCTCCCCGTGGTGATCAACATCAGCTACGGCATCACCGCCGGACCGCACGACGGGACCCACATCATCGAGGGCGCGATCGACGCCGCGGTCCGATTCTGGCGCGCTCTGCTCGGCGTCGAGATCCGTGTGGTGATCGCGTCGGGCAACAGCCATCTCGACCGCCTCCACGCCGAGATCGCGCTGCAGCCGGGGGAAGCGCGCGATCTTCCCTTGCGGGTGCAGCCGGACGACCAGACGCCGAGCGTCGTCGAGATCTGGCTCCCGGCGAGCCTGCCTCCCGGGCGGAGCCGGATCGAGGCGACGGTCGTGCCGCCGGGCGGCGGCGCGACGGCGCCGCTCACGGA
>JADGGZ010000148.1 GCA_019689675.1 Rhodospirillales bacterium | reverse complement strand
CCGAAGAGCGCGATCGCGATCCAGTTCTTGCGCTCGGCGAAGAGCCAGGCGGCGAGCACCGCGAAGGTCGGCTTCACGAACTCGGAAGGCTGCAGCGAAAGTCCGGGAAGGTTCACCCAGCGCCGGGCGCCCTTGATCTCGACGCCGCCCACGAAGGTGTAGGCGAGGAGCGCCATCGAAATCACGAACCCGACGAGCGCGATGCGCCGCACGGTGCGCGGGCTCTGCATCGAGATCAGCAGCATGAGCGCGATCGCCGCCGGCAAGACGGCGAGGTGGCGCTTGACGAAATGGAGGCTGTCGGTGCCGATCCGCTCGGCCACGGCCGGGCTCGCGGCGAAGACGAGGAGAAGACCGAAGCCGATCAGCCCGGCGACCGCGAGCAGGCTCCAGCGGTCGACCGTCCACCACCATTGCGCCACGAGGCTGCGGTCCGTCCGTGCGAAGCTCATCCGCGGCTCTCCGCGCGTGAAGGGTGGGGAGGGGACTGTTGCACCCGTGAGGCAGTCCCCTCCCGCGCTTCCCCTTGCGGGGAAGAGCGAACGAGGTCGCGGAACGCGTCGCCGCGGGCCTCGAAATTGGCGAACTGGTCGAAGGAGGCGCAAGCCGGCGAGAGGAGCACGACGCCGCCCGGCCGAGCCGCGGCTCGCGCCGCCGCGACCGCGTTCGCGAGCGTGCCGCTGATCGTCCAGGGCACCTTGCCGTCGAGCACGCGGGCGAAATCCGCGGCGGCCTCGCCGATGAGATAGGCGTGCCGGATGCGCGGGAAGTAGGGCGCGAGCGAGGCGATGCCGCCTTCCTTCGGCCGGCCGCCCGCGATCCACCAGATGTCGTCGTAGCAGGCGAGCGCCTTCTCGGTCGCGTCGGCGTTGGTCGCCTTCGAATCGTTGACCCATCGCACGCCGTCGATCGTGTCGACCAGCTCCTGCCGGTGCGCGAGCCCGGGAAAGGTCAGGATCGCGGCGGCAATCTGCGCGGGCTGGACGCCCAGATGCTTCGCCGCCGCCCAGGCCGCGGCGATGTTCTGCCAATTGTGCTTTCCGGGGAGCCGCTCGGCGCGCGCGAGCTCCAGCACCGGCGTTCCGCCATCGACGAGCCGTCCGTTTTCTGCCCAGACGCCGCCCGGCGCGGGTCCTTCGCAGGAAATCGGGATCACGACCTGGTCGCCGATCCTCGCGAGCTCGTCGTGGATGGCGCGGCAGATCGGGTCGTCGATGCCGATGACCGCGGCGCGCGGCCGCGTCTGACGATGAAAGATGCGCTTCTTCGCGCCGATGTAGCCCTCCATCCCGCCGTGGCGGTCTAGATGGTCGGGCGTGATGTTGAGGAGGATCGCCACGTCCCAGGTGATCGAGACCGTGAGCTCCAGCTGATAGGAGCTCATCTCGAGGACGTAGAGCCCGTCCTGCCCGAGCGCCTCGAGCGAGAGGGCCGGCGTGCCGAGATTGCCGCCGACCGCGACGTCGCGGCCGGTGACGGAGAGGACGTGGCCGAGGAGCGCGGTCGTCGTCGACTTTCCGTTCGTGCCGGTGATGCCGACCCAGCCCGGCTCGCGCTGGGTGCGCGCGAGGAGCTCGATGTCGCCGATGATCTCGAGCCCGGCCGCCTTGGCGCGCGCCACGACCGGATGCGGCTTCGGGAAGCTGTGCGGGATCCCGGGCGAAAGCACGAGCGAAGGCACCTCGTCGAGCGACGCCCCCATGAGATCGACGATCGGAACGCCCTCGGCCTCGGCGGCGGCGCGCCGCTTCGGATCGTCGTCCCACGCCATCACCTCGGCGCCGCCTTTCATCAGCGCCTTGGCGGCGACGAGCCCCGACTTGCCGAGGCCCAGCACCGCCGTCTTGACGCCTTCGAAGGGGAAGACCGCGATCATCGGAGCTTCAGCGTCGAAAGACCGGCGATCGCCAGGATCGAGGCGATGATCCAGAAGCGGATCACGATGGTCGGCTCCTGCCAGCCCTTCTTCTCGAAATGATGGTGGAGCGGCGCCATGCGGAAGACGCGCTTGCCGGTGAGCTTGAAGCTCGCGACCTGAACGATGACCGAGACCGTCTCGAGCACGAAGAGCCCGCCGATGATCGCGAGCACGATCTCGTGCTTCACTACGACCGCGATCGCGCCGAGCGCGCCGCCGATCGAGAGCGAGCCGGTGTCGCCCATGAAAACCATCGCCGGCGGGGCGTTGAACCAGAGGAAGCCGAGGCTCGCTCCGACCATGGCCGCGCAGAAGACGGTGAGCTCGCCCGCGCCCGGCACGTGATGGATCTGAAGGTAGTTGGCGAAGACGAGGTTGCCGGCGAGATAGGCGATGAGGCCGAAGCAGGCCGCCGCGATCATCGACGGCACGATCGCGAGCCCGTCGAGCCCGTCGGTGAGGTTGACCGCGTTCGACGCGCCGACGATCACGAAGGCGCCGACGAGGAGGAAGAACGGGCCGAGCTCGAAGAGGACGTTCTTGAAGAACGGCACCGCGAAGGCGGTCTCGAGCGGTTCGCGCGCGATCCAGACGATGAAGGCGGTGGCGACGATGCCGATCGCGAACTCGGCGACGAGGCGCTTGCGCCCGGAAAGGCCGCTGTGCGAGCGCTTGGTGAGCTTCTTGTAGTCGTCGAAGAAGCCGACCGCGCCGAAGCCGAGCGTGACGAAGAGGACTACCCAGACATAGCCGTTTGTGAGGTCGGTCCAGAGCAGGGTCGAGCCGATCGCCGCGGCGAGAATGAGGAAGCCGCCCATCGTCGGCGTTCCCTTCTTGCGCACGAGGTGCCCTTCCGGGCCGTCGGCGCGGATCGGCTGTCCGCCGGGCTGCTTCGACTTCAGCCAGGCGATGATCCGCGGCCCGGCGACGAAGCTGATGAAGAGCGAGGTCACGACCGCGCCGCCCGAGCGGAACGTCAGGTAACGGAACAGGTTGAAGGCCTGGAACTCGTCGGCGAGCGGGTAGAGAAGGTGGTAGAGCATGGCGGCTCAGGAGCCCCCGAGGGCGAGAAGTGCCTTGACGATCTCGCCCATGCGGCTGCCGAGCGAGCCCTTGACCATGACGACGTCGCCGGGCCGAAGCGCCGCCTCGACCACCGGCGCCATTTCCTTGGAGCTGGCGGCATGGCCGGCGCGCATCGCCGGCGGCAGCGCGTCGTGGAGTCGCCTCATATCGGCGCCGACCGTGAAAACATGGTTAACGCAAGCTTGCCGGAGCGGCTCGGCGAGACTTTCGTGGAGGGAACCCGACTCGGCGCCGAGCTCCAGCATGTCGCCGAGGACCGCGATCCTGCGCCCGCCTTCCGCCTGCCCCAGCACGGCGATCGCGGCGCGCATCGAGGCGGGGCTCGCGTTGTAGCTCTCGTCGATGAGCGTGAAGGTGCCGCCCTTGATCGGAAGGACGTGGCGCCGCCCGCGCCCGGCAAGGCCCGAGAGCTGCGCGAGCGCACGCGCCGCCGCCTCGGGATCGCCGCCGACGGCCTCGACGGCGGCGAGCACGGCGAGGGAGTTCAAGACCCAGTGCTTGCCCGGCAGCGCGATGCGGTAGCGCAGCTCGCGCCCATGGACGGAGGCAGCGACCTCGCTCGACTCCGGGCCGAGCTCGCAGGCGAGGAGGCGCACCGCCGCCCCCGCGTGCTCGCCGAAGGGAACGATGCGCGCGACGCCGCGCGCTCTCGCCGCGTCGGCGAGGCGGTCGAAGAAGCGGTTGTCGCGATTGAGCACGGCAGCGCCGCCCGGCTCGACGCCCTCGAAAATCTCGGCCTTGGCGTCGGCGATCGCCTCGAGCGACGCGAAATGCCCCAGATGCGTCGCCTCGACCGTGGTGACGACGGCGACATGCGGGCGGACCTGCCGCGCCAGCGGCCCGAGCTCGCCCGGATGGTTCATGCCGAGCTCGAAGACGGCGTAGCGCGCCTCGCGCGGCATCCGCGCAAGGCTCAGAGGCACGCCCCATTGATTGTTGTAGCTCGCCGCCGACGCGTGCGCGCCGAGCGCGGCGCGGAGCGCCTCCTTGGTTCCGGTCTTGCCGACGCTTCCGGTGACGCCGATGACCTTCGCCGCGACCGCGCTGCGGCGCGCCGCGCCGAGACGCTCCAGCGCCGCCATCGTGTCGGCGACGACGAGAAGGGGGCCGCCCTTCGTCTCGTGATCGACGAGCGCGGCCGCCGCGCCCTTGGCGAAGGCGTCGCCGATATAGGCGTGGCCGTCCTGGTTCGGCCCCTTCAATGCGACGAAGAGATCGCCGGGCTGAACCGTGCGGCTGTCGATCGACACGCCGCTCGCCTCGAAGGGCCGCGTCGCGCGGCCGCCCGTCGCGGCCGCCGCCTCGCCCGAGGTCCAGAGCGCGCTCATTTCGCCTCCAGCGCGGCGCGCGCCACGGCGGCGTCGTCGAAGGGATGGACGACGCCTTTGACGATCTGTCCGCGCTCGTGCCCCTTGCCGGCGATGACGAGGACGTCGCCGGGCGCGAGCTCGCGGATCGCGGTGCCGATCGCCTCCGCACGGTCTCCGATCTCGCGCCCGCCGGGGCAGGCGGCGAGGATCGCGGCGCGGATCGCCGCCGGATCCTCGCTCCGCGGGTTGTCGTCGGTCACGATCGCGGCGTCGGCAAGGCGCGCGACGACCTCGCCCATGAGCGGGCGCTTGCCGGGGTCGCGGTCGCCGCCGGCGCCGAAGACGCAGACGAGCCGCTTCTCGGCATGCGGCCGCAGCGCCTTCAGCACTGTCTCGAGCGCGTCCGGCGTGTGGGCGTAGTCGACATAGACCTGCGGGCCGACCCGCTCGAGCCGTCCCGGCACGCCGCCGAGGCGCGGGAGCGTTTCGACGGCCGCGAGCGCGTCCTCGCCGGAGCCGATCACGACGCCGAGCGCGGCGAGCACGTTCATCGCCTGGAACGTGCCCGCGAGCGGCAGCCGCACGGAATGTCGGCGCCCGAAGACTTCGAGCACGAGATCCTGCCCTTCCGGCGTCGGCCGACGCTCGACGAGCCGGAGATCGGCGGTTCCGCTCTCGCCGAAGAAGAGGATGCGGTGGCCGCGGCGACGGCCGAGCGCGGCGAGCTCGCCCGCCTCCGGCACGTCGGCGTTGAGCACCGCGGTGCCGCCCGGCTGCATCACGACGTCGAAGAGCCGCGCCTTCGCCGCGAGATACGCGTCCATCGTCAGGTGGTAGTCGAGGTGGTCGCGCGTGAGGTTGGTGAAGGCGGCGATGCCGACCTCGACCCCGTCGAGCCGGAACTGGTCGAGGCCGTGGCTCGATGCTTCGAGGCACACGTGGCTGACGCCGGAATCGGCGAGGCTCTTCAGCTCCTTGTGGAGCGTGACCGGGTCGGGGGTCGTGAGCGCGCCCGGCTTCTCGAAATCGGGCGCGACGACGCCGAGCGTGCCGAGGCTCGCGGCGCGGCGGCCGAGCATGCTCCAGATCTGGCGCGCGAAGGAGGCGGTCGAGGTCTTCCCGTTCGTGCCCGTGACCGCGGCGACGGTCTCGGGCTGCGGCGCATAGAGCTTCGCCGCCATGAGGGCGAGGCGTCGGCGCGGGTTCGCGTCCGCGATGACATGGACGGGCGGCGTGCGCCTCGTCAGCGCCTCGAGCCCGTCGGCGCGGTCCGTCAGCACCGCGACCGCGCCCGCAGCCACCGCCTGCGGGATGAAACTCCGCCCGTCGGCCTTGGTGCCGGGAAGGGCGGCGAAGAGGTAGCCTGGGCGCACGGCGCGGCTGTCCGCGGTCAATCCGGTGACTTCGGGCCCGCCGGCGATCGGTTCGGGCGCGATCGTCAAGGTGCTGCGGTCCATGAGGAGCTCAGTTAGACGCAACCTTGTTGACCTGTGGCCCGGGCATATCTATGGCGACGGCGCGGCGGATCTCGGGCGCTGCCTCGTCGACGGGCGAGACGCCGAGGAGCGGCGCGATCCGCGGCACGATGCGGCCGACCGCCGGCGCCGCAACCCAGCCGGCGGTGGCGTAGCCGAAGGTCTTCTTCGTGCCGTGCGGCTCGTCGACCATGACGAGGACGACGTAGCGCGGCTCGTTCATCGGGAAAGCGCCGACGAAGGAGGAGAGGAGCGCCTTGCGCGCGTAGCCCTTGCCGGACGCCTTCTCGGCCGTGCCGGTCTTGCCGCCGACGAGATAGCCCGGCGCGTTGGCGTAGCTCCCGGTGCCCTGCTCGACGACGAGGCGCAGGAGGCGCCGCATCGCGTCCGAGGTGCGCGGCGAGATCACCTGCTGGCCGCTCGGCAGATAGTCGTCGGGGCGCTTCAGCAGCGTCGGCTGGCGGAGAATTCCGCCGTTCACCATCGCCGCCGTTCCGTCGACGAGATGCATCGGCGTCACCGACATGCCGTAGCCGAACGAGATCGTCATGGCGTTGACCTCGCGCCACGGCGAGGGGACGAGCGGCGCCGCCGTCTCCGGTATCTCGATCGTCGGCGCGCCGAGGAACCCGATCCTGCGGAAGAACTCCTTCTGCCGCTCCACCCCGGCCTCGAGCGCCATCTTCACGGAGCCGATGTTGGAGGAATACTTGAAGATCTCGGGCACCGTCAGCCAGCGCCGCTTCGGGTGGTAGTCGTCGATCGTGAAGCGTCCGACGCGGATGGGCTTCGTGGCGTCGTAGCTCGAGGTGAGCCGGCTCGCGCCGGCGTCGAGCGCCATCGCCGTGTTGAACAGCTTGAACGTGGAGCCCATCTCGTAAACGCCGAGCGTCGCCCGGTTGAAGATGCGCTCGGGCGTCGCCGTGCCGGGCCGGTTCGGGTCGAAGTCCGGGAGCGAGACGAGCCCCGCGATCTCGCCGTTGCGCACGTCCATGACGATCGCGGTGCCGCCGATCGCGCTGAACTCGTCGATCGAGCGCTGGAGCTCCTCCCTCAGGACGTGCTGGACGCGCAGGTCGATCGAGAGCTGGAGCGGCTCCTTGCTCTGCGACAGGACCTCGTCGAAGCCGCGCTCGATTCCGGCGAGACCCTTGTTGTCGATGCCAGTGTAGCCGACGACGTGCGCGGCGAGGGGGCCGTGCGGATAGACGCGGCGCTCCTCGCGCTGGAACTCGAGCCCCGGGATGCCGAGCTCCAGCACTGTCTGCTGCTCGCGCGGGGTCAGGTGGCGCTTCACCCAGACGAAGCTCTTGTTCGAGGCGAGCTTCGCGTAGAGCTCGCCCTCGAGAAGGTCGGGGAAGGCGGCGGCGAGACGGCGCGCCGTGCCGGCCGGATCGGTGATCAGCTTGGGATTGGCGTAGAGCGACGGGGTGACGAGCGTCGTCGCGAGGATCGTGCCGTTGCGGTCGACGATGTCGGCCCGGCTCACCTCGACCGCCCGCGGCGCGAGATGCGCCTGAGCGAGGCGGCTTTCCTCCGGCCGGAAGAGCGTGACGTCCACGAGGCGGAGCGCGATCACGCCGAAGACGGCGGCGAAGAGGCCGCCGATCACGAAGAGCCGCGAGCGTCCCGCCTCGAGCGTTCGCTGCGTCTTCTCGTCGACCGGCAGCGGCGCGCAGGGCGCCGGCTTGAAGTGGCGCGGCCGGCAGGGATTCTTGATCGGCGTCATTGCGCGCCTTTCCGCGGCGCGGCCGCGGGCGGGGTGGAAGAGCCGACGCTCGCGACCGCGGCGCTCCCGGCAGGGGGCGGCTGGGAAGAAGAGGGCGTCGCCGCGGGGGGCGCCTCGCCCCCTTTCCACAGGAGGAGCTCGAGCCGGCCGAGCTCGGCGTACTGCACCGTCGCGATCGGCTGGAGCCCCGGCAGGTGCCGCTTGGCGAGGTCGGCGAGGCGGGTCGGCTGGTTGAGATAGCTCCACTCGGCCTTGAGGACGTGGATCGCGTCGTGGTCGCGCGCGATCTCCTTGCGCACCGCGAGGAGCTCCTCCTCGAGCCCGGCGACGGCGGTCTTGACCGAGAACACGGCGGCGCCCGTCGCGAGGATGACGCCGAGCCAGATGATCGAGGTCGGGCGCATCAGGCCGCCTCCGCCCAGGCCGGGGCCGAAGTGCGCTCGGCCGCGCGCAGCCGCGCCGAGCGCGCGCGGGGGTTGCGCCGGAGCTCCTCGGCCGAGGGCTCGACCGGCTTCTTGGACAGGAGCCGGAAGGTCGGCGCCGGCGTCGGCGCGGCCGGGACGTGGCGCGAGGCGCGGGGCGCACCGCCGCTCCGCCGCCTGAGGAAGTCCTTCACCCGCCGGTCCTCGAGCGAGTGGAAGGAGACGACGGCGAGACGCCCGCCGGGCGCCAGCACCGCCTCGGCGGCGGCGAGGCCCCGGTCGAGCTCGCCGAGCTCGTCGTTGACCCAGATCCGCAGCGCCTGGAAGGTGCGGGTCGCGGGGTCGATGCCGGAAGGGTCGCGCCGCGGGATCGCGTCGCGGACGATGGCGGCGAGCTCGCCCGTGCGGAAGATCGGGCGCCGCGCCACGATCGCCCGCGCAATCCGGCGCGCGAAGCGCTCCTCGCCGTATTCGCGGATGATCTCGGCGAGCTTCTCCTCGGATTCCGTGTTGACGAGATCGGCGGCGCTTTTCCCATCCCGTCCCATGCGCATGTCGAGCGGCCCGTCCGCCCGGAAGGAGAAGCCCCGCTCCGGGTCGTCGAGCTGCGGCGAGGAGACGCCGAGATCGAGCGCGACGCCGGCGACCTTCTCTCCGCCGAGGAAGCGGGCCATGTCGCCGAACCTTCCCTCGACGACGCGCAGCCTTCCCTCGTACCGGGCGGCGAGCGCCGCGCCCCGGGCCACCGCCTCGGGGTCGCGGTCGATGCCGACGACCCGGCACTGCGCGGCTTCGAGCAGCGCCTTGCTGTAGCCGCCGGCGCCGAACGTCCCGTCGACATAGATCGCGCCGTCGTGGGGGGCGAGGGCGGCGACGACCTCGTCGAGGAGGACCGGAACGTGGCTCATCGGGGCGCCTCCACGCCCGGGCGGCGGCCGGGGAGGGTGAGGCCGCGGGTCTTCGCGCGCTCGCGCATCTGGGCGGCGTGCGCCTCCCAGCGCGTCGGCTCCCAGACCTGGAAGGTGCGGCCGTTGCCGACGAAGATCGCCCGGTCGCTGATCCCGGCATGCGCCATCAGCGGCTCCGGGAGCGAGATGCGGCCTTCCGGGTCGAAGGCGAGCTGGTGGGAGTCCGCGAAGATGAGGGCGAGGCTTTCCGCCTCTTCGGAAAAGGGCTCGAGCTCTTCGTGGCGGGCGCTCATCTCGGCGATCCAGCCGTGATCGCTGCCTTCGAGCGCCGGGTACTTGAACGAGGGGAACATGAACACGCCGGCGAACCCGTTCTGGGCGAGCGCAGGGCGCCACGCCGCGGGGACCGAAACGCGGCCCTTGCGGTCGAC
>JADGGZ010000147.1 GCA_019689675.1 Rhodospirillales bacterium | reverse complement strand
GCTTCCGACGATCGAGCGGAACTCGGCGACGAGAGCGTCGACATAGGGATTGTTGGCCGCCCGATAGATCTGCGCGACCTCGAGCCCGCGCTGCGTCGCTGCGAGCGTCGCCACCTCCCAGTTTCCGAAATGCGCCGAGACGAACAGGATCGGACGTCCGGCCGCGAGGATCGGGTCGACGAGCTCGGTCCCGACATGCTCGACGCGCCCGCCTTTCTCGTAGACGCGGAAGCGGCCGAGGTGAGGATACTCGGCGACGACGCGGCCGAGATTGTCCCACATCCCGCGCACGATGCGCCGGATCTCCTCCTCGGACAGCTCCGGCATCGCGCGGCGGAGATTGATCACTGCGCGTTTCGAGACGCCGAGACGCGGCCCGATGGTGCGCGCGAGGAACCCGCCCAGCGCCGAGGCCGCGTCGAGCGGGAGAAGCTTGAAGAGGCCGAAGAGAAGACGGGCCCCGAGCGCCTCGAGGCGGTGCGCGAAAGAGGTCACGGCGCGCGCGATACCACGACGCGCTCGAGAAGCGAAGCGAGCGCGGCCTCGTCGTCCCACGCCAGCCGCACCTCGAGCACGCTGACCGTGCCGCGCAGGCGAGGCGGCAGCCGCACGGCGTCCTTGGCGGTGGTGGCGAGAAGCGCACCCGTGCGCTCGGCGAGCCGCGCGAGCCGCAGGAGCTCGGATTCCCGATAGGGGTGATGGTCGGGAAAGGCGCGCCGCTCGACAAGCGCCGCGCCGACAGCCTCGAGCGTCGCGAAGAACTTCTCCGGCCGGCCGATGCCTGCGAACGCGACGACTTTCCGGCCCGCAAACGCCTCGCCGTTCACAGGCGCGAGCCGGGCGCGGAGAACGGGACAGCGCGCGGTCGCCTCGCCGCTCATGAGCACGACGGCGTCGGCGCGGCCGAGCGCGTCGGCGAGCGGCTCGCGCAAGGGCCCCGCAGGGATGACGCGCCCGTTGCCGAGCCCGTCGAGAACGAGGAAGGAGAGATCCTTGGCGACCGTGGGATTCTGAAACCCGTCGTCGAGCACGACGACCTTCGCCCCGGCCTCGACCGCCTCTGCGATCCCTGCCGCACGGTCGCGCGCGATCCAGGTCGGGGCGACCCTCGCGAGGAGAAGCGCCTCGTCGCCGACGTCGCGGTAATCGTGCGTCCCGACGCGCACGGGACCTGCGAGGCGTCCGCCGTAGCCGCGCGTTACCACATGGGCGGAAAGCCGCGCGGCGAGGTCGAGCGCCACCGGCGTCTTTCCCGCGCCGCCCGCTACGACGTTCCCGACGCAGATCACCGGGACCGGGGCGCGATAGGGACGCGCCAACGCGAAGCGGAGGCGGCCGGCGGCGGTCCAGAGGAGGCTCGCGGGCGAGAGGAGAAGCGGGAGGACGCCGTCCTCCCGCCAGAACTCAGGCGACCGCGGCATCCCGCACCGGGGCGGCCCGGTCGAGGAAGGGGCGCAGCTCGCCGAGCACGGCGTCGAGCACGCCGCGATGACGGGCGGCGACCTCGGAAGCCGAAGCCGCGCGCCGCGCCCGCTCTCCCGGATTGGCGAGAAGATGGCCGACCTCGTCAGCGAGGCTCTCGGCGTCGCGAACCTCGACGACGCCGAGCGCGGCCGCGACGGCGGCGCAGTTGGCCCGGTCGGGGCCCATCAGGATCGCGCAGTCGAGCAAAGCCGGCTCGAGCGGATTGTGGCCGCCCTTCGGGACGAGAGAGCCGCCGACGAACACGATGCCGGCGAGGCGGTAGAAGAGACCGAGCTCGCCGAGCCGGTCGACGAGATGGAACGGCGCCGAGAGCGGCTCGCCGCGCGAGCGCCGCGTCGCTCCGGGCAGGAGAGCCGCCACCTCGTCGCTCCGCGAGGGGTGTCGCGGCGCCACAATTGTCAGAAGGTTGGGAAAGCGCGCGGCGATGCGGCGATGGGCCTCGGCGACGATGCGCTCTTCGCCCGGCTGGGTGCTGGCGGCGAGCCAGAGCGGGCGGCCGCGCACCATCTCCTGCAGCCGGGCGAGCTCGGCCGCATCGCAAGGAAGCGGCTCGGCTGCCGCCTTGAGATCGCCCACCGAAAGCGCGCGGCGGGCGCCGAGGCGCCGGAAGCGTTCGGCCTGGCTCTCGTCTTTCGCCAGGACGAGGTCGAACGCGCCGATGAGCGCGCCGGCGATCTTCGGAAAACGCCGCCAGCGCTCGAAGGAGCGATCGGAGAGCCGCCCGTTGAGAAGCGCCATCGGGATCGCCCGGGCGCGCGTTGCGGCAACGAGGTTCGGCCAGAGCTCCGATTCGATCCAGATTGCGAGATCGGGGCGCCAATGTTCGAGAAAGCGCTCGACCCAGGCGGCGCGGTCGGCGGGGACGTATTGGTGGATGGCGCCCTCCGGCAGCCGCGCCGACATCATTTCGGCCGAGGCGACCGTGCCCGAGGTGACGAGAACGCGGATTTCCGGCCGCTCCACGCGCAGGCGCGCGATGAGCGAGAGCGTCGAGGTCGCCTCGCCGACGCTTGCGGCGTGGAGCCACACGAGGGGACCGGGCGGGCGCGGCCGCGAGGGCACGCCGCGGCGCTCGCCGAGCCGGCTTTTGTCCTCCTTTCCGCGCGCGTGCCGCCAGCCGAGATAGGCGAGGATCATCGGTCCGAGGGCGGTCGAGAAGGCGCGGTAGAAGCGCAGGGGATCGCGGCCGACGCGGCGCTCCGCCTCCTCGCCGAGCGCCTTGAGGCGGGCCTCGACGAGGCGGCGCCAGGGCTCGAGGTCGCTCGCCTCGGGCGGGACCTCGATCGGCTCGCCCCAGGTGAAGACGCCGCGGGTGAAGGGGAAGGGGAGGCGGAAGCGGTCCCAGGTGCCGAGCACGCGGCTCGCCCGCGCGGCGTAGCTCAGGGGCACGATCGGGACGCCCGCGATGCGCGCCGTCGCGACGACGCCTTCGCTCGCCACCTCGGCGGGCCCGCGCGGCCCGTCGGGCGTGATGCCGACGCAGATGCCCTGGCGGAGCGCCTTCACCATCTGCCGCAGCGCGGTGCTGCCGCCGCGGGTCGAGGAACCGGCGATCGATTCGATGCCGAACGCCGCGACGCTGTCCGCGATGAGCCTTCCGTCGCGATGCGCGGAGATCAGCATCCGTATCGGCACGCCGCGGTCCCAGGCCATCGGCATCATGAGCAGCCTGCCGTGCCAGAAGGCGAGGATGAACGGGCGCTTGGCCTCGTGCAGGCGGCGCGGTATCTCGCCGCCCACGACCTCCCACCGGCTCGTCGCCCAGACCAAGCGGATCCAGGCCGTCACCGCGCGGCATGCCGCCCGCCGCGCCGCCTCGGACTTCATCCAGGCGCGCATGCGCCTCAGGCGGCGAACTGCAGCGCGTGGAGCCGCGCGTAGGTTCCGGCGCGCGCGAGGAGCTCCGCGTGCGTCCCGCTCTCGACGATGCGGCCGCGATCGACGACGTGGATGAGGTCGGCGTCGACCACGGTCGAGAGGCGATGCGCGATGACGAGCGTCGTGCGCCCGCGCATCAGGGTCTTGAGCGCCGCCTGCACCTGCCGCTCGCTCTCGGTATCGAGCGCGCTCGTCGCCTCGTCGAGGAGAAGGATCGGCGCGTTCTTCAGCATCGCGCGGGCGATCGCGAGGCGCTGGCGCTGGCCACCGGAGAGCTTCAGCCCGTGCTCGCCCACGCGCGTGTCGTAGCCTTCGGGAAGCGCCATGATGAAGTCGTGCGCCGCCGCCGCCTTCGCCGCGGCGATGATCTCCTCCTCGTCGGCCCCGAACCGGCCGTAGGCGATGTTGGCGCGCACGGTGTCGTCGAAGAGGCTCACCTCCTGGCTCACCAGCGCGATCGCGCCGCGCAGCGATGCGAGCGTCAGGCCGCGAACGTCGGCTCCGTCCACGAGGACGCGCCCGCCGTCGACGTCGTAGAAGCGCGGAATGAGGTTGAGGATGGTGGACTTCCCGCCGCCCGATGGCCCGACCAGCGCGACGGTGCGGCCGGCGGGAACGATGAGGCTCACCCCGTCGAGCGCGGGCTTTCCCGCGCGATAGGCGAAGCGCACGTTCTCGAAGCGGATCTCGCCGCCTTTCGGCGCGAGCGGCCGCGCATCCGGGCGGTCGCGGATCTCCGGCTCGACGTCGAGGACCTGGAACACGCGCTCGGCGGCGGCGAGGCCTTCCTGAAGATTGGTGTTGAGGCCGGCGATGCTCTTCACCGGCTGGTAGGCGAGAAGGAGCGCCGTGATGAAGGAGAAGAAGGTGCCGGGGGTGCGCGCGCCTTCGATTACCTGCCAGCCGCCGTAGAGAATCACGATCGCGATCGCGACTCCGCCCAGGGTCTCCATCAGCGGCGCCGCCTTGGAGCGGGTGCGCGCCGCCCGCGAGGCGAGGTCGAAGAGACGCTCGATGAGACGCCCGGCGCGCTCGGTCTCGTACGCCTCCATGCCGTAGGCCTTGACGTGGCGCGCGCCCTGGAAGGTCTGGTCGAGGAGGGTCGTGAACTGCCCGAGCTCGGCCTGCGTGTTCGCCGAGACGCGGCGCATCCGCCGCCCGAGCTTCAGGACGGGACGCACCGCGAGCGGGAAGACGATCGAGGAGACGAGCGCCAGCACCCAGTCCTGGCGGATCATGACGGCGACGAGCGCCACGACGGTGAGCACGTCCTTGCCGAGCCCGACCAGGACCGTCGAGGACGCCTGCCGCAGGAGATTGGCGTCGGTGATGAAGCGCGAGACGAGCGTCCCGGTCGGGTTCGCCTGGAAGAAGGCGAGGTCGGCGCGCATCAGGCGGGCGAAGAGGCTGCGCTGGATGTCGGCGACGACGCGCTGGCCGACCTCGGTCATCAGGACCGACTGGAAGTAGGTCGCCGTGCCCTTCACCACCGCGAGGCCGACGACCGCGCCGGCGATGATGAAGAGGAGGTCCTTGTCCTTCTCGACGAAGATGCGGTCGAGCACCGGCTCCATGAGCCAGGCGTTGGCCGCGGTCGTCCCGGCGACGAGCGCCATGCAGACGAGCGCCACAAGCAGCCGCCCGACATGGGGCCGCAGGAACTCCCGGGCGAGCCGGCGGACCAGCGCTGTCGTCTTGCTTTTCACCGCTTCCAGGAGGGTCTAGCGGAGGGGCACCCTCTCCGCAAGGATCGCCGCTTCAGGCCCCCGCCACGGTCATGCCGTCGATTCGCACCGTCGGGGCGTCGTTCCCGGTCTTGAACTCGAGGTCGTCCGCGGGCGTGAGGTTGCGGTACATGTCCTTGAGATTCCCGGCGACTGTCACCTCGCTCACCGGGAAGGCGAGCTCGCCCTTGACGATCCAGAACCCGGCGGCGCCGCGGCTGTAATCGCCGGTGACGCCGTTGATGCCCATGCCCATGAGCTCGGTGACGTAGAACCCCTCGTCGATCGAGGCGAGGAGGTCGGCGCGGGTCGTCTTCCCCTTCTCGAGCCAGATGTTGGTCGCCGCCGGCCCCGGGGGAGAGGAGGTGCCGCGCGCGGCATGCCCGGTCGGCGCCATCTTCAGCTGGCGCGCCGAGCGGAGGTCGAGGAGCCAGGTCGTGAGGACGCCGTCCTCGACGATGTTGCGCCGCCGGTTCGGCAGCCCCTCCGCGTCGAAGGGCTTGGAGCGGAGGCCGCGCCGCCGGTGCGGATCCTCGACGATGTCGACGCCGGCGGGGAAGATCCTCGTGCCGAGCTTGTCCTTGAGGAAGCTGGTGCCGCGCGCCACCGACGGGCCGGAGATCGCGCCGAGGAGGTGGCCGACGAGGCTCCGCGCGACGCGCGGATCGTAGACGACCGGGACCTGCCGCGTCGGCATCTTGCGCGCGCCGAGCCGGCGCACCGCGCGCTCGCCGGCCGAGCGGCCGACCGCGGCCGGATCCTGGAGGTCGGCGCCGTAGACCGCGCTCGAGAAGTCGTAATCGCGCTCCATCGCCGTGCCGGTGCCGGCGAGCACGGCCGCGCTGACGCTGTGGCCCGAGCCCGCGTAGGTGCCGGCGAAGCCGTTGGTCGCGGCGAGCGCCACGGTGGAGCGGCTCCAGCTCGCCTCGGCGCCTTCCGAGTTGGTGACCCCCTTCACCGCCATGGCGGCGTCCTCGCAGGCGGCGGCGCGCGCGATGAGCGTCTCGGCCGAGGGCTCCTCGGGGTCGAGCATGTCGAGCGCCGGCCACTCGCGGGCGATCTCGGCCGGATCGGCGAGGCCGCAGAACGGGTCCTCCGGGACCACCTTCGCCATCGCGAGGGCGCGCTCGACGAGGCCGTCGAGCGCCTCCTTGGAGCGGTCGTTCGAGGAGACGATCGCCTGCCGCTTGCCGACGAAGACGCGCAGCCCGAGGTCGTAGCTCTCCGAGCGTTCGAGCTTCTCGGTCTTGCCGAGCCGGCGCGCGTGGGAGAGCGAGACGGATTCGAAAAGCACCGCGTCGGCGGCGTCGGCGCCCGCCCGCTTCGCCTTGGCGAGGAGGTCGGAGAGGAGATTCAGCATCTGCTGCTGGTCGGTCATGAGGCGCTCATATAGGGCTCGCCCAAGGCGGTTTCACTTCCAGATCGGCCTGCCGCTGCCGGGCAGCCCGAGGCTCGGCCATTTCCGCGTCACTTCGTCGATGATGCGCTGATCCATGCGGATCTGGCGGCCCCATTCGCGGGTGGTCTCCGGCGGCAGCTTGTTGGTGGCGTCGAGCCCGATTTTGCCGCCGAGCCCCGATTCGGGGCTCGCGAAGTCGAGATAGTCGATGGGCGTGCGCTCGACGAGCGTGATGTCGCGCACCGGGTCCATGCGCGTCGAGATCGCCCACATCACGTCCGGCCAGGAGCGCGCGTCGATGTCGTCGTCCACGACGATGACGAACTTCGTGTACATGAACTGCCGGAGGAACGACCAGATTCCGAACATCACGCGCTTGGCGTGGCCGGGATAGGCCTTCCTCATCGAGACGACGGCGATCCGGTAGGAGCAGCCTTCGGGCGGCAGCCAGAAATCGACGATCTCCGGGAACTGCTGCTGGAGGAGAGGGATGAAGACCTCGTTCAGGGCCTCGCCGAGGACCGAGGGCTCGTCGGGCGGCCGTCCGGTGAAGGTCGAGAGGTAGATCGGGTTCTGCCGCATCGTGATCGCGGAGATGCGGAAGACCGGGAAGCGCTCGACCGCGTTGTAGTAGCCCGTGTGGTCGCCGTAGGGGCCTTCATCGCCGTACTCGTCGAGGCTGACGTGCCCTTCGAGAACGATCTCGGCCTCGGCCGGAACCTTGAGGGGCACCGTCTTGCAGTCGACGAGCTCGACCTTCCGCCCGCGCAGGAGCCCCGCGAACTGGTACTCCGAGAGCGTGTCCGGCACCGGCGTCACCGCGGCGAGGATGGTGCCGGGGTCGGCGCCGATCACGGCGGCGGCGGGAAGGGGCTCGGTCTTCTCCGCCTTCCAGCGCTGATGATGCTGCGCGCCGCCGCGGTGCCGGAGCCAGCGCATCAGCGTCGTGTCGCGGCCCGTCACCTGCATCCGGTAGATGCCGAGATTGAAGTCGTCCTCGCGGCGCCTGCCGGGTCCCTTCGTCACGACGAGCGGCCAGGTGACGAGCGGCGCCGGCTCGTCCGGCCAGCAGGTCTGGACGGGAAGGGCGCCGAGGTCGATCTCGGAGCCGCGCAGCACGATCTCCTGGCACGGCGCGGCGCCGGTCGTGCGCGGCTTCATCGCCATCACCGTCTTGAGGAGCGGCAGCATCTCGAATGCCTCGCGCCAGCCGCCGGGCGGCTCCGGCTGCTTCAGGAAGGCGAGCGTCTCGCCCACCTCGCGGAGCTGGTGCGGCTCGCGGCCCATGCCCCAGGCGACGCGCTCGACCGTGCCGAAGAGATTCGTCAGGACCGGCATCGCCGAGGGCGAGCCGTCCGCCTTGATCGGATTCTCGAAGAGGACCGCCGGCCCCTTCTCGGCGAGGAGGCGGGTGTGGATCTCGGTCATCTCGAGCACGGTCGAGACCGGCGCCTTCACCCGCGCGAGCCGCCCTGCGCCTTCGAGCCGCGCCATGAAGTCGCGAAGACTGTCGTAAGCCATCGCGGCGGACTATATGAGCCGCACCCGACGAGAGGCGAGAGATGAAGCGCTGGTGGGTGATCGGCGGCGAATACGAAAGCACGCGTTTCGAGAAGATCGCGCCCGGCAAGAGCGAGGAGCGCTACGGGCCCTTCGAGACCTACGAGGAAGCGCACAAGAAATGGGCCGAGCGCGCCTGGGCGACGGTGGACGACGCCCATACGCGCTTCCGGATCGTCGAGGAGGAAGGCTGAGCCCCAGGGCTGGTGGCGCCGCCTGAAATAACAGGCGATTAACAGGCGCCATTCCGGACATGATACACGATGTTGTGGTCGCGCCCGTCGAGGCGGGCGATGCTATTCCGCTTGATTTCCCTTCACAATGTCAAAGATCGCAAACCTAAGAGTGACCCTAAACTGGTTATGTGTCAACTAAATGGTCATTATCCATGAGGTTTGATCATCTCCGGCCGAACCTCTGGCCGTTTGGTATTGCAAAGGGCTGACGCTCGCACGCAACCGGCGTCAGGAGATAAGTCCAAGTCGGCGGCTCTCCGCTTCAATGGCTACAACGATCCGCTCAACTTCGATTGCCATTTGGCGAAGGAGGGGGATCGCGGGCTGTCCGCGCACCGCCTCGATTTCGCCGAACGATACGCCAAAGCCAAGTTGAACATCATAGTACGAGTTGCTCCCAACAGCCGTTTTGGCGAACGTGATTTCATTGTTTTCATTGTCCCATTGAGAGAGAATACTGCCACCGCCATAAAATACTGCGTGTTTGATGTGAATTTCGCCCAGTTGCATTGCAACGGGCTCGAGCACAACGGTGTGCTTGCTGCTGTTGGCGAGCTTGTTCAGAGACCAAATTAGATCATTTCCACCTTGGTAAGGATTGAGTGTGCGAAGGAATGAGACGATGTCGGGCGGGAGGTCCTTGCAGCGGCGTTTGATCACGTCTTCCAACTGAGCCGGGGTGTCGGCGATGGGGAAGTAAGTGCTCTTGTGCTTGGGGGTTTTCGCTGCAAGCGCCGTGGCAAAGCACGCTTGGTCAAGCGCCGAGCGGAGTGCCTCGGCAGCCTCCATCGCTAGTTCACTGGCCCGCTCCGGCAAGCGCTTCGTGAAGCGGATCTTGTGGCATTTCTCGGTTCCGTTCGCACTCGTCTCGACGACGTGGCGATATGGCTTCTTCTCGAAAAAGCTCTTAATCCGCCGTTCCATATTGTTGATATGTTCGTTTGCGCGGCGAATCCGACGCTTCGGGTGGTGAAAGGGGTGCTTAGGCATGGTGAAGCCACAGCACAAGCATGCGCGGTTTGAAGTCGAAACCGC
>JADGGZ010000146.1 GCA_019689675.1 Rhodospirillales bacterium | reverse complement strand
CCCTCTGCGAGGGCGCCGGCTGCCGCGAACGTCAGTTGGCGACCGCGGTCGTCGCAACCACGACGGGCTTGCCGCCTTGCAGCTGGACCAGCACGACGCTGAACCCGTACGCTTGGTTCTTCTCGTCGAACCGGAACCGCCCGTTCGGCCCCTCGTAATCCGTCTGCGCGAGCGCGTCGCGGATCTTGGCGGGATCGGTGCTGCCGGCGCGCTCGATCGCGTCCATGATGATGTTTATCGCATTGTACCCCGCGGCGGCGTACTTGCCGGGCATCTCGTTGTATTTCGCCTCGTAGGCCTTGACGAAAGCCTGGTTCTTCGGGGTCGTCATCGTCGCAGCGTAGGGCACGGCCGCATAGATGCCCTCGCCTGCCGGCCCGGTCAGCTTGATGAAATCAGCCGTCGCCCACGATCCGACGCCGAACATCTTCATGTCGAGGCCGAACTCGCTCTTCTGCTTCACGAGAATCGAGCCGTCCTGAGTCTCCGCCGCGACGAACACGCCGTCCGCGCCGGAGGAGCGGAGCTTCGTCAGAATGGTATAGAAGTCCGTGGTGCCGTGATCGAAGTAGTCCTTCATCACGGTCTTGGCGCCGAGCGCCGTCATCTGCTTCTCGAACTGCTCGACCCCGCCGCGGCCCCAGTCGTCGTTGACGCCGATATAGGCGACCTTCTTGAGGTTGAGCTGCTCGACGAGGATCTTGGCGAAGGATTTCGCGAGGAGCGCGTCGGTTTCTGTCGCACGGAAGAACCACTTGTTGCCGCGCTCGGTCAGGTCGGCGGCCGACGAAACCCCCGTCACGAGCGGGATCTTGTAGTTCGCGGCGACCGGCATCACCGCTGCCGTGGCCGAGCTGCAGAAAGCGCCCGACAGCACCGGCACCTTGTCGCGCTGTATGAGCTTCTCCGCTGCGTTCACGGATTTCGCGGGGTTGCAGCTCCCGTCCTCGATAACGAGCTCGACCTTCTTGCCGAGAACGCCACCCTTCGCGTTACGCTCCTCGACCGCCAGCTTCGAGCCGTTGACGTCGGACGTGCCGTTGTAGGCGACCGAGCCGGTAAGCGGCTGAATGACGCCGATCTTGATCGTGTCTTGCGCGATCGCCGGTGCGGCTGCGAGCAGCCCCACCGCGACCCCGACCAGAAGAGTTTTCGTCCCCATCGCACCTGGTCTCCCTTCCCGAGTGTTGAATTTTCCGCTGCTACGCCCGGCGTCCGAAGAGGCTGCGGAGCCACGACAGAATCCAGTCGCGCAGCATCGCCCAGCCGAGGCGGCCGGCGTCGAGCGGCTGGGCCGCAGCGGCCGCACGCGGCGTTTCGGCCTCCCTTGCTGTCGGCGCTTCCGCAGCCGGCGCCGCGCCGAGGCGCGCCTCGAAGCTCTTGACGAACTCGGCCGTGAGCCGGTTCGCGATCTCCTTGATGACGGCCGCCTTCCCGAACTGCGCGAGCGCCCCGGCGAGGTTGATCTCGCAGACGACATCGACGCGCGTTCCCGACTCCGTCGGCTCGAGACGATAGGTGAGCTTACCGGAGGCGCGCGATCCGCTCTTCGCATCCGCGCCCTTGCCGGACACGATGCCCGTCAGCTTCGCCGGGTCGCGCTCTATCGCGACGTCGCCATCGAAAGACGCGGCGAGCGGACCGACCTTGACCGCGAACCGGCCCTTGTACTGACCGCCCCCACGCTCCTCGACGATCGAGGCGCCGGGCAGACACTCGGCGACGAGGCGCACGTCGTTGAACGCCTCCCACACCACCGCCGGCTTCTGCCTCAGCTCGAATGTCTTCTGGACCTCCATGAGGGGCTAGACCCTGATTCCGACGAATTTGAGCTGCGAGAGCTCCTCGATCGCGTAGCGGACGCCCTCGCGCCCGATGCCGCTCTGCTTGACGCCGCCGAAGGGATACATGTCGAGGCGAAACCGGCTCGCCTCGTTTACCCAGAGCGAGCCCACCTCGAACTCCTCCGCGAACCGGAATGCGGTCGCGAGGTCGCGCGTGAAAAGGGCGCCCTGCAGGCCGAAGGGCGAATCGTTGGCGAGCGCGAGCGCCTCGTCGACCGTCTCGAAAGGCATGACGATCGCGACCGGCCCGAACGCTTCCTCCCGCCACAGCCGAGCCGAGCGCGGCACTCCGACGAGTATCCCCGGCGTGACGAGCGCGCCTTCGCGGCGCGGTCGCAGCGCGTATCGCGCACCGCGCACGACGGCCTCCTGGCACATCGCAATGACCCGCTCGGCGGCGGCGGTGCTCACCATCGGGCCGAGGTCGCTCGTCTCGTCGTCGGCGCGGCCGGCCTTCAGGGCGCTCGCCGCAGCGACGAACTTGTCGAGGAAAGATTCGAATGCGCTTTGTGCGACGAGGACGCGCTGCGCCGAAATGCATTGCTGGCCGCTCGCCTCGAAGGCGGCGCCTGCGATCTTCTTCGCCGCATCGTCGAGATCGGCGTCCGCCATCACGATGTTCGCCGCGTTCGAGCCGAGCTCGGCGACGAATTTCTTGGCTCCCGCGGCTCGCGCCAACGCCTCGCCGCCCGCAGTGCTGCCGGTGAAGCTGACGGCGCGCACCTCGGGGTCCCGAACGAGCGTCGACGCCGTCTCACGATCGCCCGTCACGACATTGAAGAGATCGAGCGGCCACCCTGCAGCGACCAAGAGCTCGGCAAGGCGGAGCGCGGTACGCGTTCCGGCGGGTGCCGGCTTCACCACGATCGCGTTCCCGGCTGCGATCGCCGGCGCGACCTTCTGGACGAGGAGATTGATCGGCGCATTGAAGGGCGTGATCCCCGCGACGACGCCGTAGGGCATTCGACGCGTGAAGCCGACGCGTCCTGCGCCTCCCGCGACGCTGTCGAGCGGCAGAACCTCGCCGCCGATTTGCGCGAGCGCCGCCGCGCAAGCCTCGACGAACTCGACGCCGCGCTTCACCTCGCCGCGCGCAATCCGGATCGGCTTGCCGACGTCCTCGGAGATGAGCTGCGCCAGCTCTTCGGTGGCGGAAGCCATCGCGCCGGCGGCACGCTTCAGCCACTCGATCCGCTTGTGCGTCGGCGCGCGGCGATGCTTCGCGAAGGTGGCCGACGCCGCCGCGACGGCGGCGGCGACGCCCGCCTCGCCCGACTCCGCGATCTCGCCGATCGTCCTGCCGTCCTGCGGTCGGACGAGCGGAAACCGCGGCCCCTCGTGCGCGACCCGCTTTCCGCCGATGAATGAGCTGATGAGGGGCGGGGACATGGTCAGCGGCTCGCCTGCCGCATGCGCCGTATCTGCATGTCGGCGAGGAAGGGTACCAGCGGATGCGTGCCCATCGAGACCAACGTCGGGACGTCGAGGCCGAGGAGCGCCCGACGCTGCTCGGGAGTCAGCTGAAAGCGCGCAGCATAGGCTTCGGGATCGGCCAGGAACTCGGCGCGCCGCGCAGGATCGTGCGCGAGCGTATGAAGCGCGCTGGTGAGCTCGACGAGCTCCGGCTTGATCGACGGGTAATGCATGCCGTTGCGCTTCGGCGGCGGCGACCAGAAGCCGACCGATGCGTAGTTGTGGTGCCAGCTCGGTTCCATCGACACGATGTCGGGCTTGCGTTCCCCGAGCGCGCCGGCGGCGCACGCCCAGCAGCGCAGCTCGATGTTCCCGGTCGCGTCGAGCTCTTCTTCGTCGTAGCCGATCAGCGACTTGAGATTGCCGGCGATGATCCTGTCGAGGGCGCGATTGTCCCAATCGAGATCGGGCTCGGAGTAGCGGTCCGTGCCCGGAAAGTGCGACATGCCGCCGCTCGCGACCACGACCGCCGTCAAGCCCATCTCGGCCACAGTCCGCGCAACGGCCTCTCCGAAGGCGTAGCAGCGCTCGATGGGCGGCTGCGGCGGAAGATACGCGTTGACGTAAATGGGCAGGACAGGGCCGCTGTGCCCGAGATGCGTCAGCGGGATGCCCATCGCATAGTCGATCTTCGCCGTGCTCGTGAAAGCGGGATCGAAGCCCTGCCTGTAGAGCCGGCGGACGAGCTCGAAGCTGACCGCGCTCGGTACTTCGTACTCGAATTTCCGGCCCGCGAACTCGCCGGTCGCCTTGCCGCCGACATGGATCGTGAAAGGCGGCGCGGTGTTGTGGAAGAACTGCTCCGCGTGGTCGTTCGAGAAGATGATCCAGAGATCGGGTTTGAGCGCGCGCAGCTGCTCGCCGATCTTCGCCGCCGCCGCGCGGACCCTCTCCACCGTCTCCGCGTCTTCGGACTGGGGCATCGTGAAGAACTGCGGCGCGTGGGGCAGCATCGCACCGCCGAGAATCGACGATCTCATCGTAGAGGCTCCTTGATGGTCGACGGGGCAGCAGCCCCGACTTTCTCGGCCGCTGCCATGATCGAACGAACGATGCCTTGATAGCCGGTGCAGCGGCAGAGATTGCCGCTCATCGCGACGCGCACTGCGCGCTCATCGAGGTCGCGGCGCCGCTTCAGCAGATCCCAGGCGCTGATGAGCATTCCCGGCGTGCAGAACCCGCACTGGAGCCCGTGCTTCTCGTGGAACGCCGCCTTCAGCGTCTCCATCAGCGCCTCGCCCTGCAGCCCTTCGAGGGTTTTCACCTCGGCGCCGTCGATCGAGACGGCGAGGGTGATGCAGGCTCGAACCGGCTCGCCGTTCACGAGCACGGTGCATGCGCCGCAGACGCCGTGCTCGCATCCGAGATGCGTCGCGGTGAGGCGCAGATGATCGCGCAGGAAGTCGCCGAGATGCGTGCGCGGTTCGATCTCGGCCGCGACACGCTCGCCGTTGACGGTGAGAGAGACAGGAACCTTCATCAGGAGACCGCGTCCCGCGCCGCGCGCACGATGGTGGTGGTATGCATGACGAGCTTCGCCGGCGCGAAATCGCGCTCGCTGGCGACGAGTTCCGCCCGGATCGCCGCCGCGAGATCCTCCGGGCGCGCGCCGTCGAGAAGACGGGCAGCGAGATCGGCGAGGACGATCGGGGCGCCGTCGGCGGCGCCGAGCACGATGCGCGCGCTCCGGCGCGCACGATCCACGACCGCGATCGCCATCGATTCCGCGTACTCCCCGACCTTGGTCGTGACCTTCGAGTAGCCCCAACGGGCCGACGCGGCGAGCTTCGGGACCTCGACGCCGACCAGAATTTCGCCTTCCCCGAGAGCCGTGAAATACGGCCCCAGCACGAATTCCTCGGCCGGGATGATGCGTTCGCCCTCGGGGCCCGCGACATGAAGCCGGGCGCCGAGCGCGATCACGGTCGGGAGCCAGTCGGCGGCGGGGTCCGCGAGCGCGATCGCGCCGCCGATCGTCCCGCGGTTGCGCACGGCGCGGAAGGCGAAGCGCTCTGCGACGTGCCGCATGAGTCCGTTCGAGGCATCCGGCACCTTGCCGTCCTCGAAGGCGGCATGGGGCGTGAGCGCGCCATAGAAGACGGACGTCCCTCGATCTTCGACGCGCCGCAACGCCTCGATCCTCGTGAGATCGACGACCTGCTCCGCCGGTGCGAGACGCAGATTGAGCATCGGCACGAGCGACTGCCCGCCCGCGAGGGGGCGCGCCGCGCCGCCCCCCGCCGCGAGGACGCGCACCGCCTCCTCGAGGCTCGCCGGGCGAACGTAGGAAAACGGCGCCGGCTTCATCGTGCGGCCCCGGCCGCGGCGATCGCCTCGAGCACCCGCTCGGGCGTCACGGGGGTGACGTTTATTTCGGCGCCGAGCGGCCGCAGCGCGTCGTTTATCGCGTTCACGACCGCGGCCGGAGGGGCGATCGCGCCGCCCTCTCCCATGCCCTTGATTCCGAAGCGCGTATGCGGCGACGGCGTCTCCATGTGGAGGACGCGGACATCCGGCACCTCCGTCGGGCCGGGGATGCGGTAGTCGAGGAAGGTCGAGGCGAGCGGCTGCCCGTTCTCGTCGTACGGTATTTCCTCGTAGAGCGCGGTGCCGAGACCCTGCGCGACGCCGCCGACGACCTGCGCCTCGACGATCATCGGGTTCACGATCGTGCCGCAATCGTGGCAGACGACGTAGTCGAGCACCTCGACGACGCCGGTGCCGGGGTCGACGGCGACGGTGCAGGCATGCGTGGCGTAGGAGAAGGCGCCGGTGCTGCGTCCCGGTTCGTAGACGGCGTTCGCTTCGAGCGCAGGCTCCTCGCCCGTCGGCAGCCGCTCGGGATGGAGGTACGCCGCCTCGGCGATCTCGGCGAAGCCGACGCTCTGCTCGCCGAACCAGACTTTGCCGTCGGCGAGCCGCACCTCGCCTGGAGGCGCCTGCAGCAGATGCGCCCCGATCCGCTTCATTTTCTCGGCGAGCGTTGCGCAGGCGCGCGAAACCGCGCCGCCGGCCATCGTCATGCTGCGCGAGGCGAAGGTTCCCATTCCGTAAGGCGATGTCGAACTGTCGCCGTGCCGCACGATGACGTCGGAGACCGGCAGGCCGAGCTCCTGATGCGCGACCTGAGCCAACGTCGTTTCGAGCCCTTGCCCGTGGTTCTGGATTCCGACGAAGAGAATGAGCTTGCCGTCGGGCGTGAATCGCGCGAGGGCCGGCTCATAGCCGAACACCACGGGGAGGCCGCGCGCCACCCATTCCGCAGTGCCGTGTGCGGATTGCTCGGTGTAGCTCGCCACGCCGAAGCCGATGAGGCGACCGTCGGGCTCGCCGCGTTGCTGGCGGGCGCGCACCTTTTCCGGCTCGATCGCCGCGATCGCGCGACGCGCGCATTCTGGGTAGTCGCCGCTGTCGTAAAGCTTCCCCGTCACCGAGCGGTACGGCATGGCCGAGGGCTGCACCATGTTCGCGATCCGCACCTCTTGCGGATCGCGCCCCACCGCCCGCGCGACAGCATCGATCAACGTCTCGATCGCAAAGCACGCACCGGTGCGGCCGACGCCGCGATAGGGCCCGAGCGGCGCCTTGTTGGTGCAGACCGTGATCGCACGTCCGTGATAGACGGGAATGTCGTAGGGCCCCGTCATGATGCCGGCCGCCATGCCCGCCTCCATCGCCGCGGTCCACGGCCAGACCGAATAGGCCCCCGCGTCGACCATCACCTCGGCCTCGATGCCGAGAATCCGTCCAGCCTTATCTGCATAAGCAACGAGCTTGTAGCGGTGTTCCCTCGCGTGCGGCGAGGCGATGAAATGCTCGCGCCGATCTTCGATCCAACGCACCGGGCGCCCGATCTTCATGGCCAGCGCGGCGACCGCGAGCTCCTCCGGCTGGAAGTTGTTCTTCGGTCCGAAGCCGCCGCCCACGTCGGGCGCGACGACACGCAGCGCGCTCTCGCTGATCCCGAGCGATTGCGCCAAAACGGTCCGGATCACGTGCGGGAACTGCGTCGAGCTCCACACCACGAGCTCGCCGAGCCGATTGTCGTAATGGGCGAGCACGCCGCGGGTCTCCATGGAAACCCCGACATGTCGCCCCATACGCAGCGACTTTTCGACCCGGACGGCAGCGGCCGCTTTCACCGCCTCGAGGTCGCCCGCCTTTATCTCGGTGGTGACGAAGCGATTGTCGGTCCAGTCGTCATGGACGAGGGGCGCGCCGTCGCGAAGCGCAACCTCCATGTCCCAAACCGCGGGCAGCTCTTCGAAGTCGAGGACGCAGGCCTGCGCAATATCCTCGGCCGCGGCACGCCCTCGCGCGATGCACATCGCGACCATCTCCCCGACGAAGCGGAGCTTGTCGCGGGCGAGCGGCGGATACTCGGAATATTTGAAGCCGGGCGCCTTGCCGACGGCGACGATCGGCTTCACGAAATCTATGTCGCGGGCGAGGAAGACCTGGCCGCGGTACTGTTCGGGGATCTCGACCCCTTTCAGGCGGGCATGCGCCACGGGGCTGCGCAGGAAGGCGAGGTCGACCGTGCCCGGAATGTCCAGATCGGCGAGATACTGCCCCTTGCCCTCGAGGAAGCGCCGGTCCTCGACGCGCCGCACCGGCGCACCGATCCCCATCCCCGTCCTTTTCTCTTGTCGGTCCATTCCCCGCATCGATCGTATTTCGCATACGATATTCGATGCTTGCGCAATTTGCTGTCAAGCGTGTTAGGAAGAACGCATGAAACAGGCGGGCGAGCAGCCAGACATGCGCGAGGGGAACGGATCGACACTCGTTCGGCCGGTCGTTCTCGTCCGCGAGCCTCTCCACGAACAGATCCTTCCGCATATCCGCAACGACATCATCGCAGGCCGCTGGCGCCCCGGCGAGCGCCTGCCGGAGCCGCTGCTCTGCAGCGAGTTCGGCATCTCACGCACGCCGCTGCGCGATGCGCTGAAACTTCTCGAGGCCGAGGGTTTCGTCGAGCTGCTGCCCCATGTCGGCGCAGTGGTGACCGACCCCGACATTGCCGAGGTGGGGGAGAAGATGGAGGTGCTGTCGGCGCTCGAGCAGGCGGCGGCGGCGAAGGTCGCCCGCACGCGCCCGCGCGCGACGATCGAGGCGATCCAGCGCCTCCACGCAGGCATGCAGGCGGCCGCGCAAGAGCGCGACCAGGAAACCTATTTCCGCCTCAATGACGAGTTTCACCGGGCGATCGTGCTCGGCGCGGCGAACCGTACGCTAGCCGACATGCACGAGCGGATCATGTGGCATGTCCACCGGGCGCGGCGCCGGGCCAACGATTACGAGCCTTTCGAGAAGGATCAGGCGGACCATCACGAGCGCATCGTGCAGCAGATCCTGCGCGGCGAGCCGTCGAAGGCCGCGGAAGCCATTTCCGAGCACCTCGCCGAGGTGTGCGAGCTCATCATCGGAGGCAAGGGCGCGGCGGCTCCGCCAACGACCTGAGCCGGACGCCGTCCGAACCGTCCTTCAGCCAGGCACGATCGGGCGCAGTCAACGCACCTCGTTCAGCCACCGCGCGGCAAGGGCCTTGAGACGCTCCGTCTGATCGCGCTGGCGGTAGCTGGAAAGCCCGTAAGCGGCCCAAGCGAGGCCGACGATGACCATCCAGAACCCCACGAGGTAGCGCCAGTCGGCGCCGGCAAGCAGGAGAAGCAGCGCGATGGCGGTCACGACCACCGCAAGCGCCCAGCAGGC
The DNA here is from genome assembly GCA_019689675.1 of Rhodospirillales bacterium. Classification (GTDB taxonomy): domain Bacteria; phylum Pseudomonadota; class Alphaproteobacteria; order ATCC43930; family CGMCC-115725; genus JADGGZ01. The sequence continues at coordinate 327 of JADGGZ010000146.1, read as the reverse complement.
GAAGCGGGTTCTCCTCAGCGCCGCCGCGTCGCTCCGCTCGAACTCTTCGGCAAGTGCCTGAAGTTCCAACGCGGCCTCGCGCCGCGCGGCGAGCCTCTGGTCCATCGGCCAACCCCTCGAACGGCCCGATCAGCTCCGTACCGTCATGACGATCTTGCCGAAATGCCCGTTCGCGCGCATGTGGGCGAGCGCCGCCGGCGCTTCGTCCAGCGTGAAGATTCGATCGATGGGAAGGCGAAGCTCGTTGCGGGCGAGCGCATCGCCGAGGTCCTCGCGGCAGCGACGGACGATTTCGCGCACCTCCTCGATCGAGCGCGTGCGGAACGT
>JADGGZ010000145.1 GCA_019689675.1 Rhodospirillales bacterium | reverse complement strand
CGCGACCCTCGAGGACCTCGACGAGAAGGCGCTCATCGAGATCCTGACCAAGCCGAAGAACGCGCTCGTGAAGCAGTACCAGCGCCTCTTCGAGATGGAGGACGTCAACCTCGAATTCAACGAGGAGGCCCTCCGCGCCATAGCCGCGAAGGCGATCGCGCGCAAGACCGGGGCGCGGGGCCTGCGCTCGATCATGGAGGCGATCCTCCTCGAGCCGATGTTCGAGCTGCCGAGCCTCACCGGCGTCAGCGAGATCGTGATCAATCGCGAGGTGGTCGAGGGCCGCGCCAAGCCGCTCTACGTCCATTCCGAGCGCGGCAAGGAGGCGGGCGGCGCGGGCGCCTGAGACGTCGCGGGCTTGAACCCTCTGTCGCGCGGTCCAACCTTAGCCTAGCCCATCCGCATCCCCGGCCCTGTCGCCGCGTGACGGGGCAGAGCCGGGCTACACACGAGGCATTATGTTCGAGATCCAACGCGGCAATCTCTACCCCGTCCTCCCGCTCCGGGACATCGTGGTGTTTCCGCACATGATCGTCCCGCTCTTCGTCGGCCGCGAGAAATCGGTGCGCGCCCTCGAGGACGTCATGAAGGACGACAAGCAGATCCTGCTTGTCACGCAGAAGAACGCGGCCCAGGACGACCCCTCCACCGCCGACATCTACTCGGTCGGCACGGTCGGCACCGTGCTGCAGCTCCTGAAGCTGCCCGACGGCACGGTCAAGGTGCTGGTCGAAGGCGGCCAGCGCGCGCGCATCCTCCGATTCGCCGAGAACGAGGCCTTCTTCCAGGCCTATGCCGAGCTCGTGCCCGAGAAGCCGGGCGACGAGAAGGAGATCGAGGCCCTGGCGCGCACGGTGGTCACCCAGTTCGAGCAGTACATCAAGCTCAACAAGAAGATCCCTCCGGAGGTGCTGGTCTCGATCAACCAGATCGAGGACCCCGGCAAGCTCGCCGATACGGTCGCCTCGCACCTCACGCTGAAGATCCCCGAGAAGCAGGAGCTGCTCGAGACCGAGACGGTCTCCGAGCGGCTCGAGAAGGTCTTCGGCTACATGGAAGGCGAGATCGGCGTCCTCCAGGTCGAGAAGCGCATCCGGAACCGCGTCAAGCGGCAGATGGAGAAGACGCAGCGCGAGTACTACCTCAACGAGCAGCTGAAGGCGATTCAGAAGGAGCTCGGCGAGGGCGAGGACGGGCGCGACGAGCTCGCCGAGCTCGAGGAGCGGATCAACAAGACCAAGCTCTCCAAGGAAGCCCGCGACAAGGCGATGGCGGAGCTGAAGAAGCTCCGCTCGATGAGCCCGATGTCGGCCGAGGCGACCGTCGTCCGCAACTACCTCGACTGGATGCTCTCGATCCCGTGGCAGCAGCGCACGAAGATCCGTCGCGACATCAAGGCGGCGGAGAAGGTGCTCAACGCCGACCATTTCGGGCTCGAGAAGGTGAAGGAGCGCATCCTCGAGTACCTCGCCGTCCAGCAGCGGCAGAAGAAGATCAAGGGTCCGATCCTGTGCCTCGTCGGCCCGCCCGGCGTCGGCAAGACCTCGCTCGGCAAGTCGATCGCCAAGGCGACCGGGCGCAACTTCGTGCGCATGAGCCTCGGCGGCGTTCGCGACGAGGCCGAGATCCGCGGTCACCGCCGCACCTACATCGGCTCCATGCCCGGCAAGGTGATCCAGGGCATGAAGAAGGCCAAGTCGTCGAACCCGCTGTTCCTCCTCGACGAGGTGGATAAGCTGGGCGCCGACTGGCGCGGCGACCCGTCCTCGGCGCTCCTCGAGGTGCTGGACCCCGAGCAGAATAACACGTTCAACGACCACTATCTCGAGGTCGACTACGATCTCTCCGACGTGATGTTCGTCACGACGGCGAACACGCTGCGCATGCCGCAGCCGCTGCTCGACCGCATGGAGATCATCCGCATCCCCGGCTACACCGAGGACGAGAAGGTCGAGATCGCCAAGCGCCACCTCATCCCGAAGCAGATGCAGGCGCACGGCCTCAAGAAGAACGAGTGGACGATCACCGAGGAGGCGCTGCGCGACCTCATCCGCTACTACACGCGGGAGGCCGGGGTGCGCAACCTCGAGCGCGAGATCGCGAATCTCACGCGCAAGGCGATCAAGGACATTCTGATGAAGAAGCTGTCCAAGGTCGCGGTGACGCGCCGCAATCTCGAGAAGTACGCCGGGGTGCGCCGCTTCCGCTACGGGGAGGCGGAGCTCGAGGATCTCGTCGGCGTCACGACCGGGCTCGCCTGGACGGAAGTCGGCGGAGAGATTCTCTCCATCGAGGCGGTGACGCTCCCGGGCAAGGGACGCGTGACCGCGACCGGCAAGCTCGGCGACGTCATGAAGGAATCGGTCCAGGCGGCCGAGAGCTTCGTCAAGTCGCGTGCGGCGGCGTACGGCATCAAGCCGAACATCTTCGAGAAGCGCGACATCCACGTCCACGTGCCGGAAGGCGCGACGCCGAAGGACGGACCCTCGGCGGGCGTGGCGATGGTGACCTCGATCGTCTCCGTGCTCACCGGCATCCCGGTCCGCAAGGACGTCGCGATGACGGGCGAGGTGACGCTGCGTGGTCGCGTGCTGCCGATCGGCGGACTCAAGGAGAAGCTGCTCGCGGCGCTTCGCGCCGGAATCAAGACCGTGCTGATACCGGTGGACAATGCCAAGGACCTGCCGGAGATCCCGGAGAACGTGAAGAAGGGGCTCGAGATCGTTCCCGTCTCGACCGTCGACGAGCTCCTGAAGCACGCGCTCGTCCAACCGCTGAAGCCGATCGAGTGGGAGGAGGAGCAGCCGGTCGCGCCTGCTGCGAAGCCCGCGGCCGCCGACGAGCAGCGTCCGGAGATCACGCATTAAGAGAACGCGCTAGACGCTTCTCGCGGCTCTCAAGCTCGACGCCGCCGACGAGAGTCGGCGGCGTCGTCTTTGTGCAAAGCGTCAAAAAACTGCGGAAATCCGCGCGATTCCGCGCTTCGCGCATTGACGGTGGTGGGGGTGCCTGCCTACACTCCGCCCCCGTGCGCGGAACCCGCGCGCGATTTAATTCCGTTCCAAACCCACCTGAGGGGGTCCGCTCCGTGAACAAGAACGAACTCGTCGACGCCGTTGCAGCAGAGACGGATCTGCGCAAGTCGGACGCCGCGAAAGCTGTTGACGCGGTGTTCAACTGCATCTCGCGCTCGCTGAAGCAGGGCGACGAAGTGCGTATCGTGGGCGTCGGAACTTTCGCGGTGGCGAGCCGCGCCGCGACGGAAGGACGCAATCCTCGGACCGGCGAGAAGATCCAGATTCCCGCCTCGAAGACGATCAAGTTCCGGGCCGGCAAGGGGTGGAAGGATTCGATCCAGTAAGTCGGGATCGAGCTCTCGCGAAATCGCCGGGCCGGCCGCTCGCGTGGCCGGCCCGTTCGCGTTCGTGGGGCGGGAAGGGCGATTAGCTCAGCGGTAGAGCATCTCGTTTACACCGAGGGGGTCGGGGGTTCGAATCCCTCATCGCCCACCAATCTGCTCCCGGCGGCCGGCGCGAGGGAGCCTCGCGCGGGTCCGCGCCGGAACCGGCGGCGCGCTGCCCTCCGGCCGAATTCTCGGATCGCGGGACGCCGTTTCCCGCTTTTCGTGCCGCAACGCGAGCCGGTCGCTTGACTTGCGGCGAACCGCTCTCTATCTCTCGCGACCTCGGACGGATGGGGGTGTAGCTCAGTCGGTTAGAGCGCCGGCCTGTCACGCCGGAGGCCGCGGGTTCGAGCCCCGTCACTCCCGCCATCCCGAAGCCGCCCCGACCTGCGCAAAACCTGCTTCCTTTTCGAGCCGCCGCCACGATATATGAGCGGCGCTCAAAGCACTTCCCGAAAGAAGGAGCTCGAAGCCGCCATGGACGGCCTGCTGCGCGAGTATTTTCCGATCCTGGTCTTCATCGGCATCGCCGTCGCGCTCGCCGCCGTGATCGTCGCGGCGTCGCTGGTGCTGGCGCGCCAGCGGCCGGATTCGGAGAAGCTCAGCCCGTACGAATGCGGCTTCGAGCCTTTCGCGGACGCGCGGTCGAAATTCGACGTGCGCTTCTACCTGGTGGCGATCCTCTTCATCATCTTCGACCTCGAGGTGGCCTTCCTCTTTCCCTGGGCGGTTTCGCTCGGCCAGATCGGGCTTTTCGGCTTCTGGTCGATGATGGTGTTCCTCCTCGTCCTCACGGTCGGTTTCATCTACGAATGGAAGAAAGGGGCGCTCGAATGGGAATGAGCGGACCCATGACGGCGCCGGTCCCGCCCGGCGCCACGCAAGATCAGCTCTTCAAGCAGATGGCGGACGAGGTCCAGTCGAAGGGCTTCGTCGTGGCGCAGCTCGACAAGCTCGTCAACTGGGCGCGGACCGGCTCGATGTGGCCGATGACCTTCGGCCTCGCCTGCTGCGCCGTCGAGATGATGCACACCGCGGCGAGCCGCTACGATCTCGACCGATTCGGGATCTTCTTCCGGCCCTCGCCGCGGCAGTCGGACGTGATGATCGTCGCCGGCACGCTCTGCAACAAGATGGCGCCGGCGTTGCGCAAGGTCTACGACCAGATGGCCGAGCCCCGCTGGGTGATCTCGATGGGATCGTGCGCCAACGGCGGCGGCTACTACCACTACAGCTATTCGGTGGTACGCGGGTGCGACCGCATCGTGCCGGTCGATATCTACGTTCCGGGCTGCCCGCCCACCGCGGAGGCGCTTCTCTACGGCATTCTCCAGCTGCAGAAGAAGATCCGGCGGCAGAAGGTCTTCGCACGATGACGGCGGCGCTCGAGCGGCTCGGCGGCTACGTTGCCGCTGCGGTTCCGGAGGCGGTGATCCGCCACAGCGTCGTCAAGGGCGAGCTGGTGCTCGATGTTCGGCGCGAGGCGATCGAGAGCGTCTGCCGGTTCCTGCGCGACGATCCGGAGTGCCTTTTCAAGCTGTTCGTCGATCTCTGCGGCGTCGATTGGCCGCAGCGCACGCCGGAACGGTTTGATGTCGTCTACAACCTCCTCAGCCTGAAGCACAACCGACGCATCCGGCTGAAGCTGACCGCCAGCGAGACGACCCCGGTCCCGTCCGTGACCGGGGTGTGGAGCGCGGCCGGCTGGTGGGAGCGGGAGACCTGGGACCTTTTCGGAGTCATGTTCGACGGCAATCCGGACCTTCGGCGAATCCTCACGGATTACGGTTTCGAAGGGCATCCCTTCCGCAAGGACTTCCCCCTCACCGGCTATGTCGAGGTGCGCTACGACGAGGAGCAGAAGCGCGTCGTCTACGAGCCGGTGAAGCTGAAGCAGGAGTTCCGCAGCTTCGATTTCCTCTCGCCGTGGGAAGGCATGGACCGCGTGCTGCCGGGGGACGAGAAGGCTTCATGAGCGATCCGAATGTGCAGGTGATCGGCGAGGCGGCAGCGGCGAGCGAGCCGCCGGTCGAGAAGATCAAGAACTTCACCATGAATTTCGGGCCGCAGCACCCGGCCGCGCACGGCGTGCTGCGCCTCGTGCTGGAGATGGACGGCGAGGTGGTCGAGCGCGCCGATCCGCATATCGGCCTCCTGCACCGCGGCACCGAGAAGCTCATCGAGTACAAGACGTATCTCCAGGCGGTGCCCTATTTCGACCGGCTCGATTACGTCTCGCCGATGTGCCAGGAGCACACTTTCGCGCTGGCGGTCGAGAAGCTCCTCGGCATCACGGCGCCGCCGCGCGCCCAATACATCCGCGTGCTCTTCGCCGAGATCACTCGGATCCTCAACCACATTCTCAATATCACGACCTTCGCGCTCGACTGCGGCGCGCTGACGCCGTTCCTCTGGGGCTTCGAGGAGCGCGAGAAGCTGATGGAGTTCTACGAGCGCGTCTCCGGCGCGCGGCTTCACTCGGCCTATTTCCGCCCGGGCGGCGTGCACCAGGACCTGCCGGCCGGGCTCGCCGAGGACATCCTCGGTTTCTGCGATGGGTTCCCCCAGGTCATCGACGACCTCGAGGAGATCCTCACCGAGAACCGCATCTTCAAGCAGCGCACCGTCGACATCGGCGTCGTCACGCGCGAGCAGGCGGAGAACTGGGGCTTCACCGGCCCGGTGCTGCGCGCCGCCGGCGTTCCCTGGGACCTTCGCAAGGCGCAGCCTTACGACGCCTACGCCGACATGGACTTCGACATCCCGGTCGGCAAGAACGGCGACTGCTACGACCGCTACCTCGTGCGGATCGAGGAGATGAAGCAGTCGCTGCGCATCATGCGCCAGGCGATCGAGAAGATGCCGACCGGCCCGGTCGTCGTCGACGATCGCAAGGTGGCGCCGCCGCCGCGGCGCGAGATGAAGCGCTCGATGGAGGCGCTCATCCACCACTTCAAGCTCTATACCGAGGGCTACCACGTGCCCGCCGGCGAGACTTACACCGCGACCGAGGCGCCGAAGGGCGAGTTCGGGGTCTATCTCGTCGCCGACGGCTCCAATCGGCCGTATCGGTGCAAGATCCGCGCGCCGGGCTTCGCTTTCCTGCAGGGCCTCGACTTCCTCTCGCGCGGCCACATGCTGGCCGACGTGGTGGCGATCATAGGCTCGCTCGACATCGTCTTCGGGGAGATCGACCGGTGAGCGGTCACGACAACGGGGCGCCGGTCGCGCAACCGACGCATTTCGAGTTCACGCCCGAGAATCTCGAGCGGGCGAAGAAGATCATCGCCAAGTACCCGCCGGGCCGGCAGGCGAGCGCGGTGCTGCCGCTCCTCCACCTGGCGCAGGCCCAGCACGACAATTGGCTGCCGCGCGCGGCCATGGACTACGTCGCGCGCATGCTCGACATGGCGCCGATCCGCGTCTACGAGGTCGCGACCTTCTATACGATGTTCAACCTGAAGCCGGTCGGGAAGTACCTGCTCCAGGCTTGCACGACGACGCCGTGCTGGCTGCGCGGCTCCGACGAGGTGGTGGCGGCCTGCGAGCGCAAGCTCGGCATTCGGATGGGCGAAACAACGCCCGACGGCATGTTCACGCTCACCGAGGTCGAATGCCTCGGCGCCTGCGTCAACGCGCCGGTGCTCTGGGTCAACGACGACTTCTACGAGGATCTCGACGGTCCTTCGACCGAACGGATCCTCGATGCGCTCCGCCGCGGCGAGAAGCCGCCGATCGGCCCGCAGATCGACCGGCAGACCTCGGCCCCGGTCGGCGGCAAGACCACACTTCTCAACGTGAAGCGCGAGGCCTGATGCTCCGCGACGAAGACCGCATCTTCCAGAATCTCTACGGCGAGCTCGACTGGCGTCTTGCCGGAGCGCGGGCGCGCGGCGACTGGGACGGCACCGCGGCGCTGATCGCGAAGGGACGCGACTGGATCGTCAACGAGGTCAAGAACTCCGGGCTGCGCGGGCGCGGCGGCGCCGGCTTCCCGACCGGCCTCAAATGGTCGTTCATGCCGAAGCAGAGCGAGCGGCCGTGCTACCTCGTCGTCAACGCCGACGAGTCGGAGCCCGGAACCTGCAAGGATCGCGACATCATCCGGCACGAGCCGCAGAAGCTCATCGAGGGCTGCCTCCTCGCCTCGTTCGCGATGGGGGCGCACACCTGCTTCATCTACATACGCGGCGAGTTCGTGAACGAGGCGCGCCGCCTCCAGGCGGCGATCGACGAGGCCTACGAGGCGGGGCTCCTCGGCAAGAACGCCGCCGGCTCGGGCTGGGACTTCGACCTCATCCTTCATCGCGGCGCCGGGGCGTATATCTGCGGCGAGGAGATGGCGCTGCTCGAGAGCCTCGAAGGCCGCAAGGGTCAGCCCCGGCTGAAGCCGCCCTTCCCGGCGCAGGTGGGGCTCTACGGCTGCCCGACGACGGTCAACAACGTCGAGACGATCTCGGTCGTGCCGACCATCCTGCGGCGCGGCGCCTCGTGGTTCGCCGGCATCGGCCGGCCGAAGAACGAGGGCACGAAGGTCTTCTGCATCTCCGGCCACGTGAACCGGCCCTGCAACGTCGAGGAGGCGATGGGCATCCCGCTGAGGGAGCTCATCGAGAAGCACGCCGGCGGCGTCCGCGGCGGCTGGGACAATCTCCTCGCCGTCATTCCCGGCGGCTCGTCGGTTCCGTGCATCCCGAAGCCGATCTGCGACGAGGTCCTCATGGACTTCGATTCGCTGCGCGAAGTGAAGTCGGGCCTCGGCACGGCCGCCGTCATCGTGATGGACAAGTCGACCGACATCATCAAGGCGATCGCGCGGCTGGCGAAGTTCTACAAGCACGAATCCTGCGGCCAGTGCACGCCCTGCCGCGAGGGCACCGGGTGGATGTGGCGCGTCCTCGAGCGGATGGTGAAAGGCGAGGCCGAGGTCGCCGAGATCGACATGCTGCTCGACGTCTCTTACGAGATCGAAGGCCATACGATCTGCGCGCTGGGCGATGCCGCGGCGTGGCCGGTTCAGGGGCTCATCCGGCACTTCCGTCCCGTGATCGAGGCGCGCATCGCCGAGTACCGTTCCCGCGCCGGACGGAGGGCCGCGTGATCGGCGCCGCACTTCTTCCTCCTTCCTCGCCCGCGGACGAGGGGGCCAGAACCCACGAGATCGCGTAGACCATGCCGAAGCTCACCATCAACGGCCAGGAAATCGAGGTTCCGCCGGGCACGACCGTGTTCCAGGCGGCGCAGATGCTCGGCATCGAGATCCCGCATTTCTGCTACCACGAGCGACTCGCGATCGCCGGCAACTGCCGCATGTGTCTCGTGGAGCAGGAGAAGGCGCCGAAGCCGATCGCTTCCTGCGCCATGCCGGCGGCCGACGGCATGGTCATCCACACGGAGTCGGAAAAGGCGCGCAAGGCCCGCAAGGGGGTGATGGAGTTCCTGCTCATCAATCACCCGCTGGATTGCCCGATCTGCGACCAGGGCGGCGAGTGCGACCTGCAGGACCAGGCGATGGCCTACGGCTTCGACCGCGGCCGGTTCGCCGAGAACAAGCGCGCGGTGCGGGACAAGAATCTCGGGCCCCTGGTGAAGACGAGCATGACCCGCTGCATTCATTGCACGCGGTGCATCCGCTTCGCGACCGAGATCGCGGGCGTCGAGGATCTCGGAGCCACCGGGCGCGGCGAGGCGATGGAGGTCGGCACCTACGTCGAGCGGACGCTCACCTCGGAGCTCTCGGCCAACATCATCGATCTCTGCCCGGTCGGCGCTCTCACCTCCAAGCCCTACGCCTTCATCGCACGCCCCTGGGAGCTGCGCCGGACCGAGTCGGTCGACGTGCTCGACTCGGTCGGCTCGAACATCCGCGTCGACAGCCGCGGCCCGCAGGTGCTGCGCATCCTTCCGCGCCTGCACGAGGACGTGAACGAGGAGTGGATCAACGACAAGACGCGGTTCGCGCTCGACGGGCTGACGAAGCGCCGCCTCGACCGCCCGTTCGTGCGCAAGGGCGGCAAGCTCGT
>JADGGZ010000144.1 GCA_019689675.1 Rhodospirillales bacterium | reverse complement strand
GCTCCGCCTGCCCGGCTTCTCGGCGGCGGCGCTGCGCGCCTTCGAGCGCCTCGGCCTCCTCGACGAGGAGGAAGCGGCGGAGGCGGCGTGAGAGAGCGGCTCCCGCGGCGCCCTTTCCTGTTTCCTTTCCTGTTATTTCAGGAAAGGACTTGGGGCGCGATCCGCCTTTTTCGCTGCTGTCTTGCTTGACAGCCTTCCTTCCCGCGCTATGGATGCCCCCTTTCCGGGGGAGGGGTAATGTCGCGCGCGTTCGTTTTTCCGGGTCAGGGCTCGCAGGCGGTCGGCATGGGACGGGATCTCGCCGAAGCCTTCGCGCCGGCGCGCGAGGTCTTCGAGGAGGTCGACGACGCGCTGTCGCAGCGCCTCTCGCGCCTCATGTTCGAGGGCCCCGAATCGGAGCTGACCCTCACCGAGAACGCGCAGCCGGCGCTGATGGCGGTGAGCCTCGCCGTCGTGCGGGTCCTCGAGCGCGAGGGCGGGCTCGACCTTTCCCGCCACGCCGCCTTCGTCGCCGGGCACTCGCTGGGCGAGTACTCGGCGCTTGCCGCCGCCGGCGCCTTCGGGATCGCGGAGGCGGCGCGGCTCCTGAAGCGCCGCGGCCAGGCGATGCAGCGCGCCGTCCCGGTCGGCGTCGGCGCGATGGCGGCGCTCCTCGGCATGGACCTCGAGCCCGCGCGCGCGGTCGCGGAGGAGGCGGCCGAGGGCGAGGTCTGCGCCGCCGCCAACGACAACGGCCCCGGCCAGGTGGTCTTGAGCGGGCACAAGACCGCGGTCGAGCGCGCGGTGAAGATCGCCGCCGGCAAGGGTGCGAAGCGCGCCATCATGCTGCCGGTGAGCGCCCCCTTCCATTGCGCGCTCATGAAGCCCGCCGCGGACGAGATGGAGGAGGCGCTGGCCGCCTCGCCGCCGCGGGCGCCCCAGGTGCCGCTCATCGCCAACGTCACCGCGGCGCCCGTGAGCGATCCCGAGGCGATCCGCCGCCTCCTCGTCGAGCAGGTGACGGCGCCGGTGCGCTGGCGCGAGAGCGTGCTCGCGATGAAGGAGCGGGGCGTCGACACCGTCGTCGAGCTCGGCGCCGGCAAGGTCCTCTCCGGGCTCGTGAAGCGCATCGACCGCGAGCTGGCGGCGAGCTCGGTCGGCAGCCCCGCCGAGATCGAAGCCTTCCTCAAGACGCTCTGACGGGGACCCGACCGAATGGCATCGCACTCCCATTCCGACGATAAGGCCAAGGCGCTCTGATGTTCGACCTCAGCGGCAAGTCGGCCCTCGTCACCGGCGCCTCGGGCGGCATCGGCGGCGCGATCGCGCGGGCCCTTCACGCCCAGGGCGCCACCGTCGTGCTGCACGGGACGCGCGCCGAGAAGCTCGAGGCGCTCGCGAGCGAGCTCGGGTCGCGCGCCCATGTCGTCGCGGCCGATCTCGCCGATCCCGCCGCGCCCGAGCGACTGGCGAAGGACGCCGAGGCCGCCGCAGGCGGGATCGACATCCTCGTCAACAACGCCGGGATCACGCGCGACACGCTCGTCCTGCGGATGAAGGACGAGGACTGGCAGCAGGTCATCGACGTCAACCTCTCGGCCGCCTTCAAGCTCTCCCGCGCCGCGCTCCGCGGCATGATGCGCAAGCGCTGGGGCCGGATCGTCAACATCACCTCCGTCGTCGGCGTCACCGGCAATGCGGGGCAGGCGAACTATGCCGCGGCGAAGGCCGGCATGATCGGCATGACGAAGGCGATCGCGGCCGAGCTCGCCTCGCGCGGCATCACCGCGAACTGCGTCGCGCCGGGCTTCATCGAGACCGCGATGACGGGAAAGCTCGACGAGGCGCAGCGCGACGCCGCGGCCAAGGCGATTCCGATGGGACGCTTCGGCGTTCCCGAGGATGTAGCGGCCGCCGTCGTCTACCTCGCGAGCCCCGAGGCCGCCTACGTCACCGGCCAGACTCTGCACGTCAACGGCGGTATGGCGATGATCTAGCGATGCGTCGGCTCGCCTCCCGCGTGCTGGTTCCGTCGTCCCGGCGAGAGCGGGGATCTGCCGAACCCGCGGATTTCCGCCGCTTCCGGCACGACGGGCCGCGCTGCGGCCGAGGCCCGGCGAGCGCCTCGGCCCGCCGTCGTGATGATCTAGGCAGCGGCCCGGCGACTGTGATATGGAGCGGCGCCTCTGATGGCCTTTGGGGGGTGTGCCGTCGCAGCGGACGCGATCCGCCGCTCCGCCCTCAACCAACAAAGCGCCTTATTTCCACGTGAAGGACTTGAATGAAATGAGCGATGTCGCGGAGCGGGTGAAGAAGATCGTTGTCGAGCATCTCGGCGTCGACGAAGCGAAGGTCACCGAGAACGCGAGCTTCATCGACGATCTCGGCGCCGACAGCCTCGACACGGTCGAGCTCGTGATGGCGTTCGAGGAAGAGTTCGGTTGCGAGATTCCGGACGACGCGGCCGAGAAGATCGTGACCGTGAAGGACGCCATCAACTTCATCGAGCAGCACACCTGAACGCGATGCGTCGGGTCGTCGTCACCGGCATCGGCCTCGTAACCCCGCTGGGGATCGGAAACGAGAACGTCTGGAACCGTCTCGTCGCCGGAGAGAGCGGCGTGCGCGGAATCCAGTCCTTCGACGTCTCGGACCTCCCGGCCAAGATCGCGGGCCAGGTGCCGCGGGGCGACAAGGCGAGCGGGCTCTTCAACCCCGATGACTGGGTCCCGCCCAAGGAGCAGCGCAAGATGGACGAGTTCATCGTCTTCGCGCTGGGCGCGGCGCAGCAGGCGGTGGAGGACTCCGGCTGGAAGCCCGAGACCGAGGAGGACCAGGAGCGTACCGGGGTCATGATCGGCTCCGGCATCGGGGGCCTTCCCGGCATCTACGAAGGCTCGGTGACGCTGAAGGAGCGCGGGCCGCGGCGGCTGTCGCCCTTCTTCATCCCGGCGAACCTCATCAACCTCGCTTCCGGCCACGTCTCGATCCGCTACGGTTTCAAGGGCCCGAACCACGCGGTCGTGACGGCGTGCTCGACGGGCGCCCATGCGATCGGCGACGCCGCGCGGATCATCGCCCTCGACGACGCCGACGTCATGGTGGCGGGCGGCGCCGAGGCGGCGATCAGCCGGCTGGGCATCGCCGGCTTCGCCGCGGCGCGCGCGCTCTCGACGAACTTCAACGACACGCCGGAGAAGGCGTCGCGCCCCTGGGACAGGGACCGCGACGGCTTCGTGATGGGCGAGGGGGCCGGCGTCGTCGTGCTCGAGGAGCTCGAGCACGCCAAGAAGCGCGGCGCCAGGATCTACGCCGAGCTCGTCGGCTACGGCATGTCGGGCGACGCGTACCACATCACTGCCCCGTCAGAGGACGGCAACGGCGCCTATCGCTCGATGCGGAACGCGCTGCGCCGCGCCAAGCTCAATCCCGAGGCGATCGACTACATCAACGCGCACGGCACCTCGACGCCCCTCGGCGACGAGATCGAGCTCGGCGCGGTGAAGCGGCTCTTCGGCGACCACGCCTACAAGCTCTCGATGTCGTCGACGAAATCGGCGGTGGGGCATCTCCTGGGCGCGGCTGGCAGCGTCGAGGCGATCTTCTCGATTCTCGCGATCAAGCATCAAGTCGTGCCGCCGACCCTCAACCTCGAGAACCCGTCCGAGGGCTGCGACATCGACCTCGTGCCGAAACATGCCAAGGAGCGCAAAGTGCGCACCGTGCTCTCGAACTCCTTCGGCTTCGGCGGCACGAACGCCTCGCTGATCTTCACCGCGCCGCCCTGACGTGCGGCGCCTTCTCGGCGTCATTCTCCTCCTCGTCGTCCTTGCCGCGGCGCTCGCGGGCGGCGTCGCGCTATGGGCCTGGCGCGAATGGACGGGCCCGGGGCCGCTCGCCGAGGCGCGTACCCTCGTCATTCCGAAAGGCGCAGGGCTCAAGGGCATCGCCGAGGCGCTCGCCGAGGCGGGGGTGGTCCGCCACGCGCGCCTCTTCGCGCTCGGCGCCAAGCTCACCGGCCGCGCGGCGTCCTTGCGGGCCGGCGAATACGAGTTCCCGGCCCGGACGAGCCCGCGCGAGGCGGCCGAGCTCCTCGCGAGCGGTCGTACCGTCGTCCGCCGTCTCACCGTGCCGGAAGGGCTGACGAGCGCCGAGGTGATCGCGCTCCTCGAGTCCGCCGAAGGCCTCGTCGGCGAGCCGGGCCCGGTCCCGCCCGAGGGGACGCTCCTTCCCGAGACCTATTTCTATTCCTGGGGCGATTCGCGCCGCGAGCTCGTCGCCCGCATGGAGGCGGCGATGACCCGCGCCCTCGCCGAGGCATGGGCCGAGCGCAGCCCCGATCTCGTCCTTGCCGAGCCGGAGCAGGCGCTCATCCTCGCCTCGATCGTCGAGCGGGAGACTGGGAAGAACGACGAGCGGGCCCGCGTCGCCGGCGTGTTCGTCAACCGCCTCAAGCTGGGCATGCGCCTCCAGTCGGATCCCACCGTCGCCTATGCGCTGACCCGGGGCGAGCGCCCGCTCGACCGCCCCCTGACCCGCGCCGACCTCGCCGTCGAGTCGCCCTACAATACCTACCTCAACGCGGGCCTGCCGCCGGGTCCTATTGCCAATCCGGGCCGCGCCGCGCTCAAGGCGGCGACCCAGCCCGCGAAGCACGACGAGCTCTACTTCGTCGCCGACGGCGACGGCGGCCACACCTTCGCCCGCACCTTGGCGGAGCACAACCGCAATGTCGCGCAACTGAGACGGAAGCGGGCTGCCGATTAGGGCAAATCGGCAACAGGGTGCGGCGAAATGGCAATGCCGCAGCAATGTCACGACCCCGCCGTCGCCGCGACCGCAATTTTCAGGCCAGTTCGTAACTTGGGGGATTGCTCCATGCTGGCGAGGACAATCGTCGCCGCCGTGCTCGCCCTGGGTCTGGCGGGGTGCGGCACGACCGTCGAGGATCGCGGGCTGAGCGGGGCCGGGATCGGCGCCGCCGCGGGCAGCATCATCGGCGCAATTACCGGATTCGGACCCTGGCAGGGCGCGCTGCTCGGCGCCGGCGTCGGCGGCGCTGCGGGCGCCCTCACCGATTCGCGCGACGTCGATCTCGGCCGGCCGGTCTGGAGGCGCGGCGAGTCGACGCGGTCGGCGCCCGCCGCGCGCCCCTCGGCGGCGCCCGCCAGCGTCTCGGCTTCGACCACGAGCGTCGTCAAGGAAGTCCAGGCCTCGCTCGCGAAAGCGGGCTACGATCCCGGGCCTGCCGACGGCCGCATGGGCGCCAAGACCCGGGCCGCGATCATCCGCTACCAGCAGGAGAACGGGCTGCCGATCGACGGGACGCCCTCGCCGCAGCTCCTCGAGCACTTGAAGGGCAGCAGCGCCTGAGGCCATGCTGGCGCGGATGAAGATTCGCGCCGCAATTCTCGAGGCGATGGGGGCGCCGCGTCCCTACGCCGAGTCGAAACCCCTGAAGCTCGCCGAGGTCGAACTCGCGCCCCCCGGACCGGGCGAGGTTCTCGTCCGGCTCGGCGCCGCCGGCCTCTGCCATTCCGACCTCTCGGTGATCAACGGCGACCGGCCGCGGCCGACGCCGATGGTCCTCGGTCACGAGGCGGCCGGCACGGTCGAGGAGACCGGGCCGGGCGTCGAGGACCTGCGCAAGGGCGACCGCGTCGTCATGGTGTTCGTGCCGAGCTGCGGCCATTGCCTGCCCTGCGCCGAAGGGCGGCCCGCGCTCTGCGAGCCGGGCGGCGCCGCCAACACCGCGGGAACGCTCCTTTCCGGCGCCCGGCGGCTCAGCCGCGACGGCGCCCCCGTCCACCATCACATGGGCGTCTCCGCCTTCGCCGAGTACGCGACCGTGTCGCGGCGCTCGCTGGTGAAGGTCCCGAGCGACCTTCCGCTCGAGGAGGCGGCGCTCTTCGGCTGCGCCGTGCTGACCGGGGTGGGGGCGGTCGTCAATACCGCGCGCGTGCCGCCCGGGGCGTCGGTCGCGGTGATCGGCCTCGGCGGCGTCGGGCTCGCGGCGCTGCTCGGCGCCGTCGCCTCCGGCGCGCGCCAGATCGTCGCCGTCGATCTCTCGCCGGAGAAGCTCGGCCTCGCGCGCCAGCTTGGGGCGACCGACACCGTGGAGGGCGGCGCCGCCGACGCGGCAGAGCGGATCCGCGCCGCGACGAACGGCGGGGTCGAGTTCGCCTTCGAGATGGCCGGGTCGGTGAAGGCAATGGAGCTCGCCTACAAGGCGACGCGCCGCGGCGGGATGACGGTGACCGCCGGTCTTCCGCCGCCCAACGCGTCGTTCCCGGTGCCGCAGGTCAACCTCGTCGCCGAGGAGCGGACGATCAAGGGAAGCTATATCGGGACCTGCGTGCCGAGCCGCGACCTGCCGCGCTTCATCGCGCTCTACCGCGCCGGCAAGCTTCCCGTCGACCGTCTCATGAGCGGCCGCCTTCGGCTCGACGAGATCAACGAGGGCTTCGACCGCCTCGATCGCGGCGAGGCGGTCCGCCAGGTGATCGTGTTCTAGAACTCGCGCCCGAGCGCGCGGTCGACCGAAAACTCGCCGCCGCCGCGGATGAGGATGGCGAGCGACAGCAGGAACCACATGAGCGGGTACTCGAAGCCGCCATCGGCCCAGAAATACCCGTTCGCCGCGTGGACGAAGAACGCGGCCACGGCCATGAAGCCCGCGACGAGGAGCGCGATCGGCCGCGTCAGCAACCCGATGACGAGGAGGATGCCGCCGAAGAACTCGAGGCAGGCGACGAAGAGCGCGAGCGGATAGGCCGGCTCGAACCCCATTTGCGCGAGCCCCTCCGCCAGTCCGGAAACGCTCGTACCGATTCCGAAGAGTTTCACGGTCCCGTGCGGGATGAGGAGCGCGCCGGCGGCGATGCGCACAATCGGCCAAGCGAGCGGATCGAGGCTGCTATAGAGGCGGGCGAGCGCAGGCAGGTGGTAGCGCTTCGCATCGACAGCTTCCATCGCTTCCCCCGTTCATCTGCTGCAGTTCGACGAGTGCGGTGCCGAAGCTTAACCGAGCGAGCGAAGCGCTGCCGCAGAGCAGTACGCCATCTGCGAGACGGCGCCTCGAGCCCGGGAAGCACGGAACATGTGGTATCTCGCGTCCGCGACAGAAAGGCTTGCCGGTTCGGTGCTCCCGCGCCGCGTCGACAACGGCGTCCGATTTCGTCGGCTATGGCGCTGTGGAACTTGCCAATTTCTTCTCGCAGGCGTCCTCGATTTCGTTGCCCATTCCGTCGCACGCAACCGCTCACGATCTTCGCCGCGCCGTTGAGTGCGTCGTCGCGGATATTCGCCGCGAGGAGGGCCCTTCACCGAACTCCGCGGTCGCTGCCCGGCGTGCCGCGCTCGCTCTGGATCACGCGCAAGTCGCTCGGCGAGCGGAAACTCTGCAAGGGGCGGTCGGTGTTCGGGCTCATGAAGGCGGTCGCGGCTCAGGCCGCCGCAGCCTTGCGCACCTTCTCGGCGATTCCGTATGCGCGTTCCCGGCGCTCCATCTCGGCCCAGATCTCCTCGGGCTCGATGCCCATTTCGGCCCAGAGCACGACGAGGTGATAGAGGAGGTCGGCGCTTTCCTCGATGACGGCCGATCTGTTGCCGCGCGCGGCGTCGATCGCCACTTCGATTGCTTCTTCGCCGAGCTTCTGCGCCATCTTGTTGCGGCCGGCGGCGAGCAGCTTGGCGGTGCGCGAGGCGCGCGGATCCGCGCCGCGGCGGGCGAGGACCGCCTCGTAGAGGCGCTGCAGCGGGGACTGCGGCATGCGGCGCTCCTCCTTCGCGCGGCCTGACTTTCCGAAAATCTAGTGAGCTTCGAGCGGACCGGCAATCAACGATCCCGATCCGCGCTTCACGCGATGATGTCGGGCAGGAGCTGGCTCTCGAGCTTGGCGATGAGGTCCTTCAGGACGAGCTTGCGCTTCTTCAGCCGCTGAAGCTGAAGCTGGTCGTAAGTCGGCTTCTCGACGAGGCGCGAGATCACCTCGTCGAGGTCGCGATGCTCGATCCTGAGCGCTTCGAGCCGCGCCTTGACGGCTTCGAGGTCGAGGTCCATTCCAACGGCTGCCGGTTTCGCGGGATTATAGCAGAACTAGGTTTATGGCGGTTGGCCTAAACGGATGGAGCGGGGATGGCCGGAGTCAAGACGATCGGCATTCTGACGAGCGGCGGCGATTGCGCCGGCCTCAACGCGGTGCTGCGGGCGGTCGCCTATCGCGCCATCGAAGGGTATGGCTGGCGCCTCATCGGCATCCATGACGGGACGATGGGGCTGATGCGGCGCCCGATCGACGTCGAGGAAATCACGCTCGCCAAGGTGACCCCCGCGATGATGCGGCAGGGCGGCACCATTCTGGGCACGACCAACAAGGGCGACCCGTTCGCCTTCCCGATGCCCGACGGCCGCAAGATCGACCGCTCGGCCGAGGTCGCGCAGGGCTACCATCTCCTCGGCCTCGATGCGCTCATCGGCATCGGCGGCGACGGCAGTTTCGCAATTCTCCGCCGACTCGCGCAGCAGGGGGGCATGAATCTCGTCGGCATCCCGAAGACCATCGACAACGACGTCGGCGCGACCGAGAACGCGGTCGGCTACAACACCGCCGTCGCCGTGGCCACCGAGGCGCTCGACCGGCTGCAGCCGACGGCGGCGAGTCACGACCGGGTCATGGTGCTGGAGGTCATGGGGCGCGACGCCGGCCATATCGCGCTCGCGGCCGGCATCGCTGGCGGCGCCGACGTGATCCTCATCCCGGAGATCCCTTACCGGATCGATCGCGTCGCCGCGCACATCAACAAGATTCGCGCCGAGGGGCGGAACTTCGCGCTCGTCGTCGTCGCCGAAGCGGTGAGGGACCCGAGCGGCGAGGTCGTGCGGCAGAGCCACGAAGGGGGCGGCGCCACCTACGGCGGGATCGGGCACGCCATCGCGCAGGAGATCGCCAAGGCGACCGGTGCCGAGACGCGGGTGACGGTGCTCGGCCACGTGCAGCGCGGCGGGCAGCCGACCTCGTTCGACCGCGTTCTCGCGTCCGCCTTCGGGGTTCACGCCGTCGACCTCGTCGCCCAGGGCAAGTTCGACCGGATGGTCGCATGGCAGAACCGGCGGGTGGTCGACGTGCCGCTCGCGGACGCGATCGCGGAGAGCCAGCAGGTCGATCTCGACGGCGCGCTCGTCCGCACGGCAAGGGGGCTCGACATCTGCCTCGGCGATGCCTGACGAGGCGGAAGCGTTCTGGGCGTGGTCGCTGGCGAGGTATCCGGCGGTCGAGTCGCTCGCGCTGAGGCTGCAGGACGAGTACGGCGCCGACGTCAACCTCCTGCTCTTCTGCGCCTTCCGGGGCCGGATCTCGGCGGCGGCGCTGGAGGCGGCGGACCGGGCCGTCGGACCGTGGCGCCGCGAGGTGGTGGAGCCCCTGAGGCGGGCGCGTCGCGGCGCGCGGGGGACACCCCTTCACGACTCGCTCGAGGCGGCAGAGCTCGCCGCGGAGCGGCTCGCT
>JADGGZ010000143.1 GCA_019689675.1 Rhodospirillales bacterium | reverse complement strand
GCTCCAGCCCGCGTGCTCCGCCGCGTAGAGGGCGCCGGCGCCGGAAGCGAGGAGGCCGAAGCGGTAGCCCCATTGCGTCGCCGCCGCGCCCGCTGCCTGCTCCTCCGGCCGCAGGAGCTCGATTCTGAACGCGTCGATGACGATGTCCTGGCTCGCCGACAGGAAGGCGACCAGTGCGGCGAGAAGCGCCGTTGTAGCGAGGTCGCGCGCCGGATCGTTCTGGCCCATCGCCCAGATCGCGACCATCAGCAGCGCCTGGAGGAGAAGGGTCCAGCTCCGCCGGCGCCCCAGCCGTTCGAGCAGCGGGATCCGGATATGGTCGAAGCCGGGCGCCCAGACGAATTTCCAGTTGTAGGAGAAGCCGACCAGAACGAAGAGGCCGATCGCGGTGCGCGATACGCCGGCCTCGGAGAGCCAGGCCGAGAGCGTCGCGAAGGTGAGCGGCAGCGGCAGCCCGCTCGCGAAGCCCATGAAAAGGACGGCGAGAAGCCGCGGCTCGCGATAGACCTTGAGGGAAGCGAGCCAGCTCACGGTCGCCAGTTCTCAGCCGTCAGTGGGGCACCAAGCCTCATCACCGACAACTGATCGCTGCAAACCGATAACGTCCCGTTAACTCTTCTTTTCCGCGTCGGCAGCGACCTGCATCTTGATGATCTTGTCGGGGTTCGACACCACGCCGTTCCGGGCCGGGTCACCCCTCTTGATCGCGTCTACGAACTCCATGCCGGAGACGACCTTGCCCCAGACCGTGTATTGGCCGTCGAGATGCGGCGCCGGGGCGAACATGATGAAGAACTGGCTGTCGGCGCTGTTGGGGTCGGCGGTGCGCGCCATCGAGACCGTGCCGCGCACGTGCCTCTCCTTCGAAAACTCCGCCTTCAGCTTGTTCCCGGAGCCGCCCGTGCCGGTGCCGGTCGGATCGCCTGTCTGGGCCATGAAATCGGCGATCACGCGATGGAACGGCACGCCGTCGTAGAAGCCCTCGCGCGTCAGACGCTTGATCTGCGCCACGTGGTTGGGCGCGAGATCGGGGCGCATTTCGATGACGACCCGGCCGGCCGGGACATCCATGTAGAGGGTATTCTCGAGATCCGCTGCAACGGCCATACCGCCGACTCCTATTGCAAGGGCGGCACCGAGCATAAAGGATCGAGCGCGTATCGACATTTCGGAACCCGCCGGGTTTCAGGAGAGGCGCGGACGATAGCGGAACGCCTGCGCCGAGGAAAGTCCGCCGGGGAGCGGCAGCGCTCGTGCATGCTGACGCGGCCCGGGTCGGTGCGCGCTCGGCGAGAAGAAGCGAGGCTACTCTTGCGAAAGTTTCGGGGGACGCCGGCGCTCCTTGGTGATGCCGCGCCGCTGCTTCGCCTCGAGCCGGCGCTCCTTGGAGGCGCGGGTGGGCTTCGTCGGGCGGCGCGGCTTCGGCGGCTCGGCGGCGCGGGCGAGGAGGGCGCGCAGCCGCTCGCGCGCGTCATGGCGGTTCATCTCCTGACTGCGAAAGCGCCGCGCCTCGATCACGAGCACGCCTTCGGCGCTGATCCGCCTGCCGGCGAGCCGCAGGAGGCGGGCACGGATCTCGGCGTCGAGCACGCGCGTGTCGAAGCGGAGTTCGACGGCCGAGGAGACCTTGTTGACGTTCTGCCCGCCGGGGCCGGAGGCGCGAACGAAGCGCTCCTCGATCGCGCCTTCGTCGACGAAAAGGTTCTCCGTCACCCGCATCGAGCCTATCTTTCGCGTCGAGTAGCCCGCGAGGAGGATGGCACGTGTCGGATCTGCCCAAAACCATCGAGATCAACGAGGAAGGTCCGCGCGAGGGATTCCAGATCGAGCCTGGGCCGATCCCGACTGCGCGCAAGATCGCGCTCGTCGACGCGCTTTCCGAGACGGGGCTGAAGCAGATCCAGATCACATCCTTCGTCAACCCGAAGCGCGTCCCGGGCTGCGCCGACGCGGAGGAGGTCGTGGCCGGCTTCCATCCGCGCGAGGGCGTGCGTTACACGGCGCTCTGGCTCAACGAGAAGGGGCTGGAGCGGGCGCTCGCGCATCGCGACCGGTTGACGATTCAGGGCTCCATCTCGATGTGCGCTTCCGAGCCCTTCATTCAGCGCAACCAGAATCGCAGTCTCGCCGAGAACGAGCGCGTTCAGCACAACCAGATCGCCATCTACCGGGAGAACGGGATACCCGTCGACCGGATCTCGGTCATGGCGGCGTTCGGCTGCAATTTCGCGGGCGACATATCGGTCGACCAGGTGCTGAGGACGGTGCAGTCGGGGCTTGACATCGCGGCCGAGCACGGGCTCCGGATCGATCGCGTGTCGCTCGCCGATACGATGGCGTGGGCGACGCCCGAGAGCATCAAGCGCGTGGTCGGCGCCGTGCGCGAGCGCTGGCCGGAGCTGCGCATCACCCTCCACCTCCACGACACGCGCGGGCTCGGCATCGCCAACGCCTATGCCGGGCTCGAGATGGGCGTCGACAGCTACGACGCCGCGGTGGCCGGGCTCGGCGGCTGCCCCTTCGCCGGCCACAAGGGCGCGGCCGGGAACGTCTGCACCGAGGATCTCGCCTTCATGTGCGAGGAGATGGGCGTCTCGACCGGCATCGATCTCGACCGCCTCATCGAGGCGGCGCGTCTCGCCGAGGAGGTGGTCGGGCATCCGCTTCCCGGCACGGTGATGAAGGGCGGCACGCTGAGCCGCCTGCGGGCCCGCGTGAACTGATCGCGGCCGTCGCCGGGAACGCCGGCGGTCCGGATGTCAGGACGCGGCGATGACGTTGCGCTCCGCGAGCGCTGCGATCTCGGTCTCGCCGAGGCCGAGCTCGCGCAGGATTTCGTTCGTATGCTCGCCGGGGCGCGGCGGCTGCCGGCGGACGCCGAGCGCGTGTCCGTCCATCTCGACCGGCAGGCGCGGCAGCTTCGTGCGTCCGACGCCGGGCAGCTCGACCTCGAGGAGGCCGCCGCTCGCCTCGAGATGCGGATCCTCGAAGAGGTCCTCGACCGTCGCGACGGGCGCGAACGGGATGCCGGCGCTCTCGCAGCGTTCGATGATCTCGGCCTTCGTATAACGGCGCATCAGCTCTGCGACCGTGGGCACGAGCCATGCGCGCTCGGCGACGCGCTTCTCGTTCGTGTCGAGCCGCGCGTCGGCGGACAGATCCGGACGCTCGAACGCCGCGCAGAAGCGCTCCCATTGCCGGTTGCTCGTCACGCCGACGAAGACCTGTTCGCCGTCGCGCGTCTCGAACGTGTCGTAGATGCCCCAGGCGCCGTGCCGCGCCGTCATCGGAGGCACCTTCTTCCCGGTGACCGCCCCGCCCGCCATGTGCTGGCCCATGAGGAAGACCGTCGATTCGAAAAGCGCGCTTCTGACGAGCTGGCCCCTGCCGGTGCGGGCGCGCTCCTCGAGCGCGGCCAGGATCGCGATCACGCCGAAGGCGCCGCCCAGGATGTCGATCACCGAGCTTCCGGCGCGAAGCGGCCTGCCCGGCGGCCCGGTCATGTAGGCGAGCCCGCCCATGAACTGCACGACCTCGTCGAGCGCCGGGCGCTGCTCGTAGGGTCCCGAGAGGAAGCCCTTCAGCGCGCAATAGACGAGGCGCGGGTTCGCCTTCGCGAAGTCCTCGTAGCCGCAGCCGAGCCGGTCCATCGTGCCGGGGCCGAAATTCTCGATGACGACGTCGGCGGTCCGGACGAGCCGCAGCACGAGGTCGCGGCCCTCGGGAGACTTCAGATCGACCGCGAGGCTGCGCTTGTTGCGGTTGAAGCAGCCGAAGAAGCCCGCGGCGAAACCCGGCAGGCGGCGCGTTCGGTCGCCGTCCGGCGCGGGCTCGATCTTGATGACGTCGGCGCCGAGGTCGGCGAGGAGGAGGCCCGCGCTCGGCCCCATGATCGTGTGCCCGAACTCGAGGACGCGCAGCGCCGAGAGGGGCAGGGAGGAGGGGGGCGTGTCATGGGCGGTCGTCATCGTTCCTGGCGTCTCCTCGCGGCGGGCTGCCGGCGGATCCGATTCTAGTCGCTATCGTGGACGGCGCGGGAACGCCCGCGTGCGGGGAGCGGCGCCCCCTGTCGTCGTCCTGCCTGTCGCGAGTCTTTCTCGATCCAACCTCGGAACACATGTGACGTGGCGCACTTGCGTTCACGTAGCGTAGGATCGAGACAAAGGGCGTGACGATCCCGATCGCGACCTTTGGCTCGACAGAACGAGGGGCTGCAAGCCGTTGATCGCATCGATACTGACGCTGCTGCTCGTCCTTGTTCCGGCGAGCCTTTCGGCCGAGACGCTGCCGCCGCCGCAAGGCAAGGTCATCCTGACCGTCACCGGCCGGATCTCGAACACGACCGCGCCGGGGCGGGCCGAGTTCGACCGCAGCGCGCTCGAAGCGCTGAAGCAGCACCAGATCCGCACGACGAGCGTCTGGACCGACGGCGTCGGCACGTTCGAGGGGCCGCTCCTCTGCGATCTCCTCGACCGGGTCGGCGCCACCGGCGAGACCCTCTCGGCGCGGGCGCTCAACGACTACGCCGTCGAGATCCCGATCGAGGACTGCCGCAAGTACCCGGTCCTGCTCGCGCTGAAGCGCAACGGCCGGGACCTTCATCGGCGCGACAAGGGCCCGATCTGGATCGTCTACCCGCGCGACGACTATTCCGAGCTGCAATCGGAGCAGATCAACACGCGCTGGGTCTGGCAGCTCGAGCGGCTGGAGGTCCGATGAAGGCCGCCGCCGTACCGCGCCGCCGCTTCGTGGCGCTGGGCGCCGCGATCGTCATCTTCATTGTGAGCCTCGCGGCCACCGCCACCCGCCTCTACACCGTCGAGACCGACGTCGCCCGGGAGTTCGGCGAGAACCTCGTCTGGAGCGTCGCCCAGAACGAGACGGAGCTCCTGCGCTTCACCGAGACGCTCAGGCGCTACGGCGAGGGCGAGTCGACCGCCGGCGAGCTGCAGCGCCGCTTCGACCTTCTGTGGAGCCGCCTCTCGGTCCCGCGCGAGGGGGAGATGAACACCTGGCTGCGCGCCGTTCCCGAAGCGTGGTCGATCATCGACCGCGTCCTCGTCGAGCTGGCGCGGATCGAGCCGCGGGTCGAGGCGCTGGCGCCGGGAGACGCCGAGGAGGCGAAGGCCATCGCCGCGGAGCTGCACGCGCTTCTGCCGGACCTTCACGACGCGACGCTCGCCACGTCGCACGCCGAGATCGCGCGCCTCACGGCGTGGAGCCGGAGCCGCGAGCAGGCGCTCATCACCGCGCTCTTCCTCCTTTTGGGGCTCGTCGTCAGCGCCGGCATGCTCGTCGCGCTGCTCCTCGCCGAGCTCCGCTCGCGGCGGGTTCTCGTCGCGACGGCGGAGGCGGCGGAGGCGGCGGCGCGGGAGAGCGAGCAGCGACTGCGCGACATGATCGAGGCCGCGACGGACTGGGTCTGGGAGACCGACGCCGAGAACCGCTTCGTCTTCCTGTCCGGGCGCCTGCGCGAGCTCTCCGGCGAGGATCCGAAGCGGCTGATCGGCCGCACCCGCGAGGAGCTCCGCCTTCCCGACGACGACGACGAGGCCAACTGGACCTGGTACCGGACTCTCATGCAGCGCAGGGAGCCGTTCCACGACTTCGAGTTCCCGTACGCCGACGTCGCCGGCAAGCGGCGCTGGGCGCGCATTCACGGGCGGCCGATCTACGACGCCGAGGGCCGCTTCGCCGGCTATCGCGGCACCGGGCGCGACATCACGACGGAGCGCGCGGCGACGGCGGCGATCGCCGAGAGCCGCGCCTTGCTGCGCGCGGTCATCGACGCGGTGCCGGCGATCATCAACGTCAAGGACCGCGACGCGCGCTACGTCCTGATGAACCGCTTCCAGGGCGAGATGTACGGGGTCGACCCGGACGCGGCGATCGGCAAGACGAGCGCGGACTTCACCGGGAGCTACGGCGGCCAGTCGCGCGAGTTCGATCAGGAAGTGATCGATACCGGCCGCGCGCTGCCGTTCCGCGAGCGGAAGTTCGTGGACGCCAAAGGCGGGCGCCGCGTCTGGTGGACGGCGAAGACGCCGCTCAAGGACGCGGCCGGCGTGGTCCGGCACATCGTCACCGTCGCGCTCGACATCACCGAGCTCAAGGCCGCCGAGCGCGCCCGCACCAACCTCGCCCGGTACTTCTCGCCCAACCTCGTCGAGCTGCTGATCGCCAAGGACGAGCCGATCGGCCAGGTCCGGCGGCAGGAGGTCGCGGTGGTCTTCGCCGACCTCGTCGACTTCACGCGGCTCTCCGCGCGCGAGACGCCGGAGCGGACGATGATGCTCCTGCGCGACCTCCACGCGCGGCTCACCGACGTCGTCCTGTCGCATGGCGGCACGCTCGAGAAGTTCCTCGGCGACGGGCTCATGGCGACGTTCGGCACGCCGGTGCGGGGGCCGCGCGACGCGAGCAACGCGCTCGAATGCACGGTCGGGATGATCGAGGCGATCCTCTCGTGGAACAGCCAGCGGATCGCCGCCGGCGAGGCGCCGCTCCGGATCGGCATCGGCGCCCATTTCGGCCCCGTCATCCTGGGCGACGTCGGCACCGACCGGCGGCTCGAATACGCGGTGGTCGGCGACACGGTGAACGTCGCCAACCGGCTCGAGGAGATGACCCGCCGGCTCGGCGCGGCCGCGGTGGTGAGCCGCGCCCTCGTCGAGGCGGCGCGCGGCGAGCCGACGCCGTCGCCGCGCCTCGAGATGTTCCAGCCAGCCGCCGCGCAGGTCATCGAGGGGCACGACGAGAAGCTCGAGGTCTTCGTGCTGCACGCGGACCGGCTGGTCGCGGCCGGCACGAAGACGATCCCCTTCCCGGGCCCCAGCCGCCTCGCGCGCGGCTGAAGCGCCTTTCAGCCCGCCTCGGCCTCGGCGGCGCGCTGCGCGCGCTTTCTCTCGTGCGGGTCGAGGAGGCGCTTGCGCAGGCGGATCGATTTCGGCGTCACCTCGACGAGCTCGTCGTCGGCGATGTAGGCGATCGCCTGCTCGAGGCTCATCTGGATGGGCGGCGTGAGGCGCACCGCTTCGTCCTTGGCGGTCGTGCGGATGTTGGTGAGCTGCTTGCCCTTGATGGGGTTCACCTCGAGGTCGTTGTCGCGCGTGTGCGCGCCGATGATCATGCCCTGGTAGACCTGCGTTCCGGGCGTGATGAACATCGGCCCGCGCTCCTCGAGGTTCCAGAGCGCGTAGGCGACTGCGGCGCCGTCCGCGGTCGAGACGAGGACGCCGTTCCGCCGCCCCTCAACCGGCCCCTTGTACGGCGCGTAGCCGTGGAAGAGGCGGCTCATGACGCCGGTGCCGCGCGTGTCGCCGAGGAACTCGCCCTGATAGCCGATGAGCCCGCGGGTCGGCGCGAGGAAGACGAGCCGAACCTTGCCGCCGCCCGAGGGCTTCATCTCGCGCAGCTCGCCCTTGCGGCGGCTCATCTTGTCGACGACGACGCCCGAGAACTCCTCGTCGACGTCGATCGTCACCTCCTCGACCGGCTCGAGGCGCTGCCCCGTCGCCTGATCGGTCTTGAAGAGGACGCGCGGCCGCGAGACCGAGAGCTCGAAGCCCTCGCGCCGCATCGTCTCGATGAGGACGCCGAGCTGCAGCTCGCCGCGCCCGGCGACCTCGATCGCGTCCTTGTCCTCGGTCTCGCGCACCCGGATCGCGACGTTCCCCTCGGCCTCGCGCCGGAGGCGGTCGGCGATCATCCGGCTCGTGACCTTGGTGCCTTCGCGGCCCGCGAGCGGCGAGTCGTTGACGGAGAAGATCATCGCCAGGGTCGGCGGGTCGATCGGATCGGCGTGGATCGCGACCGAGACCTCGGGGGCGCAGATCGTGTCGGCGACCGTCGTCTCGGCGAGCCCGGCGACGGCGACGATGTCGCCCGCCTGCGCTTCCTCGATCGGGCGCCGCTCGAGCCCGCGGAAGGCGAGGAGCTTCGTCAGGCGCGCCTGCTCGATGAGGGTGCCGTCGCGGCGGATCGCCTTCACCGGCATGTTGACCCTGGCGGTGCCGGAGTGGATCCGGCCGGTGAGGACGCGGCCGACGTAAGGATCGTATTCGAGCGTCGTCGCCAGCATCGCGAAAGGCGCGTCGGGATCGGCCTTCGGCGGCGGCACGTGGCGGACGATGAGGTCGAAGAGCGGCTTCAAATCCCGGCGCTCGTCCTCGAGCTTCTCGACCGCCCACCCGGCGCGGCCCGAGGCATAGAGAGTCGGGAAGTCGAGCTGCTCGTCGGAAGCGTCGAGCGCGGCGAAGAGGTCGAAGATCTCGTCGTGGACCTCGTAGGGGCGCGCGTCCGGGCGGTCCACCTTGTTGATGACGACGATCGGCCGCAGCCCCAGCCGCAGCGCCTTCGAGACGACGAACTTCGTCTGCGGAAGCGGGCCCTCGGCGGCGTCCACGAGAACGACGACGCCGTCCACCATCGAGAGGATGCGCTCGACCTCGCCGCCGAAATCGGCGTGCCCGGGCGTGTCGACGATGTTGATCCGGACCTCGCCCCAATCGACCGAGGTGCATTTGGCGAGGATGGTGATCCCGCGCTCGCGCTCGAGGTCGTTCGAATCCATCACGCGCTCGGCGACCTGCTGGTTCGCGCGAAAGGCGCCGGACTGGCGCAGCAGCTGGTCGACGAGGGTCGTCTTCCCATGGTCGACATGCGCGATGATCGCGATGTTGCGGATGTCCATGTGCGATGGCCGGTAACAAAACGCGTCGCCCGGACGGGGCGACGCCGAGGGCTATATGGCGGACGCGGCCGGTGAGCGCAACCCGGCCGCGCCCACGCCGCCGGCGAGCGCCGTCGTCGAGAGGAGGCGGGAAAGGGCGCCGCGCGGCGCGTTCCCGCGCGCGAAATAGAGGGCGGGAACAGGCGGCCGGGCCGCTTCCTGCGCCGTTTCGGGGCGCGCGCGAAGGGGAGGGCGCGCCATCTTCCGGGCGGCGTCGTCCGCCGGACGTCCGCTGCCGCCGCGGCGCGCGGCAGAGAGCGATCGCGCGGAAAAATACAGGTCCGAAACAGGCGGCACGGCCTCGCCTTCCGGCGGGCGCCCGGCCGGGGCGCGGGGCGCGGCGCCTTTCGCGGCGGCGTCTGCGCCCGCCGCGGCCGCTTCCTTTTCTGCGTTCGAGACGGTTTTGCGAGAAAAATACAGGTCGGAAACAGGACGCGCTTCCGTCTTTCCGGAAGGAGCGCGGGCGGTCCGGCCGGCTTCGCGCGCGGCGCGCAGCCGCAGGCGCAGGGCGCGCTCCCGGAGCCGCGCCCGGAGCGCCACGAAGCGGCCGATCCTCAGCCCGTCCGCCGGCGAGATCGCGCCGTCGGCGATGGCGCGCGCCACCGCGTCCATGACCGCCTCGTCGTCGCGCTCCGCGCCGGGGGCGAGGTCGAGCTCGACGGTCGGGTCGCCGGGGCGGGGCAGGAGATGGTGGAGAAGCGCCCGGAGCGTCACCCCGTCCCCGCCGAGCGCGCGCCGCGTCGCGTCAGCGAGGAGCGCCGGCCCCGCCTCCTCGAGAGTTTCGGCCAGGACGGTCGCGCGGTTGCGCGCGCCCTTGGGGCGGCCGGCGGGATTGCCGGAACAGCCCTTGACGAAACGGCCCTCCGGCGAGCGGTGCGCGGCGAGTACGGTCACGGACATGGCGGGTTCTCCGTTTTGTACAAAGAGAGAACATCTTGCCGATGCCGAGACGGTCTTGTCAATCCGGAAACGACAAATTTATGTCCGATCCGTTATATATAAAGAACTCCGAGCGTCGGAGAGATTTCGTTTTCCGAGCTGTCGGAGAGATTTCGTTT
>JADGGZ010000142.1 GCA_019689675.1 Rhodospirillales bacterium | reverse complement strand
TTCACACCCTGAAAAAACGACGGTCGCTCAATACGAAGCGCGGCCGCCCGCGTCCTTGACCTCGTGCCCACCGTTTGGCACTTTGATTCGTCAAGCAGCCCAAGGCCGCGCCAAAAATGACCAAATCGGAACTCATTCAGCGCCTTGCCGAGCGCAATCCGCATCTCTATCAGCGTGACGTCGAGCTCATCGTCTCCGCGATCTTCGACGAGATCTCGAATGCGCTCGCCCGCGGCGACCGTGTGGAGCTGCGCGGCTTCGGTGCCTTCTCGGTGAAGCGACGCGACGCGCGGATCGGCCGCAACCCGCGAACCGGCGACAGCGTCGCCGTCGACGAGAAGATCGTGCCCTTCTTCAAGACCGGCAAGCAGCTTCGCGAACGGCTCAATCAGGGCGCGTAAGGGCGTGCGTCACCTGCATTGGCTCGTCACCGGGCCGGTGATCCTCATCGTGGTCCTGTTCGCCGTCTCGAACCGGCAATCGACGAGCGTGACCCTGTGGCCCTTGCCGGTGTCGCTCGAGGCGCCGCTCTATCTCGTGGTGCTTCTCGCGGCCTTGATCGGCTTCTTCGTGGGCGAGCTCGTCGCGTGGATCAACGGCCGCTTCTGGCGCCGCGAGGCGCGCGCGAAGGCGCGCCGGATCGAAGCGCTCGAGCGCGAGCTCGCGGCGACCCAGGCGCAGCTCGGGCCGGCCGCCCCGCCCCGCCTTCCCGTACCCGGCGCGCCGCGCACGTGAGCCGAACGCCGGAGCCGCGCATGCGGATCATCGGCCCGTCGGAGGTCCACAGCGCGCTCGACTTCCCCTCTCTCGTCGAGAGCTTGCGGCAGGCGTTCCGCTCCGGCTGCACGGTGCCGCTGCGCCATCATCACAACGTGCCCGTGCCGGGCGCTCCCGACGCGACGCTCCTTCTGATGCCGGCATGGCAGACGGGGCAGCATATCGGCGTCAAGATGGTGACCGTGTTCCCCTCGAACGCCGAGCGGAGCCTCCCGTCGGTGATGGGGATTTACGTTCTCCTCGACGGCAAGACGGGCGAGCCGCGCGCGCTCATCGACGGGCCGGCGCTGACGCTCCGGCGCACCGCCGCCGCCTCGGCGCTCGCGGCGTCCTATCTCGCGCGGCCCGATTGCGAGCGGCTCCTCGTCGTCGGCACCGGCGCGCTCGCACCGCATCTCGTCGAGGCGCACGCGAGCGTGCGGCCGATCCGCAACGTGCTCGTCTGGGGGCGCAATTTCGAGAAGGCGGCGAAGCTCGCGCACCGGCTCGACCGCCGCAACCTCAAGGTCGCCGCGACGGAGGATCTCGCCGCCGCCGTGCGCGGCGCGCACATCATCACCTGCGCGACGCTCTCGACCGAGCCGCTCGTGCTCGGCCAATGGCTGCCGCTCGGCGTGCATGTCGACCTCGTCGGCGGGTTCACGCCGCAGATGCGGGAGGCGGACGACGAGGCGATAAGGCGCGCGCGGGTCTTCGTCGATACCCGCGAGGGCGCGCTCAAGGAAGCGGGCGACATCGTTCAGCCGCTCGCGAGCGGCGTTCTCGCCGAGAGCGACGTGGCAGGAGACCTCTTCGAGCTCTGCCGCGGCACGAGGGCGGGACGGCGCTACCACGACCAGATCACGCTCTTCAAATCGGTCGGCACGGCCCTCGAGGACCTCGCCGCGGCCCAGCTCGCGTTCGAGCGCGCCCGCTGAGCGAACTTGCCGGGCGGAAGGCTTCCGCTACACTCCCGGCCGGAGGAAGCGATGGCTGACGCGGTCAAGCCCGAGCTGCGCGAGCGGACTCCCTACCCGGAGGCGCTTGACCGGTCGCTCATCTTCGGCGCGCTCCCGGCTGAGGACCGCGCCCGGCTGCTCGCCTACGCCAAGCTGGTGCGCTACGCCGCACGCCAGACGATCTTCCTCAAAGGCGATCCCGGCAACGGCCTCTTCGCCGTGCTCTCGGGCTCGGTGCAGATCGTGGCTCCTTCCTTGAGCGGCAAGCGCGTCGTGCTCAACACGGTCGGCGCCGGCGAGGTCTTCGGAGAGATCGCGCTTCTCGACGGGCGGCCGCGGTCGGCGGAAGCGACGGCGCTGACCTCGTGCGAGCTTCTCCTTCTCGATCGCCGCGACGTCCTGCCCTTTCTCGAGCAGCACCCGCGCGTCGCGATCCAGCTTCTCGAAATTCTCTGCTCGCGGCTGCGGCGGACGACCGAGCAGGTCGAGGACGTGGTCTTCCTCGATCTCCCCGCCCGGCTCGCCAAGACGTTGCTCCGCCTCGCCGTGAAGCCTGTCGAGCGCGGCCGCCCTCCTTTCGTCAGGGCCTCGCAATCCGAGCTCGGCACGATGGTGGGTGCCACGCGCGAGAGCATCAACAAGCATCTCGGCGAGTGGCAGCGCAATGGGATCGTCAGCATGAACGCCGGCCTCGTCCGTCTGCTCGACCCGGACTCCCTGGCCGCAATTGCCGAGCTGTGAAGCGCCTAACACGGTGCCGCTTGCCGTCGCGCTAGAACCCGTCTCGTGCAGCCGAATGGTGCCGAGATGCGCGGCGGCGAATGGACACGATCCCGACTGGAGCTCGACGAGCGCGCGAGATCGGCTCGTCGATGCCTCGAGGAAGCCGAGCGCGAGCTGGCGCAGATCAAGGCGCGCACAGGCTTCCGCGAATGGCTCCTGGCGGCGATGCGTTCGGCGGCATCGCGCCCGGGCGGAACCGGCCGTACCTCCTGAGGACGCGAGTTTTCGCTTCCGAGCCGGCGAGCACCGGCGCTAAGGTCCGCGCGCCCATGAATCCGGTCTTCGTCGCCATCGATACGGTCGATCGCGGCCGCGCGCGCGCCCTCGCCGCCGCTGTGCGCCCTCATGTCGGCGGTCTCAAGCTCGGCCTCGAGTTCTTCTGCGCCAACGGACCCGAGGCGGTGCGCGATGTCGCGGGCGATGCGCCGCTCTTCCTCGACCTGAAGCTGCACGACATCCCGAACACCGTGGCGGGCGCCGTGCGCGCGGTTCTGCCGCTCCGCCCGGCGTTTCTGACCGTTCACGCCGCCGGCGGCCCCGCGATGCTGCGCGCTGCGGCCGAAGCGGCCGCGGGCGAGATAAAGCTTCTCGGCGTCACGGTGCTGACCTCGCTCGACGACGGCGATCTCGACCGCGTGGGGCAGCGAGGCCCGGTCGCGGACCAGGTCCGTCGCCTCGCCCTTCTCGCGCGCGAGGCCGGGCTCTCGGGCGTCGTCTGCTCGCCGCACGAGATCCGGACGCTGCGCGCCGAATGCGGTCCCGACTTCCTTCTCGTCGTGCCGGGCATCCGTCCTGCCGGCGCCGGGGTGGGCGACCAGAAGCGCGTCATGACGCCGGCCGAGGCGCTCGCGGCCGGAGCCGACCATCTCGTCATCGGTCGCCCGATCACCGGCGATCCCGATCCCGCCGCGGCGGCGCGCCGGATCCTCGCATGAGCGTCGAGGTCAAGATCTGCGGCCTCTCGACCGAGGCGGCGGTGGAGGCG
The DNA here is from genome assembly GCA_019689675.1 of Rhodospirillales bacterium. Classification (GTDB taxonomy): domain Bacteria; phylum Pseudomonadota; class Alphaproteobacteria; order ATCC43930; family CGMCC-115725; genus JADGGZ01. Next base: position 6,319 of record JADGGZ010000142.1, on the reverse strand, counting down.
GCGGTGACGGGCGGCGCCGCCTATGTCGGCTTCGTCTTCTACCCGCCGAGCCCGCGCAACGTTTCGCCGGAGCGCGCGGCCGAGCTCTGCCGCCTCGTGCCGGCCGCCGACATCCATGTCTGCGCGCTCTTCGTCGACGCGGACGACGAGACGATCGCCCGCGTGCTCGACGCGGCGCCGATCGACATCCTGCAGTTCCACGGCAAGGAGTCGCCCGACCGCGTCGCCGACGCGAAGCTCACGCACAAGCGCCCGGTCATGAAGGCGGTGCCGATCGCCGGCCCGGAAGACGTGGCGCTCGCCCGTCGCTGGGAGGCGGTTGCCGACATGCTGCTTTTCGACGCCAAGCCGCCACGCCTGCCGCAGTCGTTACCCGGGGGCAACGCGCTCGCCTTCGACTGGCAGCTCATTGCCGGGCAGGAATGGCGCCGGCCCTGGATGCTCGCCGGAGGACTCACGGCCGACAATCTCGCAGAGGCCGTTCGCACGACAGGCGCCCGCCGCGTCGATGTCTCGTCCGGCGTCGAGCGTCGTCCCGGCGAGAAGGACCCCGAGAAGATCGCCGCGTTCCTCGCGGCGGCGAAGCGCCTCTGATCCGCGGCTCGGGTGTGAGCGCCGTCACACGGCCTGTGAGCCCTGTCACGGACTCCCCGCGAAGCGGCGCCTAGGTTCCGCGTCCTCGTCTTACCGCCGGGGGAAAAATGAAAAGGATTTCGCTCTGCATCGCTCTTGCCGCCCTCGCCGCTCCGGCGACGGCGGCCGATGTCAAACGCGGCGAGTATCTCGTCAGCATCATGGACTGCGGCGGCTGTCATACGCCGGGCGCCATGACCGGCAAGCCCGATCTCGCGCATCCGCTGACAGGCGGCGACGTCGGCTTCGAAATTCCGGGCCTCGGAATCTTCTACCCGCCCAATCTCACGCCGCATCCCGAATCCGGTCTCGGCACGTGGAGCGCGGCCGACATCATGCGCGCGATTCGGCACGGCGTCCGGCCCGACGGCCGCGAGCTCGCGCCGATCATGCCGTGGCGCTCCTATCAGGCGCTCACCGACGAGGATGCGGCCGCGCTCGCCGCCTATCTCAAGAGCCTGCCGCCCTCGCCGGCGAAAGTGCCGGGGCCGTTCGGCCCGAGCGAGAAGGTGCGCACCCCCTACTTGACGATGGCCGTGCCGAAATAGCTGCTTGGCGCGCGTTCATTCCTTGCGGATGGACGGCGGAGCGGATCTCGGCGCGGCCTGGGCGGCCGCGATGCGTGCGGGCGATTTCGCGCGCGCATGGGAGCTGAGCGATCGCGTCCTTGCGGCGCGCCTCGCGGCGGGAAAGCCGTCCTGGGACGCGCCGCGGCATCTCCAGTGGATCTGGGACGGAAGGCCGCTCGCCGGCCGCCGCGTGCTCGTCCGCTGCTATCACGGCCTCGGCGACACGATCCAGTTCGCGCGGTTTCTCCCGCTCCTCGCCGCCATGGCACGCGAGGTGATCGTCTGGGCGCCGTCGTCGCTCCTCCCGCTCCTTGCGACGATGCACGACGCGGGGCGTCTCCTGCCGCTGCACGACGGGACGCCGGACGTTCCTTACGATGTCGACATCGAGCTCATGGAGCTGCCGCACGCGCTCCGCATCACGCTCGCGGCGTTGCCCGCCGAGGTGCCTTACCTGCACCCGCCTGCCGCGCCGCGTCTTTCGCCCGAGCTCGCCGTCGGCGTCGTCCCGAGCGCCGGAAGCTGGGATCCGCGCCGATCGATCGAGCCTCCGCTTCTGGGACGCCTTGCCGCAATTCAGGGCGTCGCCCTCTACAACCTTCTGCCCGGCGCCGACGTGCCGGGCGCTATGGACGCGAGCACGAGCGACCTGCTCGAGGCGGCCTCGCGCGTCAAGGTGCTCGACGTGGTGGTGACCGTAGACACGATGATGGCGCACCTTGCCGGCGCGCTCGGCGTTCCCGTCTTCACGCTGCTTCATTCCCAGCCGGACTGGCGCTGGATGACCGGACGCGCGGACTCGCCCTGGTATCCGACGATGCGTCTCTTCCGACAGAAATGCGCTGGAGAGTGGGAGCCCGCCGTCGCGGATGCAACGGCCGCGATCCGTGAGATCGCGGCCGCGCATCATCGCTTCTGAAGGACAGAAGAGCCGTCGGGTCCTACTTCGTCGTGCCGCCGCTCGCCGGCGCGCTCGGCGCCGCCGAACTACCGGTCGTGGCGCCACCCACGCCGGTGCCCGACGTCGTCGCCTGCTCGAGAGCCTTGTCGGCGGCCTTCGCCAGCTCGAGATGGTTGTGCAGCTTAGGCGCGACCTCCGCCGCCCAGGCCTTGAGCTCGGGGTTCTTCGCGTTCTTCGCCGCCTCGTCGAATTCCTCGGTGTCGTCCTCGTGATCGTCGACCATCGCTTCGACGTATTTGCGGTCGAACTCGACACCGCTCAGCTTCTGGAAGTCGTCGACGTCGTCCTTCTGCCCTGCGGCCATCGCCTTGGAAAGATCGACGCCCATCGACGTAGCAATGGGGCCCAACTTCTCGCCCGCCTCGGTGTGATCCTTCACGATCGTCTCGGCGAGCTGCTTCACTTGCGGATGCTGCGCCTTCTGCTGCGCCATCTTGCCGAGCGCGATTTCCTTCGCGTTCCCGTGCGCCGCGTTCTCCATGAATTTGCGGTCGCCGCGATCCGCCTTCTGCTTCGTCTCGGTGCTAGACGTGCCGGAGGGCATCGCGGTACCGGCGGCAGGTCGCTGCGTCGATGGCGCGGTCTGCGCGAGCGACGGCCCGGCGAAGGCCAGAAGCGCGACCGCCGCCGTCGTGGCAAAGAGTTTCAACATGACTTCTCCTCGCGTTGGCGTCTCTTCTCCACCAACATGAGGAGTGGTGCCGGGTTCCGTGCCCGTCAGTTGAAGCGGACGTACTCGAAATCGACCGGCTTGCCGTCGATGCCGCGCTCCGGAGGCGCGATCCAGGCGGCCATCTTGCCGGGTTCGATGACCTGTTTCTGGAGGCTCTTCACGAACGTCCTGTCCGCCTCCGAGGGGATCCACTCCGGCAGCCGCGCGCGCCAGGTCGCCTCGTCGAGCCGCGTGCCGTCGGGCGCGACGAAGGCGCCGGCCCAGGAGCCGATGGCACGGCGGAAGCGCGGGCTCGGCAGCTTCACCTCGAAGGCGACGCCGGCGCGCTCGATCATCCTGTTCCAGCGCCTGAGCCCGACCTCGCAATCCTTGATGTAGGCCTGACGCGTCACCTCGTTCATCGCGTTGCGGAGCGCCACTTCCTCGGGCCCGTTCGGCGTCTCGAGGGTCAGCGTCGCGTCGCGCGCGATGTGATCCTCGTACTGCGCCTCGTCGGGGCGTCCCTTGAGCCCGGTCGCGAAATACGTGGCGGCGTTCGACGAGATGTCCGCGCCGAAGAGGTCGAGCGCCGAGCTGAACCAGAAGTTCATGTACCGCTGCACCGTCGGCAGGTCGATCGCGCCCGCCTTCCGGACGGCGTCGGGATCGTCGGTCTTCAGCTCCTTCATCACCTCGAGCGTGCGCTGGATGACGCGCTGGATTCCGAGCATGCCGACCGACATGTGATGCGCTTCCTCGGTCAGCATGAAGCGGCAGGTGCGCGACAACGGGTCGAACGCGCTCTCGGCGAGGCTCTTCAGCTGGTACTTGCCGTCGCGGTCGGTGAAGTAGGTGAACATGTAGAAAGAGAGCCAATCCTCGATCGGCTCGTTGAAGGTGCCGAGGATGCGCGGCTTGTCGCTGTCGCCGGAATGGCGCGCGAGAAGCTCTTCCGCCTCCTCGCGGCCGTCGCGGCCGAAATAGGCGTGGAGGAGATAGACCATCGCCCAGAGGTGCCGCCCCTCCTCGACGTTGACCTGGAACAGGTTGCGAAGGTCGTAGAGCGACGGGCAGGTGTGGCCGAGCATGCGCTGCTGCTCGACCGAAGCGGGCTCGGTATCGCCTTGCGTCACGATGAGGCGGCGCAAAGTCGAGCGGTACTCGCCCGGCACCTGCTGCCAGACCGGCTTGCCGTAATCGTCGCCGAACCCGATGCGGCGGTCGGGTTCCGGCTCGGCAAGGAAGATGCCCCAGCGGTACTCAGGCGTTCTCACATGCCCGAACTGCGCCCAGCCCTTCTGGTCGACCGAAATGGCCGTGCGCAGATAGACCTCGGCGTCGAGGAAGTCGCTAGGCCCCATCTCGCGCCACCAGTCGAGGAACCGGGGCTGCCAGTGCTCGAGCGCGCGCTGCAGCGTGCGGTTGTTGCCGAGATCGACGTTGTTGGGGATGCGCTCCTGGTAGTCGATCGCCATCAGATCCGTTCCCATTTGAAGCTCGGCTTGCGGCCCGAGCCGAAGAGTTTGAGGGCGCCCTCTTCGCCGACGGCGTTGGGGCGGTTGAAGATCCAGTTCTGCCAGGCGGAGAGCCGCCCGAAGATGCGCGTCTCCATCGTCTCCGGGCCGGGGAAGCGCAGATTGGCCTCCATGCCGGTGAGCGCGTCGGGGGAAAGGCTGCGCCGCTCCTCGAGCGCGAGACGGACCTCGTCGTCCCAGTCGAGCTCGTCGGGAGCGAAGGTGACGAGGCCGAGATCGAGCGCGCGGGCGGCGTCGAGACGCTCGCCCTTCGGAAGCGGCGGCGCCTCCCCGCAGAACCGCGTGACGAGCCGGGTCAGCCCGTTTGCCATCGGATAGAGGCCGAAATTCGCCTCGCTCAGCGCCACCGTCGGCGCGTCGTTCGCCCCGGAATCGAGCGCCTTCATGTAGCTGCGGTCGGCGGCGAGAGCGAGCTCGAAGAGCGTCCCTGCGAAGGCCGAGCCTTCCTCGATCACCGCGAAGAGCGAGCGCGAGGTCACGTCGAAGCGCGCCAGGGTCCGGCGCAGCATCCCGGCCACCTCGCGGACGAACCAGTTGCCGCCGTGCCGAAGAAGCGCCGCATCGATCCGCAGCACGGCGTCTACCGAGCCGCGCGTCTTCAGCACGATCGTGCCGAGCTCGGCCGCATTGACGCGCAGGAGAAGAAGCGCGTCGTCGAGCTCGCGCGCCATCGCGAGCGGCCACCAGGCGGCGCCCGCCGCGAGGATCTCGTCGAGCCCGTCGGGCTCTGCATCGCCAGGGCCGGTGACGGTGAGGGTCGCCGACCGCTGCTCGGGCTCGAGCACGACCTCGACATGGTCGTAGCGCCAGACATTCCCGCTGATCTCGCGCCGGAGCGGCGTCAGGGCGACGCCCTTGGCATCGGCCGGGCGGTCGCTCGTGGCCGCGAGCGCGCGCGCCCGCTCGGCGATCCGCGCCTTGAAGTCGGCGGGCTTCGCGATCTCGTCGACGAGGCGCCAGGCCTTCGCTCGATCGGCGCGCACGCCCTCCGCCGTCGTGCAGAAGACGTCGGCGAGGTCGCGCCGGACCTTGCGCTTGTCGACGAGCCGGGTGAGGCCGCCCGTGCCCGGCAGCACGCCGAGAAGCGGCACCTCCGGCAGGCTCACCGTCGAGGACCGGTCGTCGACCATCAGAATCTCGTCGCAGGCGAGCGCGAGCTCGTAGCCGCCGCCGGCGCAGGTGCCGTTGACGGCGGCGAGGAACTTCAGGCCCGAGTGACGACTGGAATCCTCGATCCCGTTCCGCGTTTCGTTGGTGAACTTGCAGAAATTCACCTTCCACGCGTGGCTCGACTGGCCGAGCATGTAGATGTTCGCCCCGGCGCAGAACATCCGGTCCTTGGCGCTGGTGAGGACCACGCACCGCACCTCCGGATGCTCGAAGCGTATGCGCTGAAGCGCGTCGTGCAGCTCGATGTCGACGCCGAGATCGTAGGAATTGAGCTTGAGCTTGTAGCCGGGCTGAAGCCCCGCCTCCTCGTCGACGTCGAGCGCGAGCGTGGCGACCTCGCCGTCGAAGTCGAGCTTCCAATGCCGGTACTTGTCGGGGCTCGTGTCGAACGTGATCACCGGCGCGTCCTCCCTTCACGGCAACATAGTGCAGGACCTCACACGGTCAAGAATTATTATGCAGAAAAAGTGCGGTCCAGCCTTCTGTGGCGACGTACGGCCGCGCGATCCCGCCGATGATTAGGCGACGAAGATCGGGGACGGGCTGGCGCCGAGACTTCACGCGATCATACTCGCTTCGACGGCCTCGGCTTCACCATGAAGGCCTTCGGCACACGGCACGGCGACAGGGGAGGCGACATGATCACCAACGCCGGTTCCGGCACCCGCATCGACGAGATCGCGGACGGCATCTACCGCATCAGCACCCCGGTGACGGTGGTGCCCGGCGGCTTCACCTTCAACCAGTACCTCGTCGTCGACGACGAACCGCTCCTCTTCCATACCGGGCTCCGCCGCCT
>JADGGZ010000141.1 GCA_019689675.1 Rhodospirillales bacterium | reverse complement strand
CGTATCCTCGATGCAACAAAATGTCATCTGAAGGCATGCCGCACCCGCTCCGGAGGTGATCGCATGACCTCGATGTTCCGGCGCACTCTTGTCGCCACGCTTCTGCTGATGGGAGTCGGACTGCCATCCGCCATCCGCGCGCAAGGCGGTGCGGAGGCGAGCGGCGCCGTCACGTTGTTCGAGAACGTGCGGATTTTCGACGGCAGGAGCGCCACGCTCTCCGCACCTTCCAACGTTCTGGTGCGCGGCAACAGGATCGAGACGATCTCGACCGAGTCCATCGCGGTCGATCGCAGAGCGGACACCCGCGTCATCGACGGCGGCGGGCGCACGCTGATGCCCGGCCTGATCGACAATCATTGGCACGCGATGCTGATACGCGTGACGCCGGCAGAGTCGTTCGGTGATGTCGGCTACACGAATCTCTTGGCCGCCGAGGAGGCGACGGACACGCTCATGCGCGGTTTCACCACCGTTCGCGACGTGGGCGGGCCGGTGTTCGGCCTCAAGAGGGCCATCGACGAGGGCATCGTCAAGGGCCCGCGCATCTATCCGTCCGGCGCCGTAATCACCGTCACGAGCGGGCACGGGGATTTCCGCCAGCTCACCGATCTGCCGAGGACGATCGGCGGCAAGCTCACGCGCATGGAGCAGATAGGCGGTTCCATGGTTGCGGACACTCCCGACGAGGTTCGCATCCGTAGCCGCGAGCAGCTCATGCAGGGCGCCAGCCAGATCAAGCTGACGGCGGGCGGCGGAGTGTCTTCACCGTTCAGCCCGATCGACGTGACGACCTTCACCGAGGCCGAGCTGCGCGCCGCGGTCGAAGCGGCCGAGAACTGGGGGACCTACGTCGCCGCGCACGCCTTCACGCCGGAAGCGATCCGGCGGTCGATTGCCGCCGGCGTGAAGTGCATCGAACACGGCATGCTGATGGATGACGAAACCGCCAGACTCATCGCCGAGAAGGGAATCTGGCTGAGCATGCAGCCGCTTCCCGAAGGCTTGAGGCTAGGCTTTCCGGAGGGGTCGGTCCAGCGCGCCAAGGCGGATGAAGTCTGGCCCGGAATCGCCAGGACCTACGAGCTGGCGAAGAAGCACAAGATCAAGACGGCGTGGGGCACCGACGTCCTGTTCTCGCGCGCGCTGGCCCAGCAGCAAGGGGCCATTCTGGCCTCGCTCGTCCGTTGGTATTCGCCGGCGGAAGCGCTTGTCATGGCGACGTCGACGAATGCCGAACTGCTGGCGCTGTCCGGCAAACGCAATCCCTATCCCGGAAAGCTCGGCGTCGTGGAACAGGGGGCGCTGGCGGACCTCCTTCTGGTCGATGGCAATCCTCTGGAGGACATCGACCTCGTTGCAGATCCCGGCAGGAATTTTCTCGTCATCATGAAGGACGGCACCGTCTACAAGAACACTTTGATTCAGTGAGTCCGACCTCGGGCGAGCACGATCTCGATTGTGGCGCTCGCACGTACGAAAGCGAGGCGACAAGGCGGTGGGTTCGTGGCGCGATCGTCGGCGCCGTGCTGGTCGGCGGCTGCGCCGCCTCCGGTGCGTCCGACGCCGGCAGAGAGTCGGCGGCGACGGAACCCATCGTTCGCCTCGACTGCATCGGGCGGCAGTCGATCGAGCTGGCGTTCTCGGACGCGACCGCCCGTCTCACCGACCCGCGAGGCCGCGTGGTGCTGCTCTCGCAGCGGCCCTCCGGCTCCGGCATCCGCTACGAAGGCGAAGGTCACCTCGTTCGCGGCAAGGGCGATATGGTGACCTGGACCGCGCCCGGATCCTCCCCAATCGAATGCCGCGAGGTCGCGGCGCTGCCGACGAGCATCATGGACCCGAAGGCGCTCGCCGGCACGCGGTGGCAGCTCGTGCAGTTCGAGTCATCGGACGATGCGATCGGAACGATCCGGCCGAGCGACCCGACGCGCTACACGCTCGAATTCGACAGCGACCGGGCCGCGTTCCGCCTCGACTGCAATCGGGCGAATGCCGGATGGCGGGCGACGCCGACCGGCACGAGCGGCGGCGGGTTCTCCTTCGCCTTCGGCGGAATGACCCGCGTCTTCTGCGACCCCCAGTCGATGGACACGCGCATCGCCGGCGATCTGCCGCGGGTGCGCAGCTTCACGATCGACGGCGACACGCTCAACTTCGCCCTCGAGTTGGATAGCGGCATCTACACCTGGCGGCGACTGCCCTGAGAGTCGCAGGGCGTCGTCCGATCCGGGATCCGGCGGCGGGGGAGAGCAAGATTTAGGGGCTCTGCATCCCGGAGACTGTAAAGAACAGGCGATTTACAGTTGCAAAAAGGACACGCCACTAAATCTTGCGGTTCATTTCTTCACGATGTCCAAGAGCGCGAACGGGCCGGCCTGGACCGAACCTCCCAAGGAGGTCCGCCCCCGCATAGCGCCGTCCGACTTGACTATAACATGCCCGAATAGGCCACAGCAAGGCGTCTCACGGCCCGTACTTGGACTGGTCGGAGCGCGGCGTCGGGACGCTGGAAGCCGGCCAGTCGGCGCAGGAGGCGAGGAGAGCCAGGACGGCCAGGCCGACGAGGGTGCGGGCGAGCGACATTGATCCGACCTCTCTCTTTCGAACGACGCGGGCGAGAGACGCGGTGCTGCGGTTGCGCATTCCTTCTAATTGGATCGGAGAGCGCCTCTTTCGAGTCCGAAAACGGCGAGCGCGCGCCGCCCCGCGCGCCTATGCTGGCGCCGATGGATCTCGACCGCGAGGCTTGCTACCGCGCGCTCCTGACGCGCGACGCCCGGTTCGACGGGCGCTTCTATACCGCCGTCGTGTCGACCGGCATCTACTGCCGGCCGATCTGCCCGGCGCGGCCGCCGAAGATCGAAAACTGCCTTTTTCTGCCGAGCGCGGCGGCGGCGCACCGATTGGGGTTCAGGCCGTGCCTGCGCTGCCGTCCCGAGCTGACGCCCGGCATCGCCGGCTGGCGCGGCACGGCCAACACCGTCTCGCGCGCCCTCCACCTCATCGCCGAGGGTGCGCTGAACGAGGGCGGGATCGAGGCGCTCGCCGGCCGCCTCGGCGTCACCTCGCGGCATCTGCGCCGCCTCTTCGAGCGTCACGTCGGCGCGACGCCGGTCTCGGTCGCGCAGGCCCACCGCATCCTCTTCGCGAAGAAGCTCCTCGGCGAGAGCGGGCTGTCGATGGCCGACATCGCCATGGCGGCCGGGTTCGGGAGCATCCGGCGCTTCAACGCCGTGATGCGGCGCACCTACGCCCGCCCGCCGTCGGCGCTGCGGCGCGCCGGGCGTTCCGGAGCCGTGGACGCGACCGCCGGCGTCACCCTCGCGCTGCCGTACACCCCGCCTTACGACTGGGACGGCATGATCGCGTTCCTCCGGCCGCGCGCGATACCGGGAGTCGAGGCCGTCGAGGTCGATCGCTATCGCCGGAGCTTCGCCGTCGGCGCGGTAAGCGGCGTCCTCGAGGTGCGTCCCGTTCCCGGCGCGAACCATCTCTCCGCGACGATCCGGACGAGCGACGTCGCCGCGCTCGGCGCGATCGTCTCGCGCTTGCGCCGTCTTTTCGATCTCGACGCCGACATGGCAGCGATCGATGCGCATCTCGCTTCCGACGCCGCGCTCGCGGAGCGGGTTCGGCTTCGGCCCGGCCTCCGCGTGCCGGGCGCGTGGGACGGGTTCGAGCTCGCCGTGCGGGCCGTCCTCGGCCAGCAGATCACCGTCGCCGCCGCGACGACCTTCGCGGGCCGGCTCGCAGCCACGCTCGGCCGCCCGCTCGAGCCCTGCCGCGACGGAAGCGATGAGCCCGGCCTCGTCTTTCCGAGCCCGGAGGCGGTCGCATCGGCGGACCTCACGAAGATCGGGCTCACGCGGGCGCGGGCCGAGACGCTGCGAGGGCTCGCGCGCGCGATGGCGAGCGACCCGCATCTTCTGCGCCCGTTCGAGACCCTCGAGGCCACGGTCGCGAAGCTCGAGGCGCTGCCCGGCATCGGCCCCTGGACGGCGCACTACATCGCGATGCGCGCGCTGCGCGAGCCCGATGCGTTCCCGGCCTCCGATCTCGGTCTCCTCCGGGCGATGGCGACGCCCGAAGGACGCCCGACGCCGGCGCAATTGCTGGCGCGGGCCGAGGCGTGGCGGCCGTGGCGCGCCTATGCGGCGATCCGCCTCTGGCTCCAGCCGGGCGCGGAAGGGGCGGCACGCGCGCCGCTCGCCACGACCGCCCGCGCCCGCGTCGCCCACGAGCGGCGGGTTTCCCGATGACGGCGCGGAGGCTGCGCGCGCCGCGCCTTGAGCTGCGCCTCGAGCGCGTGCCGAGCCCGATCGGTGTCGTCCTCGTCCTCACCGACGCCGACGGGCGCGCGCGGGCGATCGAGTTCGAGGATCACGAGGATCGGCTCCACCGCCTTCTCCGCCGCTACTACGGAGAGGGGCGGGTGGCCGTCGTCGGCGCAGAGGCGCCTTCGCCCGCACGGCGGGCCCTCGAGGCCTATTTCGCCGGCGAGCTCTCGACGCTTAACGGGGTCGCGGTGGAGACGGGCGGCACCGAGTTCCAGCGAAAGGTCTGGGCGGCGCTGCGCCGGATCCCGCCGGGCCGCGCGATCAGCTACGGCGCGCTCGCCGTGGAGATCGGATGCCCGAGCGCGGTCCGCGCGGTGGGACACGCCAACGGCGCCAATCCCGTCGCGATCGTGGTGCCGTGCCACCGCGTCATCGGAAGCGACGCGTCCTTGACCGGGTACGGGGGCGGCCTGCCGCGCAAGCGCTGGCTTCTGGAGCATGAAGGGGTGCGCCTCGCCGAGGCTTCCGGCGGGCGTCCCCTGTTATGATCACACGATGCCCCGAAGCTATCCCGAGCAGCCGCGTGTCGGCGTCCTCGCGGTCGTGCGTCGCGACGGACGCGTGCTCCTCGTCAAGCGCCGCAATCCGCCCGACGCCGGGAAGTGGGGCTTTCCCGGGGGCGCCCAGGAGCTGGGCGAGACGGTCGCCGAGGCGGCGCGGCGCGAGCTCGCCGAAGAGACTGGCGTCGATGCGGAGCCGCTCGGCATCCTCGACGTCATCGACGCGGTGACGCGCGACGAGGCGGGCCGCGTCCGTTTCCACTTCACCCTCATCGCGGTGCTGATGGAGTGGCGCGAAGGCGAGGGGATCGCGGCGGACGACGCGGAAGCCGTCGCCTGGGCGACGCGCGCCGACATCGACGAGCTCCTCTGCAGCGAGCGGGTCGGCGCGATCGCGGCGAAGGCGCTCGCGGCAGGATGACTGGCGCCGCTTCCTCTCCCGGACAGGGCGGCGCTCAGCCGCGCCGCGCCGCCTCGTAGATGAGCCGGAGGCCGAGCGCCGCCAGCACCGCGCCGGCGAGGCGGTCGATCGCGGTCTTGGCGCCGAGATAGGCGGCGCGCGGGCGCCCGGCGGAGAAAGCGACGGCCACGGCCGCGTACCAGCCCGCCTCGATCACGAAGAGCGCCGGCGGCAGGGCAAGAAGGAACCAGAGCGGCGGGGCGGGCGGCATGAGCGCCGAGAAGACGCTCGCATAGACGACCGCCGCCTTCGGATTGCTGACCTGGGTCGCAAGGCCGAGCCAGAACGAGCGCAGCACGTTGCGGCCCCGGCGCGGCGCCTCGCCGTCGACGGTGATGGCCGCGCCCGCGCCGCGCCAGATGAGAATCCCGAGATAGACGAGATAGGCGCCGCCGGCGAGCTTCAGCGCGAGGTAGAGCCAGCCCGCGTGGACCAAGAGCGCGGTCAGGCCGAGGAGCGCGAGGCTGCCGAACGCGACGCCGCCCAATCCCATGCCGAGCGCGGCGGCGACGCCGTCGGCGCGCGAGGCGGCGATCGCGGTCCGTGCGACGAGGACGAAGCTCGGCCCCGGGCTGACGACGCCGACCACGAGGGCGCCGAGAAGGGCGATAAAGGCGAAGCCCGCGTCCATGTCTTTCGCTCCGGCCGGTCTTGGGGCCGCCGCGGGAAGACGCCGGACGCCTGGGGTCGTCGCCCTGATATGCGCCCTGCCAGCGGCAGCGGCGTTCTACCGCATCGCGTAGCGCGCCGCGAGGAAAGGATCGCCGGCGAGCTCGGAAAGGAGGCGCGGGTCGGCTGCAACCACGACCCGCTCGAACTCGACGACGCCCTTGGCATGGTCGATCGCGAGAAGGCGCAGCGCAGCGACGAGATCGGAGGGGCGCCGGCAGCAGGGACAGGCGCCTCGTTGCGCAGCCGCCGCCTCGCCGGCATGGCGGACGAGCTTGAAGCCGGCGGGCGGGGCGCCCGCGCCGACGACGACGAGCGCCGCCTCAGGATCGGGGCGCGGCCGGGGATCGAGCGCGAGAGGGATCATGCCGCGAGCCGCTTCGGCAGCGCCGCGGAAAGCGCGAAGAGGAGCGCGGCGGCGAGCACGATCGAGGGCCCTGCCGGGGTATCCCAGGCGAGCGAGCCGGCGAGTCCGCCGGCGACCGCGACGCCGCCCGCGAGGGCCGCGCCCGCCGCCATCGCCTCCGGGCTCCGCGCGAGCCGGCGCGCCGCCGCCGCTGGGAGGATGAGGAGCGCCGTGATGAGGAGGACGCCCACGACCTTCATCGCGGCTGCGATGACGAGCGCGACGAGGAGCATGAAGCCGAGCCGGACGAGGCCGGTCGGCACGCCCTCGACCCTCGCCAGCTCCTCGTGCACGGTCATGGCGAGGAGCGGCCGCCAGAGGAAGGCGAGGCCGAGAAGCGCGGCCGCCCCGCCGCCCCAGATCCAGGCGAGATCACCGGGCGCGACGGCGAGGATGTCGCCGAAGAGATAGACCATGAGATCGACGCGCACCGTCTCGAGGAGCGAGATCGCGACGAGGCCGAGCGAGAGCGCGCCGTGCGACATGATGCCGAGGAGCGTGTCGCTGGCGAGGCCGCGCTGCTGCTGGAGCGCGACGAGGAGGAGGGCGAGCCCGAGGCAGACCGCGATCACGGTTCCGGTCGGCTCGACGCCGAGGAGGAAGCCGAGCGCGACGCCGAGCAGGGCCGAATGCGCGAGCGTGTCGCCGAAATAGGCCATACGGCGCCAGACGATGAAAGCGCCGAGCGGCCCGGCGACGAGCGCGACCCCGAGCCCGGCGATCAGCGCGCGAAGGACGAACTCATCCATCGGTGCCGTCCCGGAGCGTGCCGCTCTCGGCCTCTGGGGCGCCTTCGCCGGCGACCGCGAAGGCCGGCTCGTGCACATGGTCGTGACGGTGGGTGTAGACGGCGATCGCATCGCCGAAGAGCGCGCGATAGGCGGGATGGCGCGTCACCGCCTCGGGGTGCCCGCTGCAGCAGACGTGATGATTGAGGCAGACGACCTCGTCGCTCGCCGCCATCACGAGGTGGAGATCGTGGCTCACCAGGAGGACGCCGCAGCCGCGCCGGTCGCGTATCCTGCGGATGAGCGCGTAGAGCTCGCTCTGGCCGGTGACGTCGACCCCCTGTACCGGCTCGTCGAGGACGAGAAGGTCCGGCTCGCGCAGGAGCGCGCGTGCGAGGAGAACGCGCTGCAGCTCGCCGCCGGAAAGGGCCTGAACGGGACGCTCGGCGAGGCTCTTCGCGCCGACCTCGGCGAGCGCCGCCGCGATCGCTCCCTCCGCCCGCGGCCGCGCCATTGCGAGGACGCGCCGCACGGTGAGCGGCAGGGTCTCGTCGATCGCGACGCGCTGCGGCAGGTAGCCGACGCGGAGGCCCGGGCGGCGCCACACCTGGCCCGCGCTCGGCCGCACGAGCCCGAGGAGGAGCCGGAGGAGCGTCGTCTTGCCGGACCCGTTGGGGCCGATCACCGTCACGATCTCGCCCGGCCGCACCCTCAGCGAAACGCGGTCGAGGACGAGGCGGTTTCCGAAGGCGAAGCTCGCCTCCGCGAGCTCGGCGAGAGGCATCACGCTCATTCAGGCCTCGTCTCCCGGCAGCGCGGGCAGCGGCCGCGCAGCTCGACGGTCTGGCGCTCGACGGTGAAGCCGAGCTGCGCTGCGCGGCGCGCCGCCGCGGCCGCGAGATCGGGATCGTCGAGCTCGGCGGCGACGCCGCAATTGGTGCAGATGAGGAACTGGCTCTGATGCGCCGCCTCGGGGCGGTCGCATCCGACATAGGCGTTGAGGCTCTCGATCCGGTGCACGAGCCCGTGCTCGATGAGGAAGTCGAGGGCGCGGTAGACCGTCGGCGGCGCCGCACGGCCCATTCGGGCCAAAAGATCGTAGGCGCCGACCGGCTGGTGCCCGCGCCAGACGAGCTCGAGAACCTGCCGGCGCAGCTCGGTGAGGCGCGCGCCGCGGCGGGCGCAGAGCGCGGCGGCGCGGTCGAGCGCGGCGTCGATGCAGCTCTCGTGGTCGTGCGGGGCGAACGCTTTCTTGCGGGGCATTCTGTTATAACATAGCAATAAGCGGATGCGCTCCGCCACACTCGCGCTCTTCCTTCCGCTTCTTCTTTTCGCCGCGCCGGTCGAAGCCGAAGCGCCGCGGGTTCTCGCCAGCATCAAGCCGGTCCAATCGCTCGTCGCGGCGGTGATGGAAGGGGCGGGCGTGCCGGAGCTGCTCGTCCCCGGCAACGCCTCGCCGCACGGCTACAGCCTTCGGCCGTCGGACGCGAAGCGCCTCGCGGCGGCGGAGATCGTCTTCTGGATCGGCCCCGCCTACGAAGGCTTTCTGGAAAAGCCGCTCGCCGCGCTCGCGGGCGGCGCCAAGGTCGTGACGCTCGCCGAGGCCGAGGGCGTCGAAGTGCTGCCTGCGCGCGAGGGCGGCGTATGGGCGGCCGATCACGAGGCGCACGGGCACGGCTCGGCGCTCGAGGCCGACGGACATCTCTGGCTCGACCCCGAGAACGCGAAGGCGATCGCCCTCGCTGCGGCACGTGCGCTCGCCGAGGCCGATCCCGCCGGCGCCGCGCGCTATCGCGCCAACGCGGCGCGCACGGTCGAGGCGCTGGATCGCCTCGACACGCGCCTGCGCGCCGTCCTCTCGCCGGTGGCGAACGTCCCCTACATCGTCTTCCACGACGCCTATCAGTATCTCGAACGACGCTACGGGCTCGCGGCCGCCGGCGCGGTCGCGGTCACGCCCGAGCGCCAGCCCGGCGCGCGGCGCGTGCGGGAAATCCGCGAGCGGATCATGGCCGCCGGCGCCGTCTGCGTCTTCGCCGAGCCGCAATTCGAGCCGGCGCTCGTGCGCAGCCTCGTGCGCGATTCGGGAGCGAGAACTGGCGTGCTCGACCCGCTCGGCGCCGGGATCCCGGAAGGGCCCGCGCTCTATGCCGCGATGATGGAGAAGCTGGCCGCGTCGCTGGCGGGCTGCCTTGGCGGTCGATGAGGCGAAAAGAAAAGGGCCGCGGGAGGAATCCCGCGGCCCCGACGAGTGATCTTCGAGCTCTTCTTAGAAGTCCATGTCGCCCATGCCGCCGCCCGGGGGCATGCCGGCCGCCGGCTTCTTCTCCGGCTTCTCGGCGACCATGGCCTCGGTCGTGATGAGGAGGCCGGCCACCGAAGCCGCATCCTGGAGCGCGAGGCGTACGACCTTGGTCGGGTCGATGATGCCCGCCTTCAGCATGTCGGTGTACTCGCCGTTCTGCGCGTCGTAGCCCCAGCTCGGGTTGCCCTTGTCGAGCAGCTTGCCGACCACGATCGAGCCGTCGGTGCCGGCGTTCTCGGCGATCTGCCGGACCGGCGCCTGCAGCGCCTTGCGGACGATGTCGATGCCGACCTTCTGGTCGTCGTTCTCGGGCTTCAGCGACTCGAGCGCCTTCGCCGCGTAGAGGAGCGCGACGCCGCCGCCGGGCACGATGCCTTCCTCGACCGCGGCGCGGGTCGCATGCATCGCGTCGTCGACGCGGTCCTTCTTCTCCTTC
>JADGGZ010000140.1 GCA_019689675.1 Rhodospirillales bacterium | reverse complement strand
CGAGATCGCGTTCGTCGCGGACAATCCGGGTGACTGGATGTTCCACTGTCACATTCTCGAGCATCAGGCATCCGGCATGATGTCGACGATCCGCGTGACCTGAGCCGAGAGAGGGGCGGCCGTCGATGCCCGTCCTGAAGTCGGCCGCTCTCTCTCTGGCGCTGCTGATCCCGGCGGTCGCCGCGGCCAACCGGGCCTCTACTAGCCCCTAGCGGGGCGCCTTCCGGCAGCAGGGCCTCAGGCGCGCGGCGTGCCGCCGGGCAGGCGGTAGAAGAGCGCGAGCTGGAAGCTCTCGGCGATCCGCGCCGCCTTCTCGCGGAAGATCGCCGCCGTCGCCGGCGGCAGCACGGAATCGGTCGTCTCGTTCCAGAGCGCGAGCCAGCGCTCGAAATGCATGGGCGCGATCGGCAGCCGCGCATGGGGCGGCAGCGGCCGCCCCTTGTACCGGCCGCTCATGTTGACCACCGACGACCAGAAATCCTTCATGTTCGCGAGATGCGCAGGCCAGCGTCCGCCGATCGCCTTCTCGAAGATCGGGCCGAGCTCGGGATCCTGCCGCACGCGGCCGTAGAACGTGTCGACGAGGCGGGAGATGTCGTCGTCGGAGACCTGCATCACGCGGCCTCAGATCGCGCGGATCGCCGCGAAGCGGAAGTGCGTCCCGATGCCGCGCGCTGCGCGGGCGGCTTCGCGCCGTTCGCACAGGCCGCGCTCAGCTCCTCGAGAAGCGCCGCGGCCGCGACCGAGGGCGTGCGGCCGGCGCGGCGCACGATGCCGAGCGTCCGCTCGACGACCGGCTGGCGCAGCGGGACGACCGCGAAATCGTTCGCCCCGAGAAGCGGCAGCGAGAGGGACGGCAGCGCCGAGATGCCGAGCCCGGCGACGAGCAGCCCGCCGATCGTCGAGAGATGCTCGGCCTCGTAGACGACCCGGAGCTGGACGCCGGCCTTGGCGCAGGCCGCGATCACCGCCTGCCGCACGCTCGATGTGGGCGCCGGCAGGACGACCGCGTAGCGGGCGATCTCGCGCCAGGCCGCCTCGCGCCGGGTCGCGAGCGCGTGCTCTTTGGGGCAGACGAGCACGAAGCGGTCGGTGGCGAGCGGCTCGAAAGTGAAACCGTCGCCGGGGACGGGGGCCACGGTGAGGCCGAAATCGGCGGCGCCCGAGCGGACCTCCTCGAGGACCCCGTCGTGCAGCGTGTCGCGGATCCTGATGTCGACCGCCTCGTGCGCGGCGCCGAAGCGGCCGAGCACCGGCGGCAGCAGCACCGCGGCGACGCTCGGCAAGGCCGCGATGACGACGCGCCCGCGGCGCCGCGCGATGTAGTCCTGAAAGTCGCCGAAGACGCTTTCGTACTCGTCGATCATGCGGCTCGCGAGGCGGAACAGCTCGCGCCCGTCGGGCGTCAGCAGCACCTGCCGCGTCGTGCGGTCGAAGAGGCGCACGCCGAGCGCCTCCTCGAGCTTGCGGATCGAGGCGCTGAGCGCGGGCTGGGAGAGCCGCATCTGCTCGGCGGCGAGGCTGAAGCTGCGGAGCTCGGCGACGCGGCAGAACGCCTGCAGCGGCCGGAGCCCGATCTTCATCAGCATCGGTTATTAATCGATCGGGCTCTTCCGCCTGTCAAATCAATCGGCCCGTTGGCGGCCTAGACCCGCACGCCGGGAGGCACGCGGAAGCCGACCATCAGCCGGTTCCAGGAGTTGATCTGCGCGATCGCGACCGTGAGGTCGGCGAGCTCCTTGTCCGAGAACACGGCGCGCACCTGCTCGTAGACGTCGTCGGGCGCATGCGTCGCGGCGAGGTGCGTCAGCGCCTCGGCCCAGGCGAAGGCGGCCTTCTCGCGCGCATCGAAGAGGGGCGATTCGCGCCACGCCGCGACGTGGTCGAGCCGGTCGTTGGTCTCGCCGAGCCTCCGCAGCTCGCGCAGGTGCATGTCGAGGCAGAACGTGCAGCCGTTGATCTGCGACACGCGGGTGAAAACGAGCTCCATGAGGCGCTGATCGAGCCCGCTCTGGCGGAGATAGCGGCTCACCCCGCGCAGCGCCTCGACAGCGTCCGGCGCCACCGTGCTCAACTGCAACCGTGCCTGCATCGTTTCTTCCCTCATCGTCAGTTGGACAGAAAGATTATCGTCCCGCCGGGCCGGTGCGACGGGGCGGATGGCTGGGTTGCGCGAGGCGCCGCCGCCCTTGCGCCGGCGAAGGCGCTGCCTACTTCACCGCGCCGACGGTGAAGCCGGCGACGAACCGGTCGACGAAGAAATTGTAGATGATCGCGATCGGCACGCTCGCGATGAGGCAGGCGCCCATCATCGAGCCCCAGAAATAGACGTCGCCGCGGACGAGGAAGGTCGGCACGCCGACGCTCACCGTGTAGCTCGAGGACGAGGTGATGAAGGTGACGCCGTAGACGAATTCCTGCGTCACCAGCGTGAAGGCGAAGATGACGGCGGTGAGGAGCCCCGCCACCGAGATCGGCATCACCACCTTGACGAACGCGCCGAAGCGGGAAAGCCCGTCGATCATCGCGGCGTCCTCGAGGTCGCGCGGGATCGCCTTGAAGAATCCCATCAGGAGCCAGGTGCAGAACGGCACCGTGAAGCTCGGGTAGACGAGCACCAGCGACCACAGGGAATCCTGGAGCCCGAGCATGGCGATGATCCGCGAGAAGGGAATGAAGAGGATCGTCGGCGGCACGAGGTAGGTGAGGAAGATCGCGACCCCGAGCGTCTGCCCCCACGGCCCCGTCATGCGGGCGAGCGCGTAGCCTGCCGGCACCGCCAGCAAGAGGGTGATGACGACGACGGCGATCCCGACGAGGCCGGTGTTGACGAGCCATTGCAGGAACTGCGTGTCCTCGAACAGCACCGCGAGATGATGGAGCGTCGGCGGGTCGTGGAAGAGGTACGGGTTGTGCTCGGTGTTCTGCAGGTCCTGCGTGGTTTTGAACGTCGTGATCAGCATCCAGTAGAACGGGAAGGCGAGGAAGGTCACGAAGAACACGAGGATCGCCGCATGGCCGGCGCGACCGCCGGCCCGGCGCAGCTTGGCAACGCGGGCGTTCATCTCAGGTCACCTCCGCGCGCTTCGCGAACCACAGGAACATGATTGCCACGGCGACGAGAACCGGGAAGAGGAAGAGCGAGATCGCGGCGCCGCCGGCGAGATCGCCGCCCTGGATGCCCGTGAAATAGGCCCAGCTCGCGATGACCTGCGTCGTGTCGTAAGGGCCGCCGCGGGTCAGCACGAAGACGACGATCATGTCGGTGAAGGTGAAGATGATGCCGAAGAGGAGGGCGACCAGCGTGATCGGCAGGATGAGCGGCGCGGTGATCTGGAACTGGTGCCGCCAGAACCCGGCGCCGTCGACGGCGGCGGCGTCGTGGATGTCCTGCGGGATCGAGGTGAGTCCGGCGAGAATGATGATCGTCGCGAGCGGCGTGATCCGCCAGACGTTGACGATGATGATCGACGCCTTGGCGAGCTCCGGCTGGCCGAGCCAGATCGGCCAGAACGTGGGATCGAAGAGGCCCAATGCCCGCGCGGTCCAGTTGATGATGCTGTAGATCGAATCGAAGATCCAAAGCCAGCCGATGCTGCCGAGCGAGATCGGGGCCACCCACGGCAGCAGGATGAGGAGCCGCACCAGCCACTTGCCGCGAAAATCCGCGACGAGCGCCATCGCCAGGAAGTGGGCGAAGACGATCACGAGGAGCTGCGAGACGAGGGTGATGACGACGGTGTTCCAGAGCGAGAGCCAGAAGGTTCCGCTCTCGATGATGCGGCGGAAGTTCTCGAGGCCGACGAACTGCATCGTCGGGCTCGCCACGGTCACGTTCGTGAGGCTGTACCAGAGCGACAGCAGGAACGGGAACCCGACCAGAAGGGCGATGTAGAGAATCGCCGGCGCCAGCATGGCGCGCACGAGCCAGCGGTCGTTGTCGGCGAGCCGCCCGAGAAAGCCCGTCGGCGCGCGCTGCGCGGCTGCCACGGACTTGAACGCCGCCTCGGTCACCGCGCGCCTCCGTCGAGCACGCGCCCGCTGCGCGCGTCGAAGCGCTTCATGTCGACGTGGCGCACGGCGAAATCGTAGGTCTCGCCGGCGGCGATCTCCGTCCGGATGTTGGTCGGAATCTTCGAGATGACGTGCGCCTCGGGCGTGCGGCCCTCGATGACGCCGTAAACGAGGCGGTCGGCGCCGAGATACTCGATCCGGGTGATGCGGAAGCGGAACACCTCGCGG
This sequence comes from Rhodospirillales bacterium, assembly GCA_019689675.1. Taxonomy (GTDB): domain Bacteria; phylum Pseudomonadota; class Alphaproteobacteria; order ATCC43930; family CGMCC-115725; genus JADGGZ01. The sequence goes on along the minus strand of JADGGZ010000140.1, from coordinate 5,652 downwards.
GCGCCGTCGGGCTCGACCTCCTTCGGCAGGAAGGCTTCGGGCCGGAAGCCGAGCATGGTCCCGCCTTCGTCGACGAGGTTCATCGGCGGCGAGCCGATGAAAGTGGCGACGAACGTGTCCGAGGGATGGTCGTAGATCTCCTGCGGCGTTCCAATCTGGCAGACCTTGCCGTGGTCGAGGACGGCGATGCGGTCGCCGAGCCCCATCGCCTCGGCCTGATCGTGCGTCACGTAGATCGTGGTCGTGCCGAGCTGGCGCTGGAACTGCTTCAGCTCGTCGCGCGCCGAGTTGCGCAGCTTCGCGTCGAGATTGGACAGCGGCTCGTCGAGCAGGAACACGACCGGCTCGCGCACGACGGCGCGGGCGAGCGCGACGCGCTGCCGCTCGCCGCCCGAGAGCTGGCGCGGCTTGCGGTCGAGAAAGCGCTCGATGCCGAACATGCGCGCGGCCCAGTCGACCTTCTTGCGGATCTCCTCCTTCGGCATGCCGACCGCGCGCAGCGGAAACGAGATGTTCTTCTCGACCGTGAGGTGCGGGTAGAGCGCGTAGCTCTGGAAGACCATCGCGATGTTGCGCGCCCGCGGCGGGAGGTCGGTGACGACGCGGCCGTCGATCACGACGTCGCCCGCGGTCGGCCCCTCGAGCCCGGCGATCATGCGCATGAGCGTCGTCTTGCCGCAGCCGGAGGGCCCGAGCAGGACCAGGAACTCGCCCTCCTTGGCGAGGAGGTCGATCCCGTCCACCGCGCGGACCTCGTCGAAAACCTTCGTGAGACGACGTGCTTCGACCGTTGCCATGATGTGCTCGCGAATGTGGCTTTCGGGGGCGGTCTGCCGCGGCGCTCTTCGATCGCGCGGAGCCGATCCGCCGTCACCCCCGCGAAGGCGGGAAGCCGGCGCGGCCGGGCCCGCGCCTTCCCGGGAGTGACGGCAGGAGAGCGCCCGCTCTCGGGGCGCGGCGCCGGCGCGCGCGGCAAGACGGTCAGATCAGCTTGCGCTCCTTCCACTTGGCCCAGATCGCCTTCATCGCGGTCTCGGCCTGCTTCAGCGCGTTCTCCGGAGTCTCCGCACCGGTCGCCGCCTTGGCGAACATGGTGTTGATGATCCAGGTGTTGAACGCCTCGTCGATCGCCGCGTTGGAGTAGCCCGGGTAGCCGACGTTCGTCGCCCACTCGAGCACGTCCGAGAGCACGGCGTACTTGTCCCTCGGCACCGCCTTCGGATCATCGGAGATGATCTGCTGGAGGTCGGGCACGGTCTTGGCGAAGCAGGGGAAGTTGTAGAACTGGCTCGCCATGAAGCCCTGCTTGAAGTTGTCGATGTAGTCGACGAGGAATTTCTTCGCCCCGTCGATGTTCTCGGCGAACTTCCAGATGACGTAGCAGTCCATCACGTGCTCGAGGCCGATCCGGCGCACCGGCCCCTGCGCCGCCTTGGCGAGCGCGATCTTCTCGTGGATCGGCAGCTTGTCGTTCTCGCCGGTCCGCGTCACCGAGATGGCGTTCAGCACCAGCGAGGAGCGGCCGGCGAGCATCTGCCGGTTGTTGGAGGACGCATCCCACGCCAGCACCTCGGGCGTCATCGCCTCCTTGAAGAGGGCGGTGACGAATTTGAGCGCCTCCAGAGTCTGCGGCGAGTTGATCGTGAGGTTCCCCTCGGCGTCCTGCTCGTGCGCGCCGAAGGAATACATGATCGCGCGCACGGCCATCGCCGTGTCGAGCTCGGCCGAGAGCCCGACGCCGACCGGAATGCCGGTCTTGTCCTTGATCTTCTTGCCGCCGACGCGCACGTCGTCCCATGTCTGCGGCGTCATCCCGATCTCGCCCCAGAGATCGGAGCGGTAATTGACCGGGTCCGGCACGAAGCTGTCGGAGAAGGCGAAATACTTCTTCGTCTTGGGGTTGTAGGTGCTCTTGATCGCGAGATCGATCGCCTTGCCGTGCCGCTTCTCGCACTCGGCGTAGACGTCCGCCATGTCGACGACCTGCTCCTCGTAGACCGAGGGCGGCGAGAGGAACATCACGAGGTCGTGGCCCTTCTGCGCCGAGACCTCGGCCGCCGCGCGCGACGGGATGAGGGCGAGGTTGATGTTGTCGACGATGACCTCGGTGTCGTTCTTCTTGCCCCACTCCTTCGTGTACTCGTTGTTGAACCACTTGTCGTAGGCGGGAACGAAGTGGCTCCACTGCAGGATCTTGAGCGTCTGCGCCGCGCGGGCGGGGCGGATGTGGAAGAAGGGGCCGACGCTCGCGACGGCGCCGGCTGCGGTGGCGGTGCGGATCACGTCGCGGCGCGAGAGGCCGCGCGCATCGGGCTTGCGTGGCATGATTTCCTCCCTTCCCTGTTTGTTGGGCGGCATGACGCCGCCAAGGTGCGGGGACAATCGCGCCGAAGCTCGCGCCCATTATCGTGCAACCGCGGATAAAGACAAAACGCTATTCCGCGCGCGCCGCCGCGGCGGCGCGACCGGCCCGGCGGCCGGAGCCGAGCCTCCCTCGTGGCTCAGGCGAGCGGCGGCCGGCGGAACGGGTAGGCGCGCTCGATCGCGCGCGCGGCGCGCAGCACGAGGGCGTCGGCGTAGAGCGGGCCGACGATCTGGATCGCGACCGGAAGCCCTTCGCGCGTGAGGCCGCACGGCACGACCGCCGCCGGCTGGCGCGTCATGTTGAAGGGGTAGGTGAAAGGGGTCCAGGACGGCCAGTCGAAGTCGTCGCCCGCGCGCTCGACGGGGAGCGCCGCGACCGGCATCGCCGGCGTCAGGAGAAGATCGTAGCGCTCGTGAAAGGCCGCCATGCGATGGCCGAGGTCGGTGCGCACGCCGTCCGCCTCGAGATACTCGACGGCGCTGAAGCGCGCGCCCGCGGCGACGACCTTCGCAAGGCCCGGGTCGAGCCGCGCGCGCGCCTCGGGCGGGAAGGCGGAAAGCGCGCGCGCCGCTCCCGCGCGCCAGAGCGTGTTGAAGGCGGGGGCGGGGTCGGAAAAGCCGGGGTCCGCCTCCTCGACGACGGCGCCGAGCTCGCCCGCGATCTTCACCGCCGCGGCGACGAGCTCGGCGATCTCGGGATCGACCTCGGCGAAGCCGAGCCGCGGGCTGAACGCGACCTTGAGCCCCTCGATCCCGTCGTCGAGCCCCTCGCGCCAATCGCCTCCCGGCGGCAGCGCGTAAGGATCGCGCGCGTCGCGCCCGCCGATCACGGTGAGCATCAGCGCGAGGTCCTCCACCGTGCGCGCCATCGGCCCGATATTCGCGAGCAGCCCCATCGGCGAGAGCGGCCAGGCGGGGACGCGGCCGAACGTCGCCTTCATCCCGGGCAGCCCCGTGAAGGCGCAGGGAATGCGGATCGAGCCGCCGCCGTCGGTGCCGACGGCGAGCGCGCCCATCCCGGCGGCGAGCGCCGCGGCGGCGCCGGCCGAGGAGCCGCCCGGCGAATGCGCGAGGCTCCACGGGTTGCGCGTGATCCCAGTGAGCGGGCTGTCGCCGAGCCCCTTCCAGCCGAACTCCGGCGTCGTCGTCTTGCCGATGACGACCGCGCCCGCTTCCTTGAGCCGCGCGGTCGCCGGCGCGTCCGCGGCGGCCGGGGCCGCGCTCGTCAGAGTCGAGCCGCGCCGCGTCGGCCAGCCAGCGACGTCGACGAGATCCTTGATCGTGACCGGGACGCCGTCGAGGAGCCCCTGCGGCGTGCCCGCCGCCCAGCGCGCCGCGCTCGCCTCGGCGGCCTTGCGCGCGCCTTCGCGGTCGACGAGCACGAACGCGTTGAGCTGCGCCTCGTGCCGGTCGATCTGCTCGAGCGCCGCCTCGAGGGCTTCGACGGGCGAGGCCTTGCGCGCGCGGAAGAGGGCGAGAAGCTCGGAAGCGGAAAGGAAGGCGAGATCGGTCATGCGCGCAACCTCAGGGTTCGGTGCGAAAGCACGGCAGGATTGTCGAGCGGCGAAGCAATAGCGTAACGTCGCCGCCTCGGCGATCGAAGCCGCGACATCGGGGAGAATAAAGCGTGAGACTCAGCAACAAAGTATGGATGACGGCAGGGGCGATGCTAGTGCTCGCGGCACTGCCCGGCGCTGCCGAGGCGCAATCCGGCGGGAAGACGCTGCGCTTCGTTCCCGAGGCCGATCTGCGGGTGCTCGATCCGATCTGGACGACCGCGTACATCACCCGCAACCACGGCTACATGGTCTACGACACGCTGATCGCGATCGACAAAGACTTCAAGCCGCAGCCGCAGATGGTCGACAAGTGGGAGGTCAGCGGCGACAAGCTGAAATGGACCTTCACGCTGCGCGACGGCCTCAAGTTCCACGACGGCCAGCCCGTGCGCTCGGCGGACTGCATCGCCTCGCTCCAGCGCTGGATGAAGCGCGACCCGCTCGGCCAGAAGCTCGCCGAGGCGGTCGCCGGGATGGAGGCGGCGAACGACAAGATCTTCTCGATCTCGCTGAAGAAGCCCTTCCCGCTGCTGCTCGAGGCGATCGGCAAGCCCTCCTCGAACGTGCCGTTCATCATGCCGGAGCGGCTCGCCCGGACCGACGCCTTCACCCAGGTGAAGGAGGCGATCGGCTCGGGGCCCTTCAAGTTCGTCGCCGAGGAGTGGGTCCCCGGCAACAAGGTCGTCTACGTCAAGAACACGGACTACGTGCCGCGCAAGGAGCCGCCCTCCTGGGCCTCGGGCGGCAAAGTGGTCAAGGTCGACCGCGTCGAGTGGATCTACATTCCGGACGGCGCGACCGCGGCCGCGGCGCTGCAGGCCGGCGAGGTCGACTGGTGGCAGCAGGTGCCGAGCGACCTCGCGCCGCTTCTGCAGCGGAGCAAGGACGTCGTCGTCACCAACGTCGACCCGATCGGCTCGCACGGCATCATCCGCTTCAACCATCTCCTGCCGCCGTTCGACAACGAGAAGGCGCGCCAGGCGCTGCTCTACGTCGTCGACCAGAAGGAGTACATGACGGCGGTCGCGGCCGACCAGAAGAACTGGCAGGTCTGCGCCTCCTACTTCACCTGCGGGACGCCCATGGCGAACGACGCGGGCTCGGAGGTCCTGACCGGCAAGCGCGATGTCGAGAAGGCGAAGCAGCTCGTCAAGGAGAGCGGCTATGACGGGCGGCCGGTCGTCGTCATGTCGGCGACCGACCAGCCGATCGTGCACAACCAGGCGCTCGTCACCGCCGAGCTCTTGAAGAAGATCGGCTTCAACGTCGACTTCCAGGCCGTCGACTGGGGCACGCTCGTCACCCGCCGCGCGTCGAAGGAGCCCGTCGACAAGGGCGGCTGGAACATCTTCCACACCTGGTGGGTCGGCACCGACGTGGCGAACCCCGCGGTGAACGCGCCGCTGCGCGGCAACGGCGGCAACGCGTGGTTCGGCTGGCCGACCAACGCCAAGCTCGAGCAGCTGCGCGACGACTGGTTCGCCGCGCCCGATCTCGACGCGCAGAAGAAGATCGCGGCGGAGATGCAGAAGGAGGCCTTCCGGGCCGTTCCTTACATCCCGACCGGGCAGTTCGTGATCCCGACCGCGTTCCGCAAGAACCTCGAGGGCGTCATCGTCGCGCCCATCGCGTTCCTGTGGAACGTCGAGAAGAAGTAGGCTAGAGCCGGTCGGGGGGGGGCCGCGGCCCGGCGGGGGCCGGCCCGCCCCCGCCGCGGGGGGGGGGGGGG
>JADGGZ010000139.1 GCA_019689675.1 Rhodospirillales bacterium | reverse complement strand
CTCATCCGGATGCACCTCGAGCGGAAGTATGGCGTCGACTTCGACGCCGGCCTCTCGCCGAGCGAGCGGGGCATCGCCTGGGCCTACGAGAAAATGTGCGACGAGCACCTCTACTGGTGCGTCGTCATCGACCGCTGGATGGACGAGGCGAATTTCCGTGCCGGCCCGGTCCGGTTCTTCGACCGGGTACCGGCGCCGATCCGTCCGTTCGCCATCTCGATCACGCGCCGGCAGCTGCGCAAGACTCTGCACGCGCAAGGCCTCGGGCGGCACTCGCCGTCGGAGCTTCTGAGCCTTGTCGAGCGCGACTTCCAGTCGATCGCCGACCACCTCGGCGACAAGCCCTACTTCATGGGCGATCGCCCCTCGAGCGCCGACGCGACGATCTTCCCTTTCGTCGCCGGCGCGCTCTGCGAGATTTTCATCGCGCCGAGCCGGAACGCCGCCGAACGCCATGCCAACCTCGTCGCCTACCGCGACCGGATGATGCGAGAGTTCTACCCCGCGTAGGTCCGGCTCCCCCGCTCGGGTCCGGCGCGTTCGCCTTCGAGCTGGGCAAGAGCCCATTCCGCCATCTCGCGCACCAGCGGTGAGCCGTCGCCGAGCAGACGCGCGGCTGTCGGCGCGAGCGCCCGATCGCCGCTGTTTCCGATCGCGACGAGGACGTTGCGCACGAAACGGTCTCTGCCGACCCGCTTTACCGGTGAGCCCGAGAAGCGCGCGCGGAACGCGGCGTCGTCGAGCAGCGCCAGCTCCGCCAAGCGCCCGGCGTGAGCGCCCCGAAGCTCCGGATGCGGCGTCGGGCGCGCGAACTTGTTCCAGGGGCAAGCGGCAAGACAATCGTCGCAGCCGTAGATCCGGTTCCCCATCAACGGCCGCAGCTCCTCCGGGATCTGCCCCTTGTGCTCGATCGTGAGATACGAGATGCAGCGCCGCGCATCGAGCCTGTAGGGCGCCGGAAAGGCGCCCGTGGGGCATGCCTCGAGGCACCGCGTGCAGGTGCCGCAGCGATCGCGCCCCGGCGCGTCGGCTTCGAGCTCGCGGTCGAGATAGATCTCGCCGAGGAAGAGCCAGGAGCCGAAGCGCGGCGAGACGAGGTTCGTGTGCTTGCCTTGCCAGCCGAGCCCCGCCTGCTGCGCGAGCGGCTTTTCCATCACCGGTGCGGTGTCGACGAAGACCTTGAGCTCTCCCGAAAACGTAGCGGCAATCCAGCGGCCGAGCGCCTTGAGGCGCTTCTTGACGAGGTCGTGATAGTCGCGCCCGCGCGCATAAACCGAGACCACGCCCGCGCCGCGGTCGACAAGCGCGCCGCGCGGATCCTCTTCCGGGCCGTAGTTGACCCCGAGCACGACGACGCTCTTCGCCGCGGGCCACAGCCCGGTGGGAGACGCTCGCTCTGCGGCGCGCGCGGCGAGCCAGCCCATGTCGCCGTGATAGCCGGCCGCGAGATAGGCGGCGAGGTCCTCCCGCGCCTTCTCGGCCAGCGCGGCACGGGCGAAGCCGACGACGTCGAAGCCGAGCTCGAGCGCCTTTTTCCGAATGGCCTCTCGGAGATTCATGGCTCCGAATATGGGGCCGGGCGCGGGCCCGCGCACGAACGATCGAGCGCCCCCCGGAAGGCTACGTTGACAGGCATCGCGAGGGGGAGGACGCTCTCACTGTCAGGTCGCGAGCACCCCCGCGCTCGTGCCGCGTTGCGACTTCCGTCCCAAGTGCCTCGGGCTCCGGGCGGCTGAACCTTGCCGGCACCCTTTTCCGACATCCAGCGGAGGACCTGCATGGCAACCTGGACCCCCGACCCGACCTTCTATCCCTCGCCGCGATTGGCTGCCCGGGCTCCGGCGGAGAAGTTCGCCTACGTCGCGAGCTTCGCCCCCGAGCGGAAGCGCAAGGACGTCCTCGCTGTCGTCGACGTCGACCCTCGGTCGCCCAGCTACGCGCAGATCGTCGGCAAGGTCGACATGAGCCGCCCGGGCGACGAGCTGCATCATTTCGGCTGGAACGCCTGCAGCTCGTGCCTTTGCCCGAACGCGCCGCATCCGCATGTCGAGCGGCGCTATCTCGTCGTGCCGGGCTTGAGGTCCTCCCGCATCCATATCGTCGACACGAAGCCCGACCCGAAGCGTCCCCGCGTGGTGAAGGTGATCGAGCCCGACGAGATCGCGGATCGCGCCGGCTACACGCGCCCGCATACGGTGCATTGCGGGCCGGAAGGCATTTACGTGAGCGCGCTCGGGAACGCCGACGGCAAGGGACCCGGCGGCGTCTTCCTCATGGACCATGAGACTTTCGAGGTCCGGGGGCGCTGGGAGGTGGACCGCGGCCCGCAGGAATTCGCCTACGACATGTGGTGGCATCTCGGCTACGACACCGTCGTGACGAGCGAATGGGGAACGCCGGACATGTTCGAGGAAGGACTCGTGCCGGAGCTCCTCCTCGGCAGCAAATACGGCCGGAAGCTTCATTTTTGGGACCTGCACAAGCGCCGGCACCTGCAGGAGATCGACTTCGGCAAGGAGCACCAGCTGATTTTCGAGCTTCGTCCGGCACACGACCCGACGAAAGCCTACGGCTTCGTCAACTGCGTGATCAGCCTCGAAGACCTCTCGTCCTCGATCTGGGTCTGGTACCGCGACGGTGAGCAATGGGCGGTGAAAAAGGTCGTTTCGATCCCCGCGGAACCGGCGGACCCCGACCTTCTTCCGCCGGCGCTCAAGGACTTCAAGGCGTGCCCGCCGCTCGTCACCGACATCGACCTCTCGGTGGACGACAAGTTCCTCTACGTCTCCTGCTGGGGCACCGGCGACTTCCTGCAATACGACGTCTCCGATCCGTTCGCGCCGAAACTCACGGGCAAGCTCAGGATCGGCGGCATCGTCTCGCGCGAAACGCATCCGAAGGCCAAGGGCAAGCTCAATGGCGGGCCACAGATGGTCGAGGTGAGCCGCGACGGACGCCGGATCTACTTCACCAACTCGCTTTACGGGGCCATCGACCCGCAGTTCTACACGGGCGGGCTCGAAGGCTGGATGGTGAAGGTCGATGCCGATCCGGAAGGAGGAATGGCGCTCGATCCGGAGTTTTTCGTCGCCTGGCCGAAGGGGCACCTGCCGCACCAGGTGCGCCTCGAGGGCGGCGATGCGTCCTCCGACTCGTATTGCTACCCGTGACCGACACGGCACCGCTCGAGCCGGCAGCAAGGGACGGCATGGGCTCGGCCTCCACCAGCGCTCCGCCGGCCCCGCCGTGACCTAGCACCGAGGTTTCGGATCTTCGCCGAAGCGCTCGCGCTTCCGTCATGGCCGTGGCTGGCTCTCGCCGGGCTCGGCGCCTATCACGGGATCAACCCCGCGATGGGCTGGCTCTTCGCGGTCGCTCTGGGACTTCATCGCGGCAGCCGCGCCGCGGTGCTTCACGCGCTCGTGCCGATCGGGCTCGGCCACGCGTTGTCGGTCGTGATCGTCGCAGCCGCGGTCATCCTGCTCGGCTCGGTCATAGACGGTCCGGCGCTCAATCGCGTCGCCGGGGCGGCGCTGATGCTCTGGGCCATCTATCATGTCCTTCGCGGCCGTCGGCACCGGGTGAGGGTCGGCATGCGCGCCGGGTTCGCCGGCCTCCTTCTCTGGTCGTTCCTCGTCGCGAGCGCGCACGGCGCCGGGCTCATGCTGGTCCCGGCGCTGATCCCTCTCTGCCTATCGGGACCGGCCGGCGCGCTGTCCTCCGGCTCGCTGCCGGTGGCCCTCGGGGCCGTCGGGCTCCACACGGCAGCGACACTTCTGGTGACATGCGTCATCGCGCTCGCGGTCTACGAATGGATCGGTCTCGCCTTCCTGCGGCGCGGCTGGGTCGACCTCGACCGGCTCTGGGTTTTCGCGCTGGCCGGCGCGGGGATCTGGCTTCTCGCGGGCTGACGGGAACGAGCGGTGCGGCTCTTCAGTCGCGGAACTTGTTCACCATCTGCGTCAGCTGCTCGAGATCGCGGATGATGAGGGCGTCGCCCTCGCGCTTCACGACGTTGCCGTGCGCGAGCTCGGACAGGACGCGAGCGACCGTCTCTCGCGTAGTCGAGACCCGCGCCGCGATGTCGGCGTGAACCGGCATGGGCTGGATGATCGCCTGGTTCGGCCTCGCCGCGCCGCCGGTGCGCGCGATGCGGAGGAGCTCGGCGTAGATCCGGTGATGGGCGCCGAGCGTCGACAAGTCCATGATCCGGGCGGTCGACTGCCGGATCATTTCCGAAAGGCGGCGCATCATGGCGAGCGCGACCTTCGGATGCTCGATGATGATGGCGATGAACGCCTCCGCACCGAGCGAAGCGGTGAGCGTTTCTGTAACCGCCATTACGTTGACCGAGCGCGGCTCGCCGTCGATGGCCGCGAGCTCCCCCACCACGGCCCCGGCCGAAAGCTCGTCGAACACCACCTCGCGGTGGCCGGAGTGGCTGTAGTCGATGACGCGCACGCGGCCGCGCACGATGAAATAGACGTCGTTGGACAGCGTCTCGCGGTCGATGATCTGCTCGCCGGCATTCCAGCGCTGCCAGGTGCATCGCCGCTCGAGCTGCACCAGCTCCTCGGCCGGTAAACTCTCGAACAGTTCGATATGCGCGAGGCTCCGCGCCGTTTCGGCGGGTGCCGCCCGCTCTGACGTACGCCGCATCGCCGGTCGCTCCCTATCGCGCGGCGATTAAACCATTGTGGCGGCTGGGCGTCCACCTGCCAGCTTGACCCCGGCGGCAGCAGGGGCGCATCATCATATGCAATTGCATATGTCCGGGAGGGACGCATGGAGCGATCCTTCGCCAAGGAAGTCGCGCTCCTGAAGAAGGGCGCTGGCGAGGTGTTCGAGGGCGAGGGCATCCTCGCCATCACCAAGGCGCTGCTCCAGGCCGGCGTCTCCTATGTCGGCGGCTATCAGGGCGCGCCGGTCTCGCACCTCATGGACGTGCTCGCCGACGCCAAGGAAATTCTCGACGAGCTCGGCATCCATTTCGAGCCGGCGGCGAACGAAGCGGCGGCCGCCGCCATGCTCGCCGCGTCCATCAACTACCCGATGCGGGGCGCCGCCGTCTGGAAGTCGACCGTAGGCACGAACGTCGCCTCCGACGCGCTCTCCAATCTCGCCTCGGCCGGCGTCGTCGGCGGCGCGCTGATCGTCGTCGGCGAGGACTACGGAGAGGGCGCCTCGATCATCCAGGAGCGCACGCACGCCTTCGCGATGAAGTCGACGATGTGGCTCATGGACCCGCGGCCCGACCACAGCCGCTTCGTCGATCTCATCGAGAAGGGGTTCGAGCTCTCCGAGGCTTCGAACACGCCCGTCATCGTCGAGTTCCGCATCCGCGCGTGCCACATGCACGGCCGCTTCATCGCCAAGGACAACCGGAAGCCGTCGCTGTCGCGCAATCATCCGATCGAATCGCCGAGCTTCGATCCGGGCCGGATCTGTCTGCCGCCGCATACCTACGTCCAGGAGAAGCAGAAGGTCGAGAAGCGCCTTCCCGCCGCGCTCGAATTCATCAGGCGCGAAAAGCTGAACGAGGTCTTTGCCGGAACCCAAAACGACGTCGGGATCATCCTCCAGGGCGGCCTCTACAACACCGTCCTTCGCGCCCTCGCCCAGCTCGGGCTCGCCGACAGCTTCGGCACGACGCCGATCCCGATCTACTGCCTCAACGTCACCTATCCGCTCGTGCCCGACGAGTTGACGGCGTTCTGCAGCGGCAAGCGCGCGGTGCTCGTGGTCGAGGAGGGCAATCCCGACTATCTCGAGCAGGCGATCAACGCTCTTCTGCGCAAGGCCGATCTCCAGACGACCGTGGTCGGCAAGGCGGTTCTCCCGATGGCCGGCGAATACACCGCCTCCGTGGTGCTCGAGGGGCTCGCGCGATTCCTCGAAGGCGCGGTGCCGAAGGGGCTCGACCTCGCGGCGGTCGGCGCCGCCGTCGAGCGGGTCCGCGCCGCGAAGGAGAAGGCGGCAGGGCTGCTCGGCGCCCCGGTGCCGAAGCGACCGCCCGGCTTCTGCACCGGGTGCCCCGAGCGGCCGGTGTTCAGCGCGATCAAGCTCGTCGAGCGCGAGCTCGGCAAGGTGCACATCTCGGCCGATATCGGGTGCCACACCTTCTCGACGCTGGAGCCGTTCTATCTCGGCAACTCGGTGCTCGGGTACGGGCTCGGCCTCTCGAGCTCGGCGGGGATAGCGCCGAGCTTCGGCAAGCGCGTCGTCTCCGTGATGGGCGATGGCGGGTTCTGGCACAACGGGCTCACCTCCGGCGTCACCGGCGCGGTCTTCAACGACCAGGACTCCGTCCTCGTGATCATGAACAACGGCTACACCTCCGCGACGGGGCAGCAGTCGATCCCCTCCTCTACCGCGGACGGGCGCAAGCCGCGCACCACGATCGAGACCGCGCTCATGATGATGGGCATTCCTTGGGTGAAGACGGTGCGCACCTACAGCGTCGGCAAGATGGTGAAGGCGCTGAAGGAGGCCATGACGACGACGGAGAAGGGCCTCAAGGTGATCGTCGCCACGGCCGAGTGCCAGCTGGCGCGTCAGCGGCGCCTCAAGCCGCAGATCGCGAAGCAGCTCGCCGCGGGGAAGCGGGTCGTGCGCACCCGGTTCGGCGTCGACGACGAGGTCTGCACGGGCGACCATTCCTGCATCCGCCTCTCGGGGTGCCCCTCGCTCACGGTGAAGGACAATCCCGACCCGCTGCGCCAGGATCCGGTGGCACACGTCAACAACGACTGCGTCGGGTGCGGCCTCTGCGGCGAGGTCGCGGACGCGGCCGTCCTCTGCCCCTCCTTTTTCCGCGCCGAGATCGTACAGAATGCGCGGCTCTTGGATCGCGCGCTCTGGCACATCCGCAGCCGCTTCATCGAGGTGCTGCAGGGGAACGACGCCGCGGCGCCGGCGCCGGCGGCAGCGGAATGAGCACCCGTCCGGTCACGATCCTGGTCGCGGCGCTCGGCGGCGAGGGCGGCGGCGTCCTCGCAGACTGGCTCGTCGAAGCGGCGATGTCGGCCGGCTTTCCAGTGCAGAGCACGTCGATTCCCGGCGTCGCGCAGCGCACCGGCGCCACGACCTATTACGTCGAGATATATCCCGAGACGCACGCGGCGCTCGGCGGGCGGCGACCGGTGCTCGCCCTCTATCCGAGCCCGGCTGAGGTCGACGTCATGGTCGCCTCGGAGCTCATCGAAGCGGCCCGCGCCGTCGAGAACGGCTACGTGACGCCGGACCGCACGACGCTCGTCGCGGCGACGCATCGCGTCTACGCGACGATCGAGAAGATGCAGATGGGCGACGGCCGTTTCGACGCCGAACGCGCGCTCCGGGCCTGCCGGGAGATGGCGGCGCGATCGATCCTTTTCGATCTCACCCGCTCGCCGCGAACCCGCGCCCTTGCTCTCAACGCCGTGCTCCTGGGAGCGGTCGCCGGCGCCGGCGTCCTGCCGCTCGCGCGCTCGGACTTCGAGGCGGCGATCCGGGCCCGTGGGGTCGCGGTCGAGGCCAATCTCGCCGCCTTCGCCGCGGGCTGGGAGATCGGGCAGAATGGTCCGGCGCCCGACATCGCACCCGAAAGCGGGCATGCGCTCCCACGCGCCCTCGCCGTCGATGTGGATGCGATGCTGGCCGAGACGGCGCAACGCTTCCCTGCCGCCGCGATCAAAATCGTCGAGGAAGGGGTGAAGCGCCTCGTCGACTATCAGGACGAGGCCTATGCGCGGCTCTATCTCGACCGGCTCGACGCCTTGCGCGACCTGCCGGAGAAGGTGCTCGCGGAGGCGGCGCGGCATCTCGCGCTGTGGATGGCGTACGAGGACGTGATCCGCGTCGCACAGCTCAAGAGCCGGCCCGAACGCCTCGCCCGGATCCGTGCCGAGGTGAGAGCGAAGCCGGAAGAGCCGGTGCATGTGACCGAGTTCTTCAAGCCCGGGATCGACGAGATCGCTGCCGTCCTGCCCGCGGGCGTCGGCCGGGTCCTGCGCGATTGGGCGAGAAGCAACGGCCTCCTCGACCGCTTCCATCTCAGAATGCGGCTGCGCAGCACCCGCATTTCCGGCTATCTCCGCCTTCTTCTCCTCGCGAAGATGAAGCGGTGGCGCCGGCGCTCGCTCCGTTTCGCCGAGGAGCAGGCGCTCATCGAGAAGTGGCTCGACGCGGTAGCGCGCGCCGCGGCGATCGCGCCCGAGTTCGGGCTCGAGGCCGCGGTGGCTGCGAAGGTTCTGAAAGGCTACGGGGACACGCACCGGCGCGGCCGCGCGAACTTCGAAATGCTGATGACGCGGATCATCGAGCCGGCGATCGCAGAGCAGCGGAACGCGGCGCCGCTTCTTCGTGCCGCTCGCCAGGCGGCCCTTGCCGATGAAGAGGGGAAGGCGCTTGCCAAGGTGCTGCCGCCCGCAGCACCGATGAAGCTCGCCGCCGAATAGTCGGAGGGGAGCGCCGATGAAGCTCGCTGCCGCCGGCCGCGTGCCGACTCTCGACGATCTGATCCCCTACCTCATGAACCGGATCGTCAGCCGCCTCAACCAGAACCTCGCGGAGAAGCTGCGCTCGCGCCGCCTCACCTTCCAGCACTGGCGCGTGCTGGCAGCGCTCTATCGCAGCGACGGACAGACGTTGAGCGAGCTCGTCGAATGGACCGTCATCCCGCAATCGACGCTGTCGCGTCTCGTCGGCCGTATGGCCGCCGCGCGTCTGGTCGTCCGGCGACCAGCGCGCCGAGCCGACTCGCGCTTCGTCGAGGTGTGGCTGACCGACCGGGGCCGCGACGTCTACGAGGACATCGTCCCCCTGGCGCTCGGCGAACATGCCGCCGCCCTCGAGGGACTCAGCGCCGAGGAGGTGAGGCTCCTCGCCGCCATGCTCCGCCGGGTCATGCGGAATCTCGGAATCGGTCCGGCGGGCTGAGGGTCAGGCGGTGATCGGGATATAGCGAGGTTCGTGCGCCACGCGGTCGAGCCAGCGGCGCACGGAAGGATAAGGCGCGAGATCGAAGCCGCCGTCCTCCGCCACATGCGTGTAGGCGTAGAGCGCGATGTCGGCGATCGAGTACCGCTCGCCCACGAAGAAGGCGCGGTCCGCGAGATGGGTTTCCATGACTCCGAGCGCGTCGTAGCCGAGCTTCCGCTTCGCCGGGAGCTGCGCCTCGCGCTCCGGCGTCAGCAGGTTGTGCGTGATCCAGTAGCGCGGCGTCGCGATGTTCGGCTCGTGGCTGTACTGCTCGAAGAACATCCACTGCAGCGTCTCGGCGCGCCCGCGCCTGTCCTCCGCCACGAACCCGGTGCCCTCGGCGAGATACCAGAGGATCGCGTTCGATTCGGCGAGGTGCCTTCCAGGCGCGATCTCGAGCACCGGGATCCGTCCGTTCGGGTTGCGCGCGAGAAACTCCGGCGTGCGCGACTCGCCGCGATCGATGTCGATCTCGACGCGCTCGAACGGAATGCCGAGCTGATGCAGCAGCAGGCGTACCTTGTAGGCGTTGCCCGACGAGCGATTGTCGTAGAGCCGCATCGCGCCCCCCGGCCGGTCGCGGAGCTCAGTCGTCGCCGGCCGCGGCTTGCGCCGCCGCCTCGCTGAGCGGCATGGGCAGCCGCGCGAGCATCTCCTTCGGCACGACCTGCCAGAACTTCCCCACCTCGAGGTCCCAGTCGACGAGCAGCTTCTCGGCGAACTTCGACTGGGTGAGGCGCGCGTGCTCCTCGATGAGCGCTTTGACGACGCCCTCCCAATGCCGCGTCTCGATGCGCTGCCAAACGACGGTGTCGGGATTGACGCGCATCGCGAAAGTGCCGTCGGCGTCGTAGACGAAGGCCATGCCCCCATACATCCCGGCCGCGAAATTGTGCCCGACCGGCCCGAGAATAACCGCGGTGCCGCCCGTCATGTACTCGCAGCCGTTCGAGCCGCAGCCCTCGACCACGGCGTCGACGCCCGAGTTGCGCACCGCGAAGCGCTCGCCCGCCTGGCCGGCGGCGAAGAGCTTTCCTGCCGTCGCGCCGTAGAGAACGGTGTTGCCGATGATCGTGTTGCGGTTCGTCACCAGCGGCGACGA
>JADGGZ010000138.1 GCA_019689675.1 Rhodospirillales bacterium | reverse complement strand
GAGGCCTTCGCCGGTGATGGTGTCGACGCCGGTATGGGGCGAAGCCGCAAGAACCTCGTGACCGCCCTCGCGGAGAATGGCGGCGGTCTTCGAGCCGATGAGGCCGGTTCCGCCGATGACGACGATCTTCATGGGTCCCTCCCTTGCGAGTGGCTGGCGCTTCTGGAGACGAGACGCGCGCGTCGACGCATCGCCGCGGGCGCGCGGCGGAGATCTGCACAAGGAAGGGTACTCCTGCCCCGACGTCCCGGTGGGCAGGAACTTCCTCCCATTTCGCCGCGCGCCGCTGCCGTGAAGATCGACGGTTGCGAAACATGCGCCACGTCTCGCGGACCTCGCCCGGCGAGCGACTAGCGCACGAGCTTTCCCAGCATGTCCTTGGTGATGAGGGTGACGCCGCCTTCGCTGCGGTAGAAGCGCCGCGCGTCCTCGGCCGGGTCGAAGCCGACGACGAGATTGGGCGGGATGTCGCAGCCGCGATCGACCACGATCTTCCGGAGCCGCGCGTAGCGGCCGATATTGACCTCCGGAAGGATCACCGACTCCTCGACCCGGGCGTACGAATTGACGCGCACTTTCGAGAAGAGAAGAGAATCCTTCACCGTCGCGCCCGAGACGATGCAGCCGCCCGAGACGAGGCTGTTGATCGCCTGGCCGCGTCGGTCGTCCTCGTCGTGCACGAACTTCGCGGACGGGAGCTGCTCCTGATAGGTGAAGATCGGCCAGTTGGTGTCGTAGAGGTCGAGCGCGGGCTTGATGCGCGTCAGGTCGATGTTCGCCTCCCAATAGGCGTCGATGGTGCCGACGTCGCGCCAATAGGGCTCGGCGTTCGGGTCGCTGTAGATGCAGCTCCGCTGGAAGCGGTGCGCGTAGACCCGCGCCCTGCCGACGAGGAACGGGATGATGTCCTTGCCGAAATCGTGGCTCGACCCGGGATCGGCCGCGTCGCGCTCGAGCTGCTCGAACAGGAACTCGGCGTTGAAGACGTAGATTCCCATCGAGGCGAGCGCGTGCTCGGGATCGCCTGGAATCGGCGGCGGGTCCTTCGGCTTCTCGAAGAAGGCGACGACGCGGTCGTCCTCGTCGACATGCATGACGCCGAAGGCGCTCGCCTGCAGCCTCGGCACCTCGACGCAAGCCACGGTCGCGTCCGCCTTCTTCTGGATGTGCTCCTCGAGCACCGCGGCGTAGTCCATCTTGTAGATGTGGTCGCCGGCGAGAACGAGGATGTAGAGCGGCCGGCGCGCCTTGAGGATGTCGATGTTCTGCCGCACCGCGTCGGCCGTGCCCTTGTACCAGGAAGTCTCGTCGATGCGCTGCTGTGCGGGAAACAGCTCGACGAACTCGCCGAACTCGCCCCTCAGGAAGCTCCAGCCGCGCTGGATGTGGCGGATGAGGCTGTGCGACTTGTACTGCGTCAGGACCGCGATGCGGCGGAAGCCGGAATTGATGCAGTTCGAAAGCGTGAAGTCGATGATGCGGTACTTGCCGCCGAAATAGACCGCGGGCTTCGCGCGAATGTCGGTGAGGTCCTTGAGGCGCGAGCCGCGCCCGCCGGCGAGGATCAGCGCGAGAGCGCGCCTCGGTGCCTGCCTTATGTCGCGACGCTCGGGCATGCGCCAGGAACTATGCGCGATGGCGAGCGCGACGTTCCATGCCCCCTTTCGGATGTAACCTGCCGTCGCCGGAGGTGTTCCCGGCGGCGAGCGGTCGAGAGACGTGCTACTCCGCGGCGACGGCCGGCGCGACGGCCGGCGCGCGGAATGCGGCGAGGAGCTCCGCCTCCTGCTTCTTCGCGGCCTCGACGGCCCGACGCTTCACCGGGCCGAAGCCGCGGATCCGGTCGGGAAGGCTCGCGAGCGCGACCGCGGCGGCGTGGTTCGCCGGGGAGAGCGCGCCCGCGATCTCGCGCAGGAGCGCCTCGTACTCGGCGAGAAGGCGCCGCTCCATCTTCCGCTCTTCGGTGCGCGCGAAGATGTCGAGCGGCGTGCCGCGCAGCCGGCGCATCGACGCGAGAAGGCGGAAGACGCGCATCATCCAAGGGCCGTAGGCGCGCTTTCTCTCCTCGCCGAAGATCGGCGGCGCCAGGTGGAACTCGAGCTTGAAGTCGCCCTCGAAGGTGCGGCGGAGGCTCTCCATGAAGGCGCCGTCCGTGTAGAGGCGCGCGACCTCGTACTCGTCCTTGACCGCCATCAGCTTGAAGAGGTTCTTCGCCACGGCTTCCGCGAGGCCGCTCAGCCCCTTCGCCTTCTCGCGCTCCGCGGTCGCGACGAGGACGACGAGGTCGCGGTAGCGCGCGGCGTAGGCTTCGTCCTGGTACTCGGCGAGGAACCGCGCGCGATGCTCGACGATTTCCGGCAGCGTCGTCGGAATGCGCGGCGGCAGACGCAGAACGGGCTTTGCCGCCGCCTCGACCGCGGCGAGGTCGTGCGCGGCGCGGCGGCCCCAGGCGAAGCTCAGCTTGTTCGCCTTCACCGCGACGCCGTTCAACTCGATCGCGGCCTCGAGCGCCTCGAGGCTCATCGGCACGAGGCCCTTCTGGAACGCGTAGCCGAGAAGGAAGAGGTTGGAAGCGATCGCGTCCCCGAGGAGCGCGGTCGCAAGGCGCGTCGCATCGACGAAATCGGCCTCGCGGGCCGCGCCCACGATCGCGCGCCGGAGTCCCGCCTCGTGAAGATCGGCGTCGCGGTCGAGAACGAAGGCGGAGGTCGGCTCCACCGCGGCGTTGATCACCGCGCGCGTCGTCTCCGCGTCGTACGTGTCGAGCGCCGCCGCGCTCGCCGCAACCACCATGTCGCAGCCGAGCACAAGATCGGCGTCCCCGGTCGCGACGCGCACGGAGTGGAGGTCCGAGGGACGCGGCGCCACGCGGACGTGGCTCATCACGGCGCCGTTCTTCTGCGCGAGGCCCGTGAAGTCGAGGACGGTCACGCCCTTCCCCTCGATATGCGCCGCCATGCCGAGAAGCGCGCCGACGGTGATGACGCCGGTGCCGCCGATTCCGGTGACGAGAATGTCGTAGGGACGGTCGAGCGCGGGCTGAACCGGCAGCGGCAGGCCGGCAGCCGGATCGGCGTCGCGGCCGGTCGCGGGCGCCTTCCGCAGGCGCCCGCCATGCACGGTGACGAAGCTCGGGCAGAATCCCTCGAGGCAGGAGAAGTCCTTGTTGCACGCGGACTGGTCGATCATCCGCTTGCGCCCGAACTCGGTCTCGAGCGGCTTCACGGAGACGCAGTTGGATTTCTCCGAGCAGTCGCCGCAGCCTTCGCAGACGCGGTCGTTGATGAAGACGCGCTTGTCGGGGTCGGGGAAGAGGCCGCGCTTGCGCCGCCGCCGTTTCTCGGCGGCGCAGGTCTGGTCGTAGACGAGGATCGTGAGGCCCGGGATCTCGCGCAGCTCGCGCTGCACCGCGTCGAGCTCTCTGCGGTGCCGCACGTCGTAGCCCGCGGGATACTTCTCCGGCTCGTCGGTGACGATGACGACCTTCTTCGCGCCCTCGGCCTCGACCTGCTTCACGATCTCGGGGACGGTGAGCTTGCCGTCGATCGGCTGGCCGCCGGTCATCGCGACCGCGTCGTTGAAGAGGATCTTGTAGGTGATGTTGACCTTGGCCGCGGCGGCGGCGCGGATCGCCATCAGCCCCGAATGGAAGTAGGTGCCGTCGCCGAGATTCTGGAAGATGTGCTTTTCCGAGGTGAACGGCGCCTGGCCGATCCAGTTGGCGCCCTCCCCGCCCATGTGGGTCCAGAGCGCGGTCCGGCGCGGCATGAAGATCGCCATGGAATGGCAGCCGATGCCGGCGACCGCCCGGCTGCCTTCGGGAACCTTGGTCGAGGTGTTGTGCGGGCAGCCGGAGCAGAAGAAAGGCGTGCGCACGGCCTGCGGCGGCGCCGGCGAGCGCCGGGCGAGGGCGTCGAGACGCATCACGGCACGGCGAAGCTCAGGCTCGTCGGAAAGCGCGAGGAGCCGCTCGGCGATGACGCGCGCGACCATGGTCGGCGACAGCTCGCCCTCGCTCGGCAGCAAGGGCTTGCCCACGAGGCGCGGCCGCTCGTCGGCCGCCATGTTGAAGAGCACGCGCGCCAGCTGCTCCTCGATGAAGGCGCGCTTCTCCTCGACGACGAGCATCTCTTCCAGCCCCCGCGCATAGGCGACGGCGCCCTCGGGCTCGAGGGGCCATGAGAGCACCACCTTGTAGATCGAGAGGCCGAGCGCGTCGGCGCGCCGCTCGTCGATGCCGAGAAGGTCGAGAGCCTGACGCACGTCGTGATAGGCCTTGCCCGTCGTGACGATGCCGAGCCGGGCCCGCTTCGGCCCGAAGACCTGCCGATCGAGCCGGTTCGCGCGCGCCCATGCGGCGACCGCCTGCATCTTCGGGCCGTGCAGGCGCTTCTCCTGCTCGAGCGGCGGATCCGGCCAGCGGATGCCGAGCCCGCCGGGCGGCAGCTCGAAATCCGTCGGCAGCACGAATTGCGGCCGGTGCGGATCGACCTCGACCGAGGCCGAGCTCTCGACCGTCTCGGAGATCGCCTTGAACCCGACCCAGCAGCCCGAATAGCGCGACAGCGCCCAGCCGGCGAGGCCGAGCTCCAGGTACTCCTGCACCGAGGCGGGGTTGAGGACGGGGATCATGGCCGCGGCGAGGACCTGCTCGCTCTGATGCGCGAGGGTCGAGGACTGGCAGCCGTGATCGTCGCCCATGAGCACGAGGACGCCGCCGTGCTTCGAGGAGCCTGCGGCGTTGCCGTGCTTCAGCGCGTCGAGCGAACGATCGACGCCCGGGCCCTTGCCGTACCAGATGGCGAAGACGCCGTCGACCTGCGCGCCCTCGAACAGGTTCACCTGCTGCGAGCCCCAGACCGCGGTCGCGGCGAGGTCCTCGTTGACGCCGGGCTGGAAATGGATGCGGTGCTTCTCGAGGAACGGCCGCGCATTCCAGAGCGCGTAGTCGTACATGCCGAGCGGCGAGCCGCGGTATCCGGAAATGAACCCTCCGGTCGAGAGCCCCGCCTTCTCGTCGCGCCGCCTCTGCATCATGGGCAGGCGAACGAGGGCCTGGCTCCCAGTGAGGTAGATCCGTCCTTCGTCGCGAACGTACTTGTCGTCGAGCGTCACCTTCGCGAGCGGCATCGGGTCTCCTCGCGTCTCCCCTTGAAGCGTTCAAATTACCGTCAAATCACACGGTCGTCGAGGAAGTGCCGCCCTTCGCGGTCCTCGATCTCGACAACCCAGACATCCGGATCGTACTTGGCCTGACGGGCGATATAGGCGTCGGCATCGGACTCCGGCACGGGGCCCTCGCCCGTCCCGCGGAGCCAGACGAGCTCCCCCTCGGGCGTTCGCGCCTGCGAAAGCACGGTGCAGCCGCCGGCGCCGCGGTTGATCTTCAGCAGAACGGCACCGGAATCGGGATCGCCCCGCCGCACGACCAGCGCCGGCACCGCCGCGATGTCGCAGCGCCGAATCACCGCCTTCACCAGAACCTGCGCCTTGAGCCGGGGAAGGGTCATGCGCCGCCCCTTCCCCGTCCCGGGGGCGCAAGAGGACCGGCCGGCCTACTCCGCACGTCGCTCCAGCAGCGCCTCGGCCGCGCGGCGCACCGCGTCCGGCAGCGCGCAGGATTTGCGCGTCGTCCTGTCGATGTGGACAGCGGTCAGCTCACAGACGGTAGCGAGCTCGCCGCTCGCGCGATCGTGCATCGCATGCTCGAACCGGATCACCTTCTCGCGCACCTCGAGAAGCCGGGTCCTCACCTCGATGACGTCGCCGGCATGGAGCTCGCGACGGTAGGAGATGTTCTGCTGCACCGCCGCCATGCCGCGCTGCTGCTCGCGCATATAGGCGGGCGTGAGCCCGATCTCCGCGAGGAGATTCCAGGTACCCTCGTCGAACTTGGCGACGTACCACATGACATTGAGATGGCCGATGTGGTCGCATTGCCAAGGATAAACCGTGCCTCGTACCGTGATCATGGCAGGTCGATCACGACCTTGCCGATGACGGCGCCCTGCTCGACGAGCTCGTGCGCCTCGGCGATACGGTCGAGCGGGAGGCGCCTCGCGATCGTGTGCTGAAGAGTCCCGGCGGCGAGGCAGTCGCGCACCTCGCGCAGGCCGCGGCGGCGGTGCTCGCCTTCCAGCTCGTAGACGAGCGTGAACTCGACTTTGATGCAGTTGTAGAGGAACCAGGACGCTTCGAGCGTCGCCTCCGGCCCGGTGCCGTAGACGACGAGGCGGCCATGCGGCGCCAGCACCTTGGGCGCGAGCGGCGCGTTCGCCGAGAGGTCCACTTCGAGAACCGCGGCGACACCCTCGCCGCCGGTGATGTCCTTGACGCGCGCGCCCACGTCCTCGCGCTTGTAGTCGATGACGTGCTCCGCCCCGGCAGCGCGCGCGTGAGCCGCCTTCTCGGGCGAGCTCACCGTCGTGATGACGGTCGCGCCCTTCATCCGCGCGAACTGGATCGCGTAATGGGCGACGGCGCCGGCGCCGCCCGCGACGAGAATCGGACGGCCCTCGATCTTGCCGGCGAGCGCCACGGCCTCGCTCGCGGTGAGCGCCGGGATCCCGAGGCAGGCGCCGACCTCGAAGCCGACGTCGTCGGGAAGCTTCACCGCCTGGTGGCTCGGCAGGCAGACATACTCGGCGGCTGTGCCGAACGGCCTCTTCCACTGCGCGTTCCACACCCAGACGCGCTCGCCGACGCGGCCCGGCAGCACGCCCGGACCGACGCGGTCGATGACCCCGGCCCCGTCGCTGTGCGGCACGACGCGCGGATAGGCGATCTTGCGCGTGCGCCCCGAGCGCGATTTCACGTCCGAAGGGTTGACGCCCGACGTCGCGAGCTTCACGCGCACCTCGCCGAAGCCCGGCTCCGGCGTCGGCACCTCGCCGATCTTCAGCACCTCGCGCGCCGGCCCGTTCGCCTCGTAAAATGCCGCCCGCATCGCTCCCTCCAGTTCCGAGAATGCCGGAAGCTACAACAGTTCCGCCGGAAGAGGAAAAGCTGACCTCCAAGCCGTGCAGTGGCAGCAAAACCGGGCCGGGGGCATATACAGCGTCATGGATCTCGCGCCTGTCGGAAACGGCATCATCGCAGCGCTGATCGACCGCAACGCCACGGTGCGCTGGCTCTGCTGGCCGCGGCTCGACGGCGATCCGGTGTTCTGCGGCCTGCTGCGGCCGGTCGAGGACCCCGAGCACGGCGGCAGCTGGGCGATCGAGCTCGAGGACTGCGAATCGTCCGAGCAATGCTATCGCCGCAATACCGCGATCCTCGAAACGACGCTCCGGTGCCGCTCCGGAACGGTGCGGATCACCGATGTGGTGCCGCGGTTCAAGCACTACGACCGCTTCTTCCGGCCCCCTGTCCTGTTGCGCCGCGTCACTCCTCTCGAAGGAAGTCCGCGCATCACGGTGCGCGTCCGCCCGCGGGTCGACTACGGCGCCGGCGTCCCCGAGCGGATCATCGGCAGCAATCACATCCGCTACATCGCCCCCGGGGTCGCGGTCCGGCTCGTCACCGACGCCCCGATCTCGTACGTGGCGGAGGAAATTCCGTTCGTCCTCTCCTCCCCCATCGACTTCCACTTCGGCCCGGACGAGACGCTGCGGATGTCGCTCAGCGACACGGTGACGCGCTGGCTCGACCGCACGCACGACTACTGGCTCGAGTGGTCGCGTTATCTGTCGATTCCGGTCGACTGGCAGGACGCGGTGATCCGCGCCGCGATCACGCTGAAGCTCTGCGCCTTCGAGGAGACCGGCGGCATCGTCGCCGCGCTGACCACCTCCATTCCCGAAGCGCCCGACAGCGGGCGCAACTGGGACTACCGGTTCTGCTGGCTGCGCGATGCGTATTTCGTCGTCTACACGCTCAACATGCTGGGCGCGACGCGGACGATGGAGGATTTCATCCGCTACATCACCAACGTCGCCTCGCTCGATCCCGATCATCGGCTGCGCCCGGTCTACGCGATCGTGCCGGGCCGCCCGATCCCCGAGCGTGTCGCGCCCGCGCTCCAAGGATATCGCGGCATGGGGCCGGTCAGGATCGGCAACGCGGCGGAGGAGCAGGCCCAGCACGACAGCTACGGCAGCGTCATCCTCGCCGCCTCGCAGATGTTCTTCGACCGGCGTCTGCCCCGGCTCGGCGACGTCGCCCTGTTCGAGCGGCTCGAGAAGCTCGGCACCTGGGCGGCGAAGCTCGCGCTCGAGCCCGATGCGAGCCTCTGGGAGTTCCGCGGCAGGACGGCGGTCCACACCTACTCGGCCGCGATGTGCTGGGCGGCCTGCGACCGTCTCGCCGATATCGCCCGCGCGCTGAACCTCCCCGATCGTGTCGTGCACTGGCAGGCGGAAGCCGACCGGATCAAGGCGGCGGTGCTGCAGCACGGCTGGAACCAGCGCCTCGGCAGCTTCGTCGCCACGTTCGGCGGCAACGAGCCGGACGCGAGCCTTCTCCTTCTCGGCGAGATCGGCATCGTCGAGCCGCGCGACCCCCGCTTCGTCGGCACGGTGGCCGCGATCGAGAAGCGGCTGCGGCACGGCAACCACGTGTTCCGCTACTGCGTTCCCGACGATTTCGGCATGCCCGAAACCGCGTTCACCGTCTGCACGTTCTGGTACATCAACGCGCTGGTGGCGATCGGGCGCGTCGACGAGGCGCGGGAGATCTTCAAGAGCGTGCTCGCCTGCCGCAACCATGTCGGCCTTCTCTCCGAGGACATCGCGCCCGCGACCGGAGAGCTCTGGGGCAATTTCCCGCAGAGCTACTCGATGGTCGGGCTCGTCGTGGCGGCGATGCGGCTGAGCCGGAGCTGGGAAGCGGCCTTCCGGCACGGGTGGCGGACGGACGA
The DNA here is from genome assembly GCA_019689675.1 of Rhodospirillales bacterium. Lineage (GTDB taxonomy): Bacteria > Pseudomonadota > Alphaproteobacteria > ATCC43930 > CGMCC-115725 > JADGGZ01. The sequence goes on along the minus strand of JADGGZ010000138.1, from coordinate 1,218 downwards.
CGCCGCTTCCGGACCGATCACGGGCGAATGAGCCGCGCCCGCGGCCTTGGCGCGGCCGCGGCGATGGCGCACCATGCGGAGCGCGATGGGCGGGGGACCTCCAAAATGAAGGGCGAGCGCCGGCTCGTGATCGGCATCAGCGGCGCCTCGGGCGCGGCGTACGGCGTGCGGCTCCTCGAGCTCCTGCGCGGCGTGCGGGTCGAAACGCACCTCGTCGTCTCGAAATCGGCGCAGGTGACGCTGGCGGCGGAGACCGGCCGCAAGCTCGCCGACGTCGCGGCGCTCGCGGACTTCGCCTACAGCGCCGGCGACATCGCGGCGCCGATCGCGAGCGGCTCCTTCCGGACGATGGGAATGGTGATCGCGCCCTGCTCCGTGCGCTCTCTCTCCGAGATCGCCTACGGCGCCACGAGCTCGCTTCTCACCCGCGCGGCCGACGTCGCCTTGAAGGAGCGCCGGCGGCTCGTGCTCCTCGTTCGCGAGACGCCGCTTCACCTCGGCCATCTGCGCGCGATGACCGCGGCGACGGAAGCAGGGGCGATCGTCTACCCGCCGGTCCCTGCGCTCTACGCACGCCCAGCGTCGATCGAGGAGATGATCGACCACACGCTGGGGCGCGTGCTCGACCTCTTCGATATCGAGCTCGGAACCGTCCGCCGCTGGGGCGGGCTCGACGAAACGATCGAGACCTGACCCCTACTCGGCCGCCATCGGCAGCTCGGTCCCGCCGAGCCGCGAGATGAGGCGGAGAAGGTCGCTCTGAAGCTGCGGGTCGCGGATGGCGTGGAACGCGCGCACGAGCTGGAGCGTGCGGCGGCCGTCGAGCTCGTCGCCGGGCGCAGCCCGTTGGGGCGCCTCGACATTGTCTCCCCCGAAGAAGAACCCGATGTCCGTCTCGAGGAACTTCGCGATCTCGTAAAGCCGGCTCGCCGAGACGCGGATATCGCCGCTCTCGTATTTCTGAACGGCCTGGAAGGTGACACCGATCGCATGCGCGAGCGCGCTCTGCGAAAGCCCCTTCTGCATGCGGCGGAGCCGGAGCCTCGCCCCGACATGCCGGTCGATCGGATGCGGGCGCTTCTCGTCGATCTCCATCGTGGTCTCGCTTTCCAGCAATTGTGGCGAGCAAGACCCTGAGCGCACCGGCTTATGCCAACCTTAAGGTTGCAAGAAAGCGTCTAAAATCCGTGGGCGTTTACCATAGATTTTCGAGCGCCC
>JADGGZ010000137.1 GCA_019689675.1 Rhodospirillales bacterium | reverse complement strand
TCCACCTCGTCGTCCTTCGAGGTGAGGAAAATCACCGGGATGGCGGTCGACTTCCGGAGCTGCGTAAGAAGCTCCATTCCGTCCATGCGCGGCATCTTTATATCGAGGACCGCGAGGTCCACGGGCTGCTGCGTCAGGCCGCGCAACGCCTCTGCCCCATCGCTGTAGCAGCGCACGGAGAAGCCTTCGGCTTCGAGTGCCATGGAAACCGACGTCAGGATGTTGCGGTCGTCGTCGACCAGCGCGATCGTGCTCGTCACTTCTGAAACCTCCGCCCGATGCGGCGACGCTGCGGCCCCAATATGGCCGCTTTACGGCGGAGTTGAAGCGGAAAAGCGCCAGCGCCTACTGCGGAGCGACGCCCTGCCGCGGCGCCTCCCGCACCGGATCGCCGCGGCCGCACACCCCCCTCCTGACGGCAACCGAGAAGAGCGAAATCTCATATTGCTTCAGGCCTTCTCGTCGAGCCGGCTATCGTTCCTGGCGGATTGCCGCCCCGCCGCACAATCGACAATCCATGGAACAAAGAAGCTCGCGCCTTTGTTCCTGGACGCCCGAAATCCTCAACCCCTGGCACATGGCGCTCAAGATCAAGGCGGCACGCGGCGTGCTCTGGTCGCTCGTGGAATACGGCGGCGGCGAAGCGATTTCCTTACTGGTCTTCCTGATCCTCGCCCGGCTCGTGGCCCCGGAGAGTTTCGGCATCGTAGCGCTCGCCGGCGCCTTCGTCGCGTTCGTCCAGGCCTTTCTCGTGCAGGGGTTCATGGATGCGGTGATCCAGCGCCGGGATCTCCGAGCGGAGCACCTCGACGCGGCCTTCTGGTCCAATCAGGCCATCGCCCTTCTCTTCCTCGCCCTGGTACAGCTCGTCGCCGGACCCGCAGCGGAGGCGTTCGGCAAACCCGAGCTCGGGGCTGTCCTCCGCTGGCTCTCGCTGGTCTTTCTCGGGACGGCGCTCGTCAGCATTCATCAGGCAGTGCTGAAACGGGAGCTGCGCTTCGCCGCCTTTGCGGCAAGGGCGATCGTCGGCATCTCCGCCGGAGGGGTTGTCGGCATCGCGATGGCGGCGGACGGATACGGAGTCTGGAGCCTCGTAGGGCAGCAGCTCGCCAATGCCGCAGCGTCGGTGCTCGTGCTCTGGAGCACATCTTCGTGGCGGCCGCGCCTCAGCTTCTCCCGGTCCGCCTTCGACGACATGGCGCGCTTCGCCGCTTCGGTAATCGGCTCGAACCTCGTCGGCTTCCTCCATCGGAAGGGCGACATTTTCCTTGTCGGCTATTTTCTCGACCCGAAGCAGCTCGGCTACTACTACCTCGTCCAGCGCCTCGTCATGACGACCGGGCTGGTCACGCTATCGACCGGGCAGTCGATCTCGGTTCCGGTGCTGTCGCGCCTCCAGACGGATCCAACTCGGTTCCGTCACGTCTACGGAACCATCGTGCAGACCGTCTATGCCCTCCACCTTCCCGCGATGATCGCGCTCGGCGGCCTCGGGTCTGCGCTCGTCCCCTCCTTCTTCGGCGCGCAGTGGCGGCCGGCGGTCCCCGTGCTCGAGATCATGTGCCTCGTCGGGTTCAGCCAAGCCTTGACCTTCTTTTCCGGCGCGGCCCTCGTCGCCGCCGCCCGCCCGCAGGCCTTTCTGCGGCTGTCCTTGGTCCAGGTGGTGCTGACAGCAGCGGTCTTCCTGCCGGCAGCGCAGCTCGGGCTGCACGGGGTCGCCGCTGCGTTCACCGCCGTGACGATCCTGATCATCCCGTTCCATTTCGGTGCCGTCCGGCGCCATACCGGCGTCGACCCGATCGGGATCGCGAAGCGTTGTCTGCCAATTGCGGCCGCCGGGTTCGCCATGATCGTCGCGATCGAGGTCGCCGAGGCGAGGTTGTTCGCCAGCTGGCCGCCGCTCCTCGCGTCCGCAGCCCTCGCCGGCATCGGCGGGGGGGTCTACTTCCTCGCTCTGACGCTCGCGGCGCCGGGCTTCGTCAGGGAGGGCTTGAGGCTGTTGATTGCCGCTCTCGACCGGCGAGAACCGCCATCACCTCCTGAACCAGCTGCCGCGGGCGGTACGGCTTCTTGAGCAGCCGACCGGCCGGGGTGAGATCGGTGGCGTACCCGGATGCGAACAGCACTTCGAGGTCCGGGCGATGGGAGCGGGCGAGGCGGGCGGTCTCGAACCCGTTGAGGCCAGGCATGACCACGTCCGTAAAGAGAAGCGTGATGGCCGGATCGCGCTCGAGCACGCGGAGCGCCGCCTCGCCGCCGGAAGCGGCAACGACGTCGAAGCCCTCCTCCTCCAGGACGGTGACGGCGTAATCGCGCACATCAGGATCGTCGTCGACCACCAGTATCTTCGGCCGCCCCATCGATTCCCTAGCCGTGGCAATATCTTGAGTGCAGCTTTTCGTGCCTGCTCTAGCCCGGCCGGCGACCACGCGCAACCCGCCGAAGCCGGGAAACGAAGGCTTAACGCGCGGCGTGGCAAAACGGCACCATGACGTCTCCGGTTTCGCGCCTGCCGCTCACGACGGCGCACATCGCCGTGCTGCAGAGCCGGCCCGCCGCCAAACTGGCGACGCCGAAACCGGCGGTGGCGCCGTTACAGGCCGCCGCGCCGGCGGCGGGAGCGCAAACGGCCGCTCTTGCCCCCCATCTCGGCGCGCAAAAAACGAGCGGCGTTGCCCGCGTTCCGCCGCGGGGTGCGCTCCTCAACATCATCGCCTAACCGGCAGGGCGCTCAGAACTGCGCCCGGTTGGTCGACTCACCCTCCGCCGCTGGTACAAGAGCATAGCCGCTGCCCCGCCTCGTCTCGATCTTGGCTGTCGCACCCGCCTCGGCGAGATGCTTCCGCAGATAGTGGATATGCACCTCGACCGAATTGGATGAGACTTCCTCGGAGAAGCCGTAGAGCGCCTCCTCGATCGACGGCTTCGAGACCACGCGGCCGACGTTGCGCATCAGCTGCTCGAGCACCGCCAGCTCCCGTCGCGGCAAGGGAAGCGGTCGCCCGTCGATCGTCACCTCGCGCGTAGAAAGCGCGAAGGAGACGTTGCCGCAGCTCAAGGTCGCGGAGACGAGCCCGCCAGGGCGGCGCAAAAGCGCGCGAACGCGCGCGACGAGTTCGCCGACGTCGAACGGCTTGGCGAGGTAGTCGTCGGCGCCGGCGTCGAGCCCGCCTATGCGGGACTCGAGCTCGGCCCTCGTCGAAAGAATGAGGATCGGCGTCGTGCCGCGGGCGTCGCGGATTTTCCGCACGACCTCGATTCCATCGCCGTCCGGCAGCAGCCTGTCCAGAACGATCGCCTGATAGGCCACCGCACGGGCCGCGGCGAGGGCTTCGTCGAGCCGCGTGACATGGTCGACGGTCAGGCCGATGCGCTTCAGCGCGGCCAGAATAAGGGCGGCCAGATGCTCGTCATCCTCGACGACCAGAACACGCATACTCGAAACAATTGTAGCGGCACGCCCCTCTTCTACCAATCACGTTTCGCGGCGGCGCGTTGCCGCGGCCAGGCGAAGCCGGAGCGCCTGCAGGCGGATGAAGCCCTCCGCGTCGCGCTGGTCATAGACGCTGTCCTCCTCGAACGTGACATGGGCGAGGCTGTAGAGCGAGTGTGGCGACTTGCGGCCGACCACCCGGACATGGCCCTTGTAGCATTTGAGGCGGACGACCCCATCGACGCGCTCCTGGCTCTTGTCGATGAGCGCCTGGAGCATCTCGCGTTCCGGCGAGAACCAGAATCCGTTGTAGACGAGCTCCGCGTAGCGCGGCATGAGCTCGTCCTTGAGGTGCATCGCGCCGCGGTCGAGCGTCAGGCTCTCGATGCCGCGATGCGCCGCGTGGAGGATCGTGCCGCCCGGCGTCTCGTAGACCCCGCGCGACTTCATTCCGACGAAGCGGTTCTCGACGAGATCGACGCGCCCGATCCCGTGCCGGCCGCCGATCGCGTTGAGCTCGGCGAGGAGCGCCGCCGGAGAAAGCGGCTTTCCATTGACCGCCACGGCATCGCCCCGGCGGAACTCGATCTCGACATATTCCGGCTCGTCGGGCGCCTCCTCCGGGGCGACGGTGCGGCTGTAGACGTACTCTTCCGGCTCGACCCAGGGATCCTCCAAGACCTTCCCCTCGGCCGAAATGTGAAGAAGGTTCGAATCGACCGAGAACGGCGCCTCCCCGCGCTTGTCCTTGGGGATCGGAATCTGGTGCTTCTCGGCGTAGTCGATGAGGCGGGTCCGGGACGTGAGGTCCCATTCGCGCCACGGCGCGATCACCTTGATGTTGGGCTCGAGCGCGTAGTAGCCGAGCTCGAACCGCACCTGATCGTTGCCCTTGCCGGTGGCCCCGTGCGCGACGGCGTCGGCCCCGACCTGGCGCGCGATTTCGATCTGTCGCTTGGCGATGAGCGGCCGCGCGATCGACGTGCCGAGGAGGTAGACGCCTTCGTAGAGCGCGTTCGCGCGGAACATCGGGAAGACGTAGTCGCGCACGAACTCCTCGCGGAGGTCCTCGATAAAGATCTCCTTGACCCCGAGCATCTCCGCCTTCTTGCGGGCGGGCTCCAGCTCCTCGCCCTGGCCGAGATCCGCCGTGAAGGTCACCACCTCGCAGCGATAGGTCTCCTGCAGCCACCGCAGAATGACCGAGGTGTCGAGCCCCCCGGAATAGGCGAGCACGACCTTCTTCACCTGACCTTTCATCTCGAAATCTCCGGACCCAACCCGTGTACCGGAGCCGGGTTTTAGCGGCTCGGCCCGCGTCGCGACAGGGGAAACCGGGTGGAGGGCCGAAGCCCCGCGCCGGAAGCCCCCAGCCCGTCAGCCGGCGCGCTGCTCGGCGACGGCCTCGCCGAAGCGCCAGCCGCGCCCGGGCGCGGCGGCGAGAAGAGCCTGCGTATAGGCGTGCCGCGGCTGCGCGAAGACGTCGGCGACCGGTCCCTCCTCGACGATCCGCCCCTTGTGCATGACCGCGATGCGGTCGCAGATCTGGGCGGCGACCCGCAGATCGTGGGTGATGAAGAGCATGGCGAGCCGCAGCTTGCGGCGGATGTCGTCGAGAAGTCCGAGGACCTGCGCCTGGACGGAAACGTCGAGTGCGGACACCGCCTCGTCGGCGATGAGCAGTTCCGGCTCCATGGCCAGGGCGCGCGCGATGCAGATACGCTGGCGCTGCCCGCCCGAGAACTGGTGCGGGTAGCGATCGAGCGCGGCGGGGTCGAGCCGCACCAGCTCCATGAGCGCTCGCGCCCGGTCGAGCGCCTCTGCCCGCGAAAGCCCGTAGTTCATCGGGCCCTCGATGATCGACTGCCCGATCTTGCGGCGCGGGTTGAGCGAGCGATAGGGGTCCTGGAAGACGATCTGGATGCGGCGCCGCTGCCCTCGCAACCGGGCGGCGGGAAGCTTCGCGATGTCCTCTTCGCCGATCAGGATCTCGCCTTCCGTCGGGTCGATGAGCCGCGCCACGCAGCGCGCGACCGTGCTCTTGCCGGAGCCCGACTCCCCGACGATGCCGAGCGTCTCGCCGCGCCGCACCTCGATCTCGACGCCGTCGACGGCGTGGACGGTGCGGGCGCGCCGGAACAGGCTCTTGTCGTGATAGATCTTGCCGAGACGGCGGGTGCGCAGCACCGGCGTCGAGCCGACTTCGCGCTGACGGAGCCGGGGCGTCATGCTCGGCACCGCATCGATCAGCATCCGCGTGTAGGGATGCTGAGGATCGCCCAGCACCTGCCGCGTGTCGCCGAGCTCGACAAGGCGTCCCTGCTGCAGCACGGCGACCCGGTCGGCAATCTCCGCGACGACGCCGAAATCGTGCGTGATGAACAAAACGCCGGTGCCGTGCGTCGCCTGGATCCGCTTTATGAGCTCGAGGATGCGCGCCTGGGTCGTGACATCGAGGGCGGTCGTCGGCTCGTCGGCAATGAGGAGCGCCGGCTCCAGCACCAGCGCCATGGCGATCATGATACGCTGCCGCTGGCCGCCCGAGAGCTGGTGCGGAAAGGACGCCATCATGCGCTCAGGCTCGGGAAGCTGCACCTCGGCGAGGATGTCGTGAATGCGGCGGCGCCGCTCCGCCGCGCCGAGCCTCGTATGCGTTCGCAGCACCTCGTCGATCTGCTCGCCGCAGCTCATCACCGGGTTGAGCGCGGTCATCGGCTCCTGGAAGATCATCGACATGCGGGCTGCCCGAAGCGCCCGAAACCGACGCTTTCCGGCAGAGAGCACGTCCTCGCCCTCGAGCCGCGCGGTTCCACCGACGACCCTCAGAGCCTTCGGCAGAAGACCCATGACGGTCTGCGCGATCACGGACTTCCCCGACCCGGACTCACCGACGAGACAGAGGATCTCGCCCCGGTGCACCTCGAAGGAAACGTCCTCGACGGCGCGGATCCGATCGGCGCCGCCGGGGAGCGCGATCGAGAGGTTCTCGACGGCGAGAACGGGCTCGCTCACAGCCGCTTGCCGAGACGCGGGTCGAGGGTGTCGCGCATGCCGTCGCCGAGCATATTCACGGCGAGCACGGTGAGCGCGAGAAAGAGACCCGGAAAGAAGATGTTGTGAGGGAAGATGCGGAACAGCGTCCGCCCCTCGGCCATGATGTTGCCCCAGGTCGGCGTCTCCGGCGGAATGCCGATCCCCAGGAACGAAAGGATTGCCTCGATGAGGATCGCCGAGGCGGCGATGTAGGTACCCTGCACGATGAGCGGCGCGATCGTATTGGGGAGAACGTGCCGTATGAGGAGAAGCGGGGTCGGCGTTCCGACAGAGACGGCGGCCTCGACGTACGGCTCCTCGCGCACCGACAGCACGACCGAGCGGACGAGGCGCACGACCCTCGGAACTTCAGGCACGACGATCGCGACGATCACGGTAAGGAGCCCGGCGCCCCAGACGGAGAGCACCGCGATCGCGAGGAGGATGCCGGGGATCGCCATGAGCCCGTCCATGACGCGCATGACGATCCCGTCGAGCCAGCGGATGTAGCCGGCGAGAAGGCCGATGAAGAGCCCGATCGCGACGCTGATCACCGCCACTGCCGCACCGACGACGAGCGATACGCGCGAACCATAGACGACGCGGCTGTAGACGTCGCGACCGAGCGTGTCGGTGCCCATCCAGTGGACGATCGTCTCCGTCGCTCCGGTGGAGAGCGTGACCGGATGCTCCGTCCCCGGATGCTTGTTCCGCCACGCCGGATCGATCGCTATCGGGTCGGTGGTGCCGAGCAGCGGCGCCGCCACGGCCATTGCGAGCATGAGGAGCAGTATCGTCGCGCCGAAGATTACCGAGGGACTGCGGACGACGCGCGACCAGGTTCCCGGACGGCGCGCGGCCGGCGCAGGAAGGACGCTTTCGAAACCTTCTTCGAGCGCGCTCAATACCGGATCCTCGGGTCGAGCAGTGCGTAGGAGAGGTCGATCAGGAGGTTGATCAGAACGTAGACGACCGAGAACAGGAGAATGACCGCCTGGATCGTCGGGTAATCGCGCGCCAGGACGGCATCGACCGTGAGCCGTCCTATTCCCGGGATGTTGAAAACGCTCTCGGTGACGACGACGCCGCCGATCAGAAGCGCGATGCCGATCCCAACGACCGTGACGATCGGCACAGCCGCGTTTCGGAGCGCGTGCCGCACCATGACGACCGACTCGGCAACCCCCTTTGCGTGCGCCGTGCGGATGTAGTCCTCGCCCATCACCTCCAGAACCGAGGCGCGGGTGATGCGGGCGATGAGCGCGATGTAGATGACGCTGAGCGTGAGGCTCGGCAGAACGAGCCGCTCGGCGAACGGCCCGAAGCCGCTCCAGAGGCTGCGGTATCCTTGCACCGGGAGCATGCCGAGCTTGATCGCGAAAACGTAGATGAGGACGTAGCCGATCACGAATACCGGCACCGAGAACCCCAGCACCGAGAACCCCATGACGACGCGATCGAGCCAGCTTTCGTGCCGCCATGCCGCAAGGAGTCCGAGCGGCACGGCGACGAGCACCGAAAGAAGGATCGTGCTCACGGCGAGCGCGAGCGTCGGCTCGACCCGCTGAAGGATCAACTCGGCTACCCGCTTCTTGAAAAAGAAGCTCTCGCCGAAGTCGCCCTGGAGAACGCGCCCGGTCCAGACCACGAACTGCTCGACGATCGGCCGCTTGAGGCCGAGCTTCTCGCGGATCTCCTCGACCTGAGCGGTCGTCGCGTAGTCGCCCGCGATGATCGCCGCCGGATCGGTCGGGCTGAGGCGCAGGATAAGAAACACGAGGACGGCCACCATCCCGAGGACCGGGATGGTGGCCACCAGCCGTCGTGCGATGAAGACGAGCATCGCTCGTCCCCTCGGCGCGCCGTCAACCCTTCTTGGTCATGTTCCAGAATACGGGCGCCGGGGCCACGAGCATGTTGTCGATGACGCCCTTGCGCATGGCGGCCGCCTGGTACCACTGGCCGACATTGATGTGCGTCCCGATCTCCATCGCGCGCGCCTGGATCTCGGCGGCGAGCTGTTTCTGCTTCGCCGGATCGGTCTCGCGCGCATATTGATCGCGAAGCTGCTCCATCTTTTCGTCGCATGGCCAGCCGAACCAGGCCTTGTCGCAGTTGGTGGCGAAGCCCGCCGCGGCGATCGGGTTCATGATGTCCGCCGAGACCCACGAGGTGAGGAAGGCGTTCCAGCCGCCCTGGCTCGGCGGGTCCTTCTTGGCGCGGCGGGCGACCAGCGTCTGCCAATCCATCGACTGCATGTCGACGTTGAGCCCCATGCGCCGCATCATGTCGGCTGCGACCGGCGCGAGGTTGGTGAGGACGTTGAGATCTGTCGAGTGCATCAGCACGACCGGCGTCCCGTCGTAGCCCGACTCCTTCAGCAGCTTCTTCGCTTCTTCGATGTTGCCGTTGAGGTAGCGCTCCATGCCATGCTCGGAAGCGAGCGGCGTGCCGCAGACGAACATCGCCTTGCACACTTTGTAGTACGCCGGATCGCCGATCACCGCCTTGACGAAGGGCTCCTGGCTGAAGGCGACCGCCACCGCCTGGCGGATCTTCTGGTTGTCGAACGGCTTGTGCAGCCAGTTGAAGCGGAACATGTACTGGTTGCCGAGCGGGTTCCAGTCGACGAGCTTGATCGAATCGTCGCCCTTCAGCACCGGCAAGAGATCGTGCGGCGGCGCCTCGATGAAATCGATCTCGCCGGCGAGCAGCGCGTTGACGGCCGTTTGATGGTCGGGGATCGCGAGCCACTCGACGCGCTCGACATTCACCTTCTTGCCTCCGGCAAGGCCGGACGCGGGTTCGCTTCTCGGTTTGTACTTGTCGAACTTGACGTAGACGGTCTTGTCGCCGGGCTTCCATTCGTCCCGCTTGAAGACGAACGGGCCGGAACCGATGAAATCGGAGATCTGCTCGGAGGCCGGCGTCTCGGCGACCCTCTTCGGCATGATGAACGGCACGTTCGAGGAGGGCTTGCCGAGGCTTTCCAGCACGAGGCCGTAGGGTTCCTTGAGGATGAGCTCGAACGTCCTGTCGTTCACCGCCTTCATCTCGCGCGTGAATGACAGGAGCTTCTGGCCCATCGAGTCCTTGGCTCCCCATCGCTTGATCGAGGCGATGACGTCCTCCGACGTGACCGGCTTCCCGTCATGCCACAGGAGCCCTTCCCGCAGCGTGAACGTGTAGGTGAGCTTGTCCGCGCTCACCTCCCATTTTTCGGCCATTTGCGGCTGCACGATGAATTTGCCGTCCATCGACAGCAACGTGTCGTAGATCATGTAGCCGTGGTTCCGGACGATGTAGGCGGTCGTCCAGATCGGGTCGAGGATCTTGAGATCCGAGTGCATGACCGCTCGGATCGTCTGCGCCTCCGCCGGCCCGGTTCCGGCGGCGAGAGCGAGCACGCCCACAGCAGCGAAGAGTCTCGCCAGAGTACTCGAGTACATTTAAGCCTCCCTTTTGTTTCGACTAGGCAAGGCCGAACGCGGCAGCCTGTCAAGAGACGCCAAAGAGCGTCGCCGCGGGAAGACGGAGCGTGATGAGCGTCTACGATTGCGTCGTGATCGGCGCCGGGGCGGCGGGAATCGGCGCGGCGCGGCTGCTCGCCGGATCGAAGCGGAGAATTCTCGTGATCGAGGCGCGCGCGAGGATCGGCGGCCGCGCCTGGACGGTCGAAGCGGCGCCCGGTCTACCCCTCGATCTCGGTTGCGG
>JADGGZ010000136.1 GCA_019689675.1 Rhodospirillales bacterium | reverse complement strand
CTCGACGTGCAGACGCGCCAGAACATGGAGAACGAGCTCCTCGCCCTCTGGCAGGAGACGCGCAAGACGGTGCTCTTCGTGACGCACGATCTCGAGGAGGCGATCGCGCTCGCCGACCGCGTCGTCGTGCTTTCGGTCGGCCCGGCGCGAATCAAGGGCGATTACGCGATCCGCCTGAAGCGGCCGCGGGACGTCGCCGAGATCCGCCTCGACCCCGAGTTCAACGAGCTCTACACGCGGATCTGGGCCGATCTGAGAGAGGAGGTGAAGCGCTCTCATGAGCATGTCGTCGCATAGAGACGAGAACGCCCTCGCCGGCGGCGACACCGGGCTCGGCCTCGCTACCGCCGACGTACGGCAGAAGGCGGGTCCCGCCACGGTCGTCGCGCTGCAGCTCTTCACGCTCGCCTTGCTGATCGCGTTCTGGGAGACCGGCTCGCGGACGGGCTTCCTCGATCCCTTCTTCTTCTCGAAGCCGTCCGACATCGGATTGAAGATGTTCGAGTGGCTGACCGGGGTCACGATCTGGGAGCATCTCGCGACGACGCTCGTCGAGGCCTTTCTCGCCTTTCTGATCGGAACCTTCTTCGGCATCCTGTTCGGGCTCGCCTTCGCGAGGATCGAGCTCCTCGCCGCGGTGTTCGACCCTTACATACGCATCCTCAACGCGCTGCCGCGCGTCATTCTCGCGCCGATCTTTCTGCTCTGGTTCGGCCTCGGCATCGCATCCAAGGTGGCGCTCGGCGTCAGCCTCGTGTTCTTCGTCGTCTTCTTCAACACCTATCAGGGCGTGCGCGAGGTCGACCCCGTCATCCTCAACAACGCCCGCATGCTGCAGGCGTCCGACCGCCAGCTCCTCCGCCACGTCTATCTCCCGTCGGCGATGGCGTGGATCTTCTCCTCGCTGCACACGTCGATCGGCTTCGCGCTCGTCGGAGCCGTCGTCGGCGAGTACATGGGCGCGGCACGCGGCATCGGCTATCTCGTGGCGCAGGCCCAGGGCGTCTTCGACACGACGGGCGTCCTCGCCGGGCTCATCCTCACTTCGGCGGTGGTGCTCTGCGTCGATCTCGGCATCAACCGGATCGAGCGCTATCTCCTGCGCTGGCGGCCGCGCGCCTGACGAGGGTCGCGGGGCGTTCCGAAGCTCAGAACGACGAGCCAGGCTCCTCGAGGAAGGCCGCCTCCTCGGGCGTCGTCGCGCGCCCGAGCGCCGCGTTCCGGTGCGGGAAACGGCCGAACCGCGCGACGATCTCGCGGTGTCGCTCGGCGTAGCGGACGAGCTCGGCGTGCTCCGGATGGTCGGTCATCGCGGCGACGAGGCGACAGGCCTCGTCCTGGTCGGCGAGGCTCTCGCTGTGCTCGAAAGGCAGATAGAAGAAGAGGCGCTGCACCGGCGAAACGAGCCGATCCCAGCCCGCCTCGACCGCTCGCCTCGCCGTCTCCAGCGCCAAGGCGTCGCTCGCATAGGCGCGCGCCGTGCCGCGGTAGAGATTGCGCGGAAACTGGTCCAGCAACAGAACGAGCGCGAGCGCACCCTCCGGAGTCGTGGCCCAGTCGCGGTACGCGCCCGCAGCCGCCTGCGCCTGATCCGCGACGAACGCATCGCATGCCTCGTCGAAAGCCGGGTCCCGCTCGAACCACACCCGACGCGGGCGGAAGGGCGGCGGCCCGAACCAGAAGTCGAGAACGGCGCGCGCCCGGGGCGTCACGCCGCGGCCCAGACCCGCACGAGCGGAAAGGACACCGTGACCGTCGTCCCGCGACCGAGCGCGCTCTCGATCCGCATCGTGCCGCCATGAAGCTCGACCAGCCCCTTGGTCAGCGGCAGGCCTAGGCCGGTGCCCTGTCGCGTGCGGGTGAAGGTGCTTTCGACCTGCCCGAAGGGCTGCAGCGCGATCGCGAGATCCTCATCGCTCATGCCGACGCCGGTGTCCTCGATCATGATCTCGAGGTTTCCGTCTCGACCGCGCTGCAGGACCACGTCGACGTGTCCGCCGCGCGGCGTGAACTTGATCGCGTTCGAAAGCAGGTTGAGAAGGATCTGCTTCAACTTCAGCTCGTCGGCGCTGACCTGACGCGGCGCGTCAGCGAGGACGCGGAGCCGCAGCAGCACGCCCGCCTCCTCGGCGCGGGCGCTCACGAGCCGCGTGCAGTCGCGCGCGATGGCCGCCGGATCGACGATCTCCTCGTGCAGCGTCAGGCGGCCGGCCTCGATCTTCGAGAGGTCGAGTATGTCGTTGATGATCCCGAGCAGGTGCTCTCCGCTCTCCTGAATGTCCTTGGCGTAGCTACGATAACGGGGGCCGAGCGGGCCCAGCAGCTCCGATCGCATCACGTCGGAAAAGCCGATGATCGCGTTGAGCGGCGTGCGCAATTCGTGGCTGATATTGGCGAGGAACTCCGATTTGGTGCGGCTCGCGGCCTCCGCCTCCTCCTTTGCCGCCGCAAGGCGGCGCTGGGCCCGATGCTGCTCGGTCACGTCGGTATAGCTCGCAACCCAGCCGCCCTCCGGCAGGGGATTGGCCCGAACCTCGATCACGGTTCCCTCGGGCCCCGTCCTTTCGAGAAGGAGCGGGGTGGCGGACCGCGCCTTCTCGAGACGCGCCGCGACGAGTTCCTCGACGTCGCCGGGGCCATAGTCGCCCCGTTCCGCGCCGAAGCGGATGAACGCCTCGACGGGCGTTCCCGGAACGGCGAGCTCCGCCGGAATGTCGAGAAGATCGACGAAGCGCCGGTTGAACGCGACGAGACGCTTGTCCGGGCCGAAGACGCCGATGCCTTGGTCGATATGGTCGAGCGCCATCTGGAGCAGCGCGGACCGACGCTGCAAAGAGGAAGCGGACTCGTCAACGACCCGGCGTCGGCGGGCGGACGCGGTTCGCGCGGCGATCAGTTTCCAAAGGCGGGCGATCACCGCGTTGGGTACCCGGTGTTTCCCGAGGGCGGCGCGGATCTCTCTTTCGAGCCCCGGCATTCTTCGCGCCGCGCGACAACGGATCGCCATGTCTTCCGAGCAGGATGCTAGGCGGAAGAGGGTTAACAAAAAGTCGATGACCGTTGGTACCGCGGGCGCTCGAAGCCCGGGAAGGCCGACGGACTATCCGATCGCGACCGGCCGCCGCTCTCGCGATGAGCGCAAGAGCGCGTCGATCAGCCGGTGCACGGCGAGCGCCTCGGCGCCGCTGACGCGCGGCTCGCGCCCCTCGTCGAGGGCGTCGAGGAAATCGGCGATGAGGTCCCGATGCGGCTCGTGGCTGAACGCCATTGGATCGGCTCCACCGCCGTTCGCCTGCGACGCCTCGAACGTCTCGACCCGACCATCCTGATAGTGAATCTCGAGCCTGCCCGAGAGGACCGCCGTCGCCTTGGTGCCGACGATCTCGATCCGCTCGGGAAATCCGGGATAGCTCGCCGTCGTCGCGTCCAGGGTGCCGAGGGCGCCGTTCGCGAAGCGCAGCGCGGCGCCGCAGAAATCCTCGGTCTCCATCCGGTGAAGCCGCGTCGTCCCGGCAAAGCCCGTCACTTCGGCGATCGGGCCCGCCAGGCTCTGGAAGAGATCGAGCGTATGGATCGCCTGCGTCATCAAGACGCCGCCGCCGTCGCGTGCCAGCGTGCCACGTCCCGGGTCGTCGTAGTAGCTCTGCGGCCGCCACCAGCGGATCGCGACCGAGGCGGCCGCGATCTCCCCGAGCGCACCGTCCGCAAGACGCTGGGCGAGGCGTACCGAACCCGGACGGAAGCGATGCTGCAGCACGATGCCGAGCGTGACGCCGGCGCGACGGCAGAGCGCGACCAGCTCTTCCGCGCGCGCCAGGGTGACCTCGACCGGCTTCTCGAGGAGCACATGCTTGCCGGCGGCGACAGCCTGCCGCGTCACTTCGAGATGCGTCGCCGGCGGGGTCAGGATCAGGACGGCCGTGACCGACCTGTCGTCGAGAATGGCGGAGATGTCGTCGACGACCGGGAACCCGTAGGTCGCCGCGAAGCGGGCGCGGTGCTCCTTGTCCGGGCTGAACGCACCCGCCACTTCGACACGGTCGGCGAGCTCGGCAAGGCTCAGCGCGTGCGGCGGAACCGCCATCCCGAGTCCGATGATTCCGATGCGGCGCCTCATCTTGTCCCCTTCCCCTCCTTCCCGTCGATCGGCCGGAGCATGCGTAGGGCGTCGCAGCGAATGCGAGTGCCGCGGCTGCGACGAGCCGTCGCCCCGGCGTGCCCGGTCCTCTCGCTTTCGAACGGCTTTCCGGCTTCATGTCGCGGAGTCTACGGCCAGCGCCGGGCGTCCTGTCCATTGCGCTCGATTGACAGTCCAACCAGGCGGGCCCTACGGTTTCTGCAAAGATTGAAACGGGAGGAAACCTTGCCGCGTTCGCTCGTGACGGCGCTCATCGGCGCCCTGTCCGCAGTCGCGCTTCTCGCTGCGCCTGCGGGCGCCCAGGAAAAGCCGATCCGCATCGGCGTCCTCTATGATCTCTCGGGCCCGTTCGCCGCGGCCGGCTCGGTGCCCGGCTCGATCGGGACGCAGATCGCCATCGACCTCGTCAACGAAAAGGGCGGCGTCCTCGGCAAGCACAAGATCGAGACGGTGAGCGCCGACTCGCAGTCGAAGGCTGACGTCGCGATCAACGAGGCCGAACGGCTCCTCAATCAGGAGAAGGTCGACATCCTTCTCGGCGTCTTCTCGAGCGCGCATGCCGTCCCGCTCGCCGCCAAGGTCGACGCGCAGAAGAAGATCTTCTGGATCACGATCGCCGTCGCGTCCGCGGTCCTCAAAGACAAGAACCTGCAGTATACGTTCCGCGGCCAGGTCCACTCCGACCAGTACGGCGAGGCTTCGCCCGCGTTCATCGCCGAGAACGCCAAGTCGAAGCTCGGCATGGACCCGAAGGACGTCAAGGTCGCCATCATCTACGAAGACGGCCCCTACGGCACCGGCATCGCGACATCGAACGAGGCCGCGGTCAAGAAGCAGGGCCTGCAGCTCGTCTTCAAGGAGGGCTACTCGGCGAGCGCTGCCGACCTTTCGGCGCTGGTGACGAAGCTCCGCCGTGCGCGTCCCGACGTCATCCTCCACACGGGCTACAATCCCGACATCACGCTCTTCCTGCGCCAGGCACGCGAAGGCGGGCTGCGCTGGAAGGCGCTGATCGGCCACGGCGCCGGCTACGCCCAGATCGACAAGCTTCGCGAGACCTTCGGCGATGACGTCGACTACCTCTACAACGTCGATCCGGTCGCCGCGCAGCTCCTCGACCCGAAGACCCTGGAGCCCGGGATGGGCGATCTCATCAAGGTCATGGTCGAGCGCTACAGAGCCAAGACGGGCGCCAAAGAAGTGCCGCCGCACGCCAGCATGGGCTTCAATCAGACCTGGATTCTGCTCGACAAGGTGCTCCCGATCGCCATCCAGAAATACGGCGGCTGGGACGCCGATGCGATCCGCAAGGCGGCGCTCGAGGTCGACATCCCGGAAGGCGGCACGATCCAGGGCTACGGCGTGAAGTTCGCGCCGCCCGGGGACCCGATGTCGGGGCAGAACCTCCGCTCCTCGCCGGTCGTCATGCAGTACGTGAAGGGCGAGACCTTCGTCGCGTGGCCCAGCAAGATCAAGACGATCGACCCCGTCCTGCCGCTTCCGGCAGGGCATCCCTACGCTAGCCGCTGACGTAGTCGGGATCGTGGCCGGGCTCGTCCCGGCCACGGAACCGGCTGCTGAAGTTCGTGAAGGCCGCGCTGCAGCGATTGCTGCGCGCCCACATCATCCACACGAAGCATATCTTGACGTTCTCGAAGGCACGAAGCCCGGGCGATGCCGCGAGCCATGGCAGAACGGGCGGGTGCGCCGCGGATCCGTTCGCCAAACTGTTCCATCGGCCGCGAAACGCGCTACGGTAAGAGCCGGGAGCGCCGG
This sequence comes from Rhodospirillales bacterium, assembly GCA_019689675.1. GTDB lineage: Bacteria > Pseudomonadota > Alphaproteobacteria > ATCC43930 > CGMCC-115725 > JADGGZ01. The sequence continues at coordinate 4,267 of JADGGZ010000136.1, read as the reverse complement.
CCGCGAGCCGGGGCCGAGAAAGAGGGGGGAAGCCTTGCCGCGCCGAGCCGCAGTGACCGATCGGTCGCCTGAATCGTCTGCATGAACCACGCCGGTTCGTCAGCAAAGCCCATGCTGCAGGTCCGCGGCCTCACGAAGCGTTTCGGCGGCTTCACGGCCGTCAACAACGTCGCGTTCGAGGTGGCGAAGGGCGAGCTCCTCGGGCTCATCGGGCCGAACGGCTCGGGCAAGAGCACCACCTTCAACCTCGTCGCCGGCACGCTGAAGCCGAGCGCCGGGTCGATCCTCTTCGAGGGCGAGGAGATCGCGGGCATGAGCGCCGACCGCGTCGCCCACCGCGGTCTCGCCCGCACGTTCCAGATTCCCCGGCCGTTCCGGAAGCTGTCGCTGCGCGACAACGTCGCGCTCGCGGCCTATTACGGGCAGGCGGGGCGCGTGAGCCGCGCCCGCGCGGCCGAGCAGGCCGAGGCGGCGCTCGACCTCGTCGGCCTTCCGTCGGGTCCCAGCGCGACCACCGACGGCCTCGGCGCCGCCGGCCTCAAGAAGCTCGAGCTCGCCCGCGCCCTCGCGATGCAGCCCAAGCTCCTCCTCGCCGACGAGAGTCTCGGCGGCCTCGACTGGGCGGAGATGGACCAGGCCGCCTCGATGCTCGAGCGCATCCGCCGCGAAATGGGCATCACGATCGTGTGGGTCGAGCACATCATGGGCGTGCTGATGCGGGTCGTCGACCGCGTCGTCGTGCTCGACCACGGCGAAGTCATCTTCACCGGCCTTCCCTCCGAGGCGGCGCGCGATTCGCGCGTCGCCGAGGTCTATCTCGGCAAGGCGCATTGATGCTGGAGCTGCGCGAGGTCTCGGCCTCCTACGGTTCCTTCCAGGCGCTCTACGACGTGACGCTAGACGTGCGCGCCGGAGAGGCGGTCGGCGTCATCGGCCCGAACGGCGCCGGGAAGACGACGTTGATGCGCGTCATCTCGGGCATGCTGCCGGCGTCGCGGGGCAGCATCCTCTTCGAAGGGCGGCCACTCGATGGCTTGCCCGCCTACAAGGTAGTGCCTGCCGGCATCGCGCACGTGCCGGAGAACCGGCGGCTGTTCGCGCGCCTCACCGTGGAGGAGAACCTCAAGATGGGCGCGTTCCATGCCGCGGCGCGCGCCGAGTGGACCGAGAGGCTCGCCTGGGTCTACGAGCTCTTCCCGCGTCTCAAGGAGCGGCGGAACCAGTTTGCCGGGACGATGTCGGGCGGCGAGCAGCAGATGTGCGCCATCGGGCGGGCGCTCATGTCGAAGCCGAAGCTGCTTCTGATGGACGAGCCGTCGGCCGGGCTCGCGCCGCTCGTCGTCGAGCAGGTCTTCGACCTCGTGAGGCGGATCCGCGCCGAGAGCTTCACGGTGCTGATCGTCGAGCAGAACGTCCGCCAGGTCCTCGAGCTCGTCGATCGCGCCTACCTTCTCGAAGTCGGCCGCATCAGGCTTTCCGGCACCGCGGCCGAGATGAGCGAGCACGAGCTCGTGCGCCAAGCCTACATGGGAATGTGAGCCTTGGACATTTTCCTCGTCGAATCGATCGTCAACGGCATCCTTCTCGGCGGCGTCCTGGCGCTGCTCGCGCTCGGCCTCAACCTCGTGTTCGGCGTCATCGACGTCGTCTGGATCGCCTACGCCGAGCTCGTCATGGTCGGCATGTACGCGATCTACTGGCTGCACGCCTTCTACGGATGGCCGCTCCTTCTCGCCTGCGGCGTGGCGATCCTCCTCGTCGCGATCATCGGCGTTCTCGTCCATCTGCTCATCATCGAGCCGATTCTCGACCAGCCGCCGATCAACCAGCTTCTCGCCACCGGCGGGCTCCTCTTCTTCCTGCAGAGCTTCGCGACGCTGCTCTTCGGCACCGATTTCCGGAACATCGGGCTCAAGCTGCCGGTGCTCGAGATCGGCGACATGTTCGTGAGCTTCGCCCGGCTCCTCGCCTTCGCGATCGCGCTCATCGGCGCGGCCGGGCTTTACGTGTTCCTGCGCCGGACCTTCATCGGCACCGCGATCCGCGCGATCGCGCAGGACCGCGAGATCATGGGGCTGATGGGCGTCGATGCGCGCAAGATCTACCTCGCGACCTCCGGCATCGGCGGCGGTCTCGCCGGCCTCGCCGCGTGCCTTCTCGTGCTGCAGTACGACGTCCATCCCTTCATCGGCCTCTCCTTCGGGCCGATCACGTTCATGATCTGCGTGCTGGGCGGGCTCGGGAACATGATCGGCGGCTTTCTCGCCTCCTTCATCATCGCCCAGATCATCTCGGTGGGCGGCTTCTACGCCCCGGTCGAGTTCGCCTACGTCCTCGCCTTCGCGTTCTTCATCGTGCTGATCCTGATCCGCCCGCAGGGGATCCTCGCGAAATGAGCCGGATCGCGCTCGGCCTCGGCACGGCGCTGCTCGCCGCGCTGCCGTTCCTGGGGCTCCCCGGCTATTTCGTGCACATGGCGCTCCTCATCCTCTTGTGGAGCTTCGTCTACACCGGCTGGTCGCTGATGGGCCGGTTCGGGCTCGTCTCGCTCGGGCACGGCGCGTTCCTCGGCATCGGCGCGTACGTGCCGGCGCTGCTCTGGAACTACTACGAGCTGACGCCCTGGGTCGGCATCCCGATCGGCGTCGCGCTGGCGGTCGCCGTCGCGCTCGTGATCGGCTATCCGTCGTCGCGCCTCAGGGTCGTCGGGCACTATTTCGCGCTGGTGACGCTCGCGCTCTCCGAGGTGGTGCGGCTCGGGATCGTCGCTGCGCGCGACGTCACCGGCGGCTCGCTCGGAATGACGCCGCGCGCCGAGCCGTCCCTTTACGCGCTCCAGTTCGACCGCACCGCCTTCTACTTCATCGCGCTGGGCACATGGCTCGTCGGCCTCGCGATCTGGCGCGCGGTCGATCGCGGCATCGGCGCCAAGGCGCTCGACGCCATCTCCGAGGACGAGGTCGCGGCGGCCGCGGTCGGCATCGACGTCACCCGCGAGAAGCTGCGCGTCACCATCATCAGCACCGCGATGACGGGGTTCGCCGGAGCGCTTTTGGCGCAGTACCTCATGTATCTCAATCCCGAGACGCTCGCCGGGGTCGGCGTCTCGCTGCAGATCGTGTTCGCCGCGATCGCGGGCGGCATGTACAGCCTCCTGGGGCCGACGGTCGGGGCGGTGCTGACGCTCACCCTCGGGGAGGCGCTGCGCGTGCTCTTCGGCACCAACTTCGTCGGCGCCGCGAACACGATCTACGGAATCCTCCTCATCCTCTTCATCATCTTCATGCCGAGAGGAATCGTCGGTCTCATCGAGACGCGGTCGCGCCGGCGGCCCGACGCCGCGGGATCGCCCGCGCCGGCCGGCAGCGCTCGCGGCTGACGCACGCTTCGCACCGCGCGGGGAACCCTCGCGTTTGTCCGCAGATTGCCACGGAATTCCGCTGCCGGGAGGTCGTTGGAGACAGGGTATGGCGGCCTTCGCGGCAACGCCGGCGGCCGTCGACGTCGAATGTTCCGGTAGGAGAGGTTCATGTACAAACGGACACTACTCGCGGGCGTCGTGCTCGGCACGCTGGCGCTCGTGGGCTGCGGCGACAACACCGGCTCGGGCGGCGGCTCCGGCTCCGGGACCCCGAGCAAGAGCGGCAGCTCGGCAATGCCGCCGGCGGGCGGCTCCGGTTCGTCGACGAAGAGCCCATCCACTTCCGGCAGCAGCTCGACCTCTTCGGGCGCGACCGGCTCCGGCGGTTCGGCGACGACGCCGCCGAGCTCCAGCTCCTCGACCACGCCGGGGACGTCGGGCTCCGGCACTTCGACCACGCCCGGGACGTCGGGCTCCGGCACTTCCGGCTCGTCGTCCAGCGGCTCGCAGTAGCAGCAGAGTAGCGGCAGCGCGCTGTCGCGCAGGACGGCCGGTGCACCGAGCACCGGCCGTTTCTATTTCCGCCGCTGCGCCGGCGGCGCCCCCGCGGCTCCGTCGGCGGGGGGCCCCTTCGGCGCCGCCTTCTCCTCCTTCTCGACTGCGGCGAAGGCACGGGCGCACATGTTCCGCTCGCCCAATCCCACGTCGATCAGCGGCAGGATCGCCGCCGGCGGCATCACAATGCCGAGCGCGATCGCCGCGCCGAGGCGGCCGACCAGCGTCGAGGTCTTCGGCTTCGCCTCCGGCGCGCCGAAAGTGCCCCGGACCTCGATCGGCGAGCGGGCGGAGAGCGGCGACCAGTCCTTCGGGTACGGCGTGACGTCGAGAAAGAGCGTCTCGCTGCCG
>JADGGZ010000135.1 GCA_019689675.1 Rhodospirillales bacterium | reverse complement strand
GATCCGCGCCCGCTTCCCATGGGGTCGTAGCTCAGTTGGGAGAGCGCTACAATGGCATTGTAGAGGTCAGGGGTTCGATTCCCCTCGGCTCCACCAGTTAGGCCGCTCTTGCGGCAAGAGGCGGCGGAGATCTGGCGATCTCCGCCGCTTTCGTTTGGGCTGTCGCCTCCAGGCTCCAAGGGCCGAACGCGAGATCTTCCTACGGCGCTTCACCATGCCGCCGCGTGGCCGGTAAAGTGACGGCAGCGAAAGACGGAAAAGGGAGCGGGCGGATGACGGGCGTGGCGCTCATCACCGGAGGAAGCCGCGGCATCGGAGCGGCGACGGCGAAGCTCGCGGCCCGTCGCGGCTATGCCGTCTGCATCAACTACGTCAGCCGCGAGGACCGCGCGCGCAAGGTCGCCGACGAGATCCGCAGAGAGGGCGGCAGCGTCGCCCTCGCCCAGGGCGATGTCGCGAGCGAGGACGACGTGCTCCGGATCTTCGACGTGGTCGACAGGGAGCTCGGTCCGCTGACGGCGCTCGTCAACAACGCCGGCATCACCGGAAACGCCAGTCGCCTCGAGGGCTACGATGCCGCCGCGATCCGCCGGATCCTCGACGTCAACGTCACGGGCACGCTTCTCTGCTCCCGAGAGGCCGTGAAGCGCATGTCGACGAAGCATGGCGGGAAAGGCGGTGCCATCGTCAACCTTTCGTCCGTTGCCGCTGTGCTCGGCGGGGCCAATCAGTGGACGGCGTACGCGGCGGCGAAGGGAGCCATCAACAGCTTCACCGTCGGGCTGGCGCGCGAGGTCGCAGGAGAAGGCATCCGCGTCAACGCGATCTCGCCGGGCCTCATCGACACAGAGATTCACGCCGCGGCTGGACTCGGCGACAGGCTGCAGAAGATGCTGCCGATGATCCCGATGGGCCGGATAGGCACGCCCGAGGAATGCGCCGAGGCGATTTTGTGGCTCCTCTCCGGCGAGGCCGCGTACATGACGGGGGCCATCTTGCCGCTGACCGGCGGGCGCTAGAGATCCTCGGCGGGAGCGAAGATCTCCTCCGGCTGGGCGCGCCCGCGGACCGGCTGAAAGCCGAGAGAGACGAGCTTTCCAGGATAGGCGCGCGCGAAATCGCGCGAGCAGAGGAGCGGGCGCCCGAGCCGCTTGGTAAGTCCTTCGAGGCGCGATGCGAGATTGACGGCGGGGCCGATGGCCGTGAAGTCGAGGCGATCGGGCGCACCGACGTTGCCGTAGATCACATCGCCGAGATGAAGTCCCATTCCGACGTGGACGGCGGGCCGCCGCTCGGCTGCTGCGTTGTCGTTCCACCGCGCGATCCGCTCGAGCCCGGTCTGCGCCGCCCGCATCGCCGCCGCCGCCGCGTCGGGCGTGTCGCCGTCGATGCAGGGGAAGATCGCCAGGAGCCCGTCGCCGACGAACTTCAGAACGTCGCCGCCGCCCGCATGCACCGGCTCGACGATGCATTGGAAGTAGTCGTCCAGAAGCTCGATGACGTCTTCGCCCGGAAGCTTGTCGGAGAGACGCGTGAAGCCGCGCAGGTCGGACGACAGGATTACCGCGCGCATGCGCTCGCCGACGCCGCGGTGGATCTGCCCGTCGAGGATGCGCGGACCGACGAAGCGCCCCAGATACGTCTCGAGGAGAAGCTCCGACATCTTCGCGAGCGCCCGCACCTCCATCACCGTCGCGAGCGCCGGCACGATGCTGCAAATGATCTCGATCTGCTCGTCGGTGAAGCCGCCGGGCGCATCCGTCGCCCAGGTCGCGGCCTGGTGGTGACGCCGCAGCGCGAGTGGCACGGCGAGATAGTCGGTCATGCCCTCGGCGCGCAGTTGCCGAAGAAGCGGGATGCGCTCCCACGCCTCGTCTCCCGGCCGGAAGCGCTCCCTTGCGCCATCGAGGATGACGCGCCTGATGGGTGAGTTGAGGAAGTCCTCGCTCTCGCGCACGCTGTGATGCACCTTGATGCGCTCGATCCGGTTCGGCTCGCGGCGCCAACGAACGCCGAAACCGAGGAGCTGCGGGTGCAGCGTGCCGATGTGGAGGGTTGCGCGTGCGAGATCGACGCCGGCCCCGACGAGACGCCAGCAGAGCTCGTCGAAGAGCACGGCGTTCCCTTCGAGCTGGCGTCCCTCGACGAGAAGCCAGTGCGCGAGATCGCGCTCGACGACGGCCGCACCGCGGCCGTCATGGATCGAGCGCACGCGAATAGGATTGAAATCGGGCGCGAGCGCGAGCATCGACATGGCGCGCTCTAGATGGGGGCTCAAATAACCGAGAGGTAGGGGGCCGGGGCCGCGCTCAGAATTTCGTCGAGCGCCGCGAGCCCGCGCTCGAGCTCGGCCTCGGTCGGCGGCGCGCCGATGCAGAGGCGTACGGCGTCGGGTGGCGCGCCGCTGCCGACGTAGAACGCGGCGCCGGGCGTCACGAGCGCGCCACGTCGTCGCGCGACCGCCGCGAACTCCTCCGCCTTCCACCCGTCCGGCAAGCGTAGCCAGAGGTGAAACGCGCGCGGATGCGCATCCCAGCCCCAGCGCCCGAGGATGCGGTCGGCGATCGCGCGGCGACGCTCGGCCGCCTGACGCTTTTCGAGGACGAGCCGGTCCGCGTCGCCGCTTTCGATCCATCGTCGGACGACCTCCGCCGCCGTAGGCGTCGCGACGTAAGTGGTCGCCCGCATCGCCGCCGCGATGCGTCGACTCGTTCGGGCATTCGAAACCGTCCAGCCGACGCGCAGCCCGGGGGCGAGGCTTTTCGACGCCGCGCCAATATAGACGGTGTGATCCGGAGCGAAGCGTGCGATCGGCGCCGGTGGCGAATCGAGCAGGAACCCGCTGACGTCGTCCTCGATGATGACAGCATCGTGCTGCTGCGCGATGCGGGCGATCTCGGCCCGCCGCGCCTCGGGCATCACCGAGCCGGTGGGATTCTGCAGCGTCGGCACCGTGTAGAGCACGCGCAGGCCGGCCGTCCGGCACGCCGTATCGAATGCCTCGGGGACGACGCCGTCGCGGTCGATCGCGACCGGCACCAGCCGCAGGTCGAGCAAGGACGCGAGCTGCTTGAAGCCCGGGTAGCAAAGGCTTTCGCAGGCCAGCGCGTCGCCCGGGCGGAGCAGGGCGGAGACCGTGACGGCGATCGCGTGCTGCGCGCCGTCCGTAATGACGATCTGGTCCGGATCGGCATCGAGACCGACGCGGGAAACCCAGTCCGCGATGGCCGCGCGATCGGCCGGGCGTCCGGCATGCGGCTGATAGAGGAGAAGATCGGCCGCCGAGGGCGAGCGGGCGATTGCCTCGAGCGCCCGGGCGAAACAAGCCGGTTCTGAGCCGATGGGAGAGCGGTTGACCCCGAGTTCCACGAGGTCGGGCGAAACCCCAGGGGTGCGTGGCACCGCGGGCGGTGGGCGAACGAAGGTGCCGCGCCCGACCTCTCCCCCGACGAGCCCGCGCCGCTCGGCTTCCGCGTAGGCCCGACTCACCGTGCCGACCGTGACGCCCAGGCGCCAGGCGAGATCGCGATGCGTCGGAAGCCTCGTTCCCGGCGCGAGACGCCCGGCGCGGATATCGGCCGCGAGCGCGTCCGCGATGGCGAGGTAGCGAGGACCCTTTGCCGCCGAAAGGTCCGGCGCCCAACTTGTCATGATGACAATGTTTGTATTGACACCTGAATAAGTCAACACAAAGCTTTTGTGCACCGCCGCATTGTTAGGAGACCATCATGCCGGCACTGCTGTCGTCGCGGTTCGTTCCATGGCAAAGCTTCAGGGATCTCCCGCTGCGAGCGGTAGCGACCTTGTTGCGATGGCACGAGCGCTCGCGTCAGCGGGCGATGCTGGCGCGGCTCGACGAGCACCTTCTGCGCGATATCGGGCTGAGCCGGGCCGAGGTGGAGGAGGAGCTACGGAAGCCGTTCTGGCGGGCGTAGGAGAAGGGCGATGCGACTGCCGATCTATCAGCTCGATGCGTTCACGAGCCGGCCTTTCGCCGGCAATCCGGCCGCGGTCGTGCCGCTCCAGGACTGGCCGCCCGACGCCACCCTCCAAGCGGTCGCGGCGGAGAACAATCTCTCCGAAACCGCCTTCTTCGTCCGCGGCGGCGACGGCTGGGAGCTGCGCTGGTTCACGCCGACCACCGAGATCGATCTCTGCGGCCACGCGACGCTCGCCGCGGCCGCGGTCATCTTCCGGTACATCGAACCGGCCTCGGAGCGGGTCGAGTTCATGACGCGGCGGGCGGGAACGCTCGTCGTCACCCGCCGCGGCGAGGAGTTCGCACTCGATTTTCCATCGCGCCCCGCGGAGCCGGTCGCCGCGTCCGACACCCTCGCGGCGGCGCTCGGTGCCGAACCGGTCGAGGTGCTTGCCGCAAGGGACTTCCTTTGCGTCTTCGAGAAGACCGAGGACGTGCACAATCTGCGACCCGACTTCGCGGCCCTCGCGCGGCTCGGACGCGCGGTCATCGCGACCGCGCCCGGCGTCGGCGAATTCGACTTCGTGTCCCGCTTCTTCGCGCCCTCGCTCGGAGTCGACGAGGACCCCGTGACGGGCTCGGCGCACTGCACGCTGGTCCCGTTCTGGGCGGAGCGCCTCGGACGATCCCATCTTCGCGCCAAGCAGGTCTCCTCGCGCGGCGGGGAGCTCACCTGCACCCTTCGCGGCGACCGTGTCGTGATGTCGGGCCGCGTCGCGTACTATCTCGAAGGATGGATCACGATCTGACGATCGCGCCGGCGTGCGACGCGGCGTCGATCGCGCTCGCCGGCGCCCTCTTCCGCGAGTACGCGCAAGGCCTCGGCTTCAGCCTCTCGTTCCAGGGCTTCGACGAGGAGCTTGCGACCCTTCCCGGAAAATACGCGCCTCCTGCCGGCGCGCTCCTCCTCGCCGGGCGCGTCGGCGTGGTCGGCGTACGGCCGCTCGAACCGGGGATCGCCGAGATGAAGCGCCTCTACGTCGCCCCGGCGGCACGGGGCCGCGGCCTCGGCCGCGCCCTCGCGCTCGCGGCGATCGAGGCCGCGCGTGCCGCCGGGCACGGAGCGATCCGGCTCGACACGCTCGATCACATGGTCGAGGCGATCGCGCTCTATCGCTCGCTCGGATTTCGCGAGATCGCGCCCTATTACGACAACCCGCTCGAGGGGGCGCGCTATTTCGAGCTGAACCTGCAGTAGGGTAGAAGAGCGCCTGCCGGTGCGCCGCCGCCTTCGTGGCCGAAGGAAGGCGCCGCGCGCCGGAAGCACCGCATCGACATCGGCAAGGAAGAAAGAGGGATGACCGAGCGCTACTTCGACGACTTCGAAATTGGCGAGGAGTTCGTCTCGCCCGGAATTACGATCACCGAATCGATGATCGTCGAGTATGCGCTGGTCTACGACCCGCAGCCGTTCCATCTCGACGTCGCCGCCGCGCAGAAGAGCAATTTCGGCGGCCTCATCGCGAGCGGTCTGCAGACGATCGCCCTCGGCTTCCGCGCCTTCATGATGCTCGGCCTCTTCCGCGTCTGCAGCATGGGCTCGCCCGGAATGGACGAAATACGTTGGATGCGGCCGGTGCGCCCGGGCGACACGCTGCACACGGTGACGAGCGTGCTCGATAAGAAGCCGTCCCGCTCCAAGCCCGATCGCGGGATGCTCTTCACGCAGTTCCGAATCTTCAATCAGCGCGACGAGGAGGTCGCGAGCTTCAAGTGCATGCACCTCCTCGCGCGGCGCAGCGGAGGGGCCTGAGCGACATGGAGATGCGCGGCATACCGTTCGGCACGACGGACTGGAGCCAGGTCGCGGCGACCGAGCATCCCGGCGAGCGCGGGAAGGCGACGTGGCGAACCCGCGAATTCGGCGGGATCCGCGTCCGCATGGTCGAGTACAGCCCTGGCTATCTCGCCGACCACTGGTGCCGGAAGGGGCATATCCTGCTCGTGCTGGAGGGCGAGCTCGTGACCGAGCTCGAGGACGGCCGGAGCTTCCGGCTCGGCCCCGGCTCGAGCTACCAGGTCGCCGACAATGCGGAGGCGCACCGGTCTCGGACAGACACGGGCGCGCGGCTCTTCATCGTCGACTGACGGGCAACGCGGCTCGCTATCCGGAGAACTGCTCCGCCCAGACGCGTTCCTCGAGATTGTGCTCGGGATCGAAGAGGAGCGTGAAGGCGATCTCCCGATTCTCCCGCACCTCGACCGTGACCACGTCGCGGACCTCGGTGTAGTCGGCGGTCGCGCTGACGGACCGCTTCGCGGGGTCGAGCACCTCGAAGCCGATCTTCGCCGTGTGAGGGATGAGCGCGCCGCGCCAGCGCCGCGGCCTGAACGCGCTGATCGGAGTCAGCGCAAGGACGCCGGCGCCGAGCGGGATGATCGGACCATGCGCCGAAAGATTGTAGGCGGTGCTGCCGACGGGCGTTGCCACCAAGACCCCGTCCCCGGAGAGCTCAGGCAGCCGCACCTTGCCGTCGACACGGATCTGGATCCATGCCGCCTGCCGGGTCTGGCGCAAGAGCGAGACCTCGTTGATCGCGAGCGCCCGGTGCGTGGCGCCATGGATATCAACCGCGGTCATTTCGAGAGGATAGGTCGTGAACGCTTGCGCTCGTGCCAGGCGCTCGGGCAGCCCTTCGACCTCGTACTGGTTCATGAGGAAGCCGACGGTACCGCGATGCATGCCGAAGATCGGCAGGCGTCGCTCGAGATTGCGGTGCAGCGTCTCGAGCATGAAGCCGTCGCCGCCGAGAGCGACGATCACGTCCGCCTCTTCGATCGGGGTATCGCCGTAGCGCTCGACGAGCGCGGCGCGCGCGGCGTGCCCGCTCGCCGTGTCGACGCAGACGAAGGCGATCTTCTGCGTCACCCGCCGGTGACGCTCATGTGGCGCGAAACCGCGGGGCGGACGTGGCGGCGATCGATCACGAAGTCGTGCCCCTTCGGCTTGCGCGCGATCGCCGCCTTGATCGCCGCGATGAGTTCCGCGTCGTCGTCCGACCGGCGGAGCGGGGCGCGAAGATCGGCCGCATCCTCCTGGCCGAGGCACATGTAGAGGGTGCCGGTGCAGGTGAGGCGGACGCGATTGCAGCTCTCGCAGAAATTGTGCGTGAGGGGCGTGATGAAGCCGAGGCGGTGCCCCGTCTCGCGGACCGTCACGTAGCGGGCCGGACCGCCGGTCTGGTAATCGGTCTCGTCAAAGGTCCAACGCCGCTGCAGCCGGCCGCGCACGAGCGATAGCGGGAGGTACTGCTCGACCCGCGTCTCGCCGCCGAGCTCGCCCATCGGCATCACCTCGATGAAGACGAGGTCGTAGCCCTCGTCTCCCGCCCAGGCGACGAGCCGGTCGAACTCGTCGTCGTTGACGCCCTTCAGCGCGACGACGTTGATCTTGATCGCGAGCCCGGCGCGCTTCGCCGCCGCGAGACCCTCCATGACCTTGTCGAGCTTGCCCCAGCGCGTGATCGCGGTGAACTTGCCGGGATCGAGCGTGTCGAGCGATACGTTGATCCGCCGGACGCCGATTTCGGCGAGCTCGTCGGCGTATTTCGCGAGCTGGCTGCCGTTGGTCGTGAGGGTCAGCTCATCGAGCGCCCCCGTGCCGAGGTGACGGCCCAGCGCGCGCACGAGGCTCATGACGTTGCGCCGCACGAGCGGCTCGCCGCCGGTGAGGCGCAGCTTCCGAACCCCGAGCCTTATGAAAGCGGTGCAGAGCCGGTCGAGCTCCTCGAGCGAGAGGATTTCGGCCTTCGGCAAGAAGGTCATGTCCTCCGCCATGCAGTAGACGCAGCGGAAGTCGCAGCGGTCCGTCACCGATACGCGCAAATAGGTGATCTTGCGACCGAAAGGATCGATCAACTTCCGCTCCTGAGGCTCCGCCCGGTAATCTAAGGCATGGATCGCCGGATTGCACCTGCGGCTCTCGACGGTTCGGCGGCACGGGTCGCGGCGGCCGTGCTGGCGGTGGCCGTCGCCGGGCTCGCCGTATGGGTGCATCGGCACGAGCTCTTCCCCGAGCCGGCGGCCGAGACCGTCGAGGCAGGCCCCGACCCGTTCGAGGCGTGCATGGCGTCGCGGAGCGCCGACATCGACCGGATGCTGGCCGAGAAATCGATCGATGCCGAGCGCGCAGGGCTCTTTCGGGCCCGTGCCGAGGCGATGTGCCGGGCGGAGGCCGACAAAGCCGCGGGAAAGGCGCCCGGGCTCCCGCCCGGCCTCCGGCCGACGCAGAACTTCTGAGCCGGGAAAGGCGCCGACGGGCGGTCAGCAGTCCGCCCAGCGGCGGACGAGATTGTGATAGACGTTCGTCAGGCGAACGACCGAAGCGTGGTCGGGCATGGCGCGCGCGACGTCCTGGATAGCCATGTCGAGCGCGAAGAGGAGAGACCGGGCGCCGTCGTCCCGCACCATGCTCTGGATCCAGAAGAACGACGCGAATCGCGTGCCGCGCGTCACCGGTTCGACACGGTGCAGGCTCGACGCCGGATAGAGCACCATGTGCCCGGCCGGCAGCTTGGCCGTATGGGTTCCGTAGGTATCCTCGACGACGAGTTCCCCGCCGTCGTACTCGGTCGGATCGGCGAAGAAGAGCGTCGCCGAGAGATCCGACCGGATCCGGTACGGCGTCCCGCGCAACGGCCGAACGGCGTTGTCGACATGAAGACCGAAGGTCTCGCCGTCTCGATAGCGGTTGAAGAGCGGCGGAAAGATCTTGAGCGGCAGGGCCGCCGCTATGAACAGCGGGTTGCGCGACAGCGCATCGATGATGAGGTCGCCGAGCTCGCGCGCTGCCGGAGAGCCCTCGGGCAGTTGCATGTTGTTCTTCGTCTTGACGGACTGGTGGCCGGCAGTGACCGCGCCGTCGACCCACTCCGCCGATTCCATCACCTCCCGGCAGCGTCGGACTTGTTCCGCGGTGAGGACATCGGGAATGCGCACCATCATCGCTGGATGCCTCGTCAGAACTTGAAGCTGGTCGTGAGCAGCGCGGAGCGGCCGGGCGCCACGAGCGCGTGCTGCCCGTTATGCGTGGAGTCGTAGTAGAGCTCGTCCGTGATATTGAGCACGTTGAGGCGCACCGCGACGTTCTCGTTGATCCGGTAGCTGGCCATCGCGTCGAAGCGCCAGTAGTCCGGAAGACGCAGCGTGTTGAGGTTGTTGGCGTAGCGTTCGCTCTGGTACGAGGCGCCGAAGCCGACCTCCACGTCCGTCAGCACCTTGTACGTCGTCCAGACGCTGAAATTGTGACGGGGGATGTTGGCGAAGTCCTTGCCGACCTCGTCGGGATTGGTCGATTTGGTGATCTTGCTGTCGAGGAAGGCGTAGCCCCCGAAGATCTCCCATCGTTCGGTGAGGCTGCCCGCGATTCCGATTTCGAAGCCGTTCACGCGATTGGCGCCGTCGAGGAGGAGATCCGGGCCCCCGAGCGGATCGGAAACCCGCGCATTCGTCTTCTCGGTGCGGAACAGAGCGAAGCTGAGAGAGAGCCTCTCGTCGAAGAGGTCCCACTTCGTCCCGACCTCGTAGCTCTTGTTCTCTTCCGGCGCCACGTTGGCGGTGTTCTCGGCGAGCGCGACGAACTCGGCCGAGGGGTTGAACGAGGTTCCGTAGGCGAAATAGACGCTTCCGTTCGGCAAGGGCTTGAAGACGACGGCGCCGCTGCCGCTCAGGAGATTGTCTTCGCGGCCGAGCCGGGTCTCCGCGCCTCCCACGGCAATCGACTTGTGCCGCGTGTCGATGCGGTCGAACCGAAGCCCGCCCATCAGCAGCAACTGTTCGGTCAGCTTCAGCGTGTCGAACGCATAGAACGCGAGCGTATCCACCTTCGCGGCGGTTTTCGCTCCGGAGTGGGAGATGGATCCCGCGTAGAAATCGTCAGGGTTCGGATGCGCGAGATCCGCCGGCGGCGCTGCCGTGATCGTGCGGGGACGATTGTTCGAGAATTCTCTGACGAGCTCGACTCCGGTCACGAGCGTATGTCCGACGCCGAAGGTCGAAAACTCCGCCGTCACGTCCGTCTGGTTCGTAACGTTCCAATAGATGCTGTCGCGGCTTCGCGCGTCGCGCGTCACGGTCGTCGCCCCGCTCGTCACCGGCGCCGGCTTCGTGACGATCAGGTCGCGATCCGTGTAGCCGAAGCGCAGCTGGTTGCGCAGCGTCAGGCTGTCATCGAAGCGATGCTCGAGGCGCACGGATCCCATATGCAC
>JADGGZ010000134.1 GCA_019689675.1 Rhodospirillales bacterium | reverse complement strand
GATCCCGGGCTTTTCGGAAGCGGCGCCGGCCTCGTCCGCTCGGCGGCGTTCCTTCGCATCAACGTCGCCGAGCATGCGCCGATGGGACTCCTCTGCATCGGCACGCGCAAGCCGGAGAAGTTCCACCCGGGTCAAGGCACCGAGCTCCTGGGCTTTCTTGCGCGGGCGCTCGAGACGACGCTCGGCGCGTGGCTCGACCTCGCCGCTTGACCGGCCCTGCGCCGGTTCCCGCGCATCGCTACGCCGTTCTTCCCGACCTCGCCGAAGCGATCGAGCGCTGGCAGGCGTGGCTGCGGCACGAGCGCCGCGCCTCGGCGCGCACGGTAGCGAGCTATGGGCGCGACCTCGCCTCGTTCTGCGATTTCCTCCTCGAGCATCTCGGCGAGCCGCCCGGCCTAGGCCATCTGAAGGCGCTCGCCGCCGCCGACTTCCGCGCGTGGCTCGCCCGCCGCACGGGCGAAGGTCTCGAGCGCAGTTCGACCGCCCGTGCCCTCTCGACGCTCAGAACCTTCTTCCGATTTCTCGATCGTCAGGGGCTCGTGCACAATCCCGCGCTGTCGTCGATCCGCACGCCGAAGCTGCCGCGGGCGGTCCCGAAACCGCTCACAGAGGCCGATGCGGAAGCGGCAGTAACCTCGGTCGCCGCGCTGGCGAGGGACGACTGGCAGGGAAAGCGCGACGCCGCCGTGCTCGCCCTTCTCTACGGGGCGGGGCTGCGCATCTCGGAAGCGCTCGGGCTGGCGCGGGGCAATGCGCCGCTGCGGCCGGGCCTCCTCACGATTCTCGGCAAGGGCGGCAAGGAGCGCGTTGTTCCCATACTTCCGGCAGTGGCCGCGGCGGTCGCCGATTATGTGGCCGCCTGCCCGTGGCGCCTGCCGCCGGAGAGCCCGCTCTTCGTCGGCGCGCGCGGCGGCGCTCTCTCCCCTCGCCTCGTGCAGAGGCAGATGGAAAGGCTGCGCGGCTGGCTCGGTCTGCCCGAAACCGCGACGCCGCACGCTCTGCGTCATAGTTTCGCAACCCACCTCCTCGGCAACGGCGGCGATCTCCGAGCGATCCAGGAACTGCTCGGCCATGCGAGCCTTTCGACGACGCAGCGCTATACCGCCGTAGACGGCGCCGCCCTCCTCCGCGCCTTCGCGGCGCATCCGCGCGCCCGCGGCGGCTGAGCACTGGCACCGCGTCACGCTCTGACGCAAAATCCGCGGCGATCAGAAAACGGAAGGCAGGACGCGATGGATTTCGCTTATTCGCCCAAGGTCAGGGAGCTCCAGGAGCGGCTGACCGAATTCATGGACCGCTACATCTACCCCAACGAGGAGCGCTTCCATGAGGAGGTCGCCAAGGGCGATCGCTGGCAGCCCACCGCGCTCATCGAGGAGCTGAAGGAGAAGGCGAAGGCCGCGAAGCTCTGGAATCTCTTTCTGCCCGACTCCGAGTACGGCGCCGGCCTCACCAACCTCGAATACGCGCCTCTCTGCGAAATCATGGGCCGCGTCCTCTGGGCCCCCGAGGTCTTCAACTGCTCGGCGCCCGACACCGGGAACATGGAGGTTCTGGTCCGCTATGGGACCAAGGAGCAGAAGAAGCAGTGGCTGGAGCCGCTGCTCGAAGGGAAGATCCGCTCCGCCTTCGCGATGACCGAGCCGGACGTCGCCTCGTCGGACGCCACCAACATCCAGAGCAGCATCGTGAGGGACGGCGACCACTACGTCATCAACGGGCGGAAGTGGTGGACCTCGGGCGCGCCGGACCCCCGCTGCAAGATTCTCATCTTCATGGGGAAGACCGATCCGCGGAACCCCGACAAGTACAAGCAGCAATCGATGATCCTCGTGCCGAAGGATACGCCTGGGGTGCGCGTCGTCCGCACGCTTCCCGTCTTCGGCTACGATGACGCGCCGCACGGACATGCGGAGGTGGTGTTCGAGAACGTGCGCGTTCCGGTCACCAACATCCTCCTCGGCGAAGGGCGCGGCTTCGAGATCGCACAGGGACGGCTCGGCCCCGGACGCATTCACCACTGCATGCGCCAGATCGGGCAGGCCGAGCGTGCGCTCGAAAAACTGTGCAAGCGCGTCAAGTCGCGCGTCGCCTTCGGCAAGCCGATCGCGGAGCAGACCGTGACGCTGGAGCGCATCGCCGAGGCGCGGATCATGATCGAGCAGGCGCGACTCCTGACGCTCAAGGCCGCCTACATGATGGACACGGTCGGCAACAAGGCCGCGCGGGCCGAGATCGCGATGATCAAGGTCGTTGCGCCGAACATCACCAGCAAGATCATCGACTGGGCGATCCAGGCGCACGGCGCGGGCGGCGTTTCGGCCGACTTCGGCCTCGCCGAGGCATACGCCCATTCGCGCACGCTGCGCCTCGCCGACGGGCCGGACGAGGTCCATCGCAACCAGATCGGCCGTCTCGAGCTGCGGAAGTACAATTGAGCGGCGCGGCGAGGTTCGATCCAGCCGCTGCCGGCTGGAAGGTAGACGACCGCAAGGGCTTTCCCGCGCTGGTCGGGCCGATTTGGATGAGACGGGGCGAGGACGGGCCGGTGTTCGGGTTCATCGCCGAAGCGAAGCACGCCAATGTGCGCGGCGTGGTGCACGGCGGCATGCTCATGACCTTCGCCGATGAAGCGCTGGGACGCACCGTCGCCGAAGCGGTCGGCGACCGCCCGCTCGCGACGATCCAACTCGACACTCATTTCCTCGCCCCTGCCCGTCTCGGGGACTTTGTCGAGGCGCGCGCGAGGGTGACGCGACGGACGCGGTCGGTCGTGTTCGTCGAGGGCGTGCTCGCCATCAAGGAGCACACGATCGCCCGGGCGCACGGGATCTGGAAGGTGCTGAAGGCGGAATGACGAAAGCGACGAAACCCGGCGCGGCCGTGCTCGTTCCCGTGCTGCCGAACCATCGCTTCGACGAGGCGGCGCTCTGCCGCTATCTCGAACGGGAACTGCCGGGCTTCCGCCAGCCCTGCCGGATTCGGCAGTTTCAGGGTGGGCAATCGAACCCGACCTTCCACCTCGAGACGCCCGATGCCGCGTACGTCTTGCGGAAAAAGCCGCCCGGAACCCTCCTCGCCTCGGCGCATGCGGTCGATCGCGAGTTTCGCATCCAGAAGGCGCTCGCCGACACCCCCGTGCCAGTCGCGCGGGTACGCCTCCTCTGCGAGGATCCGAGCGTCATCGGCACCGCCTTCTACGTGATGGATCACGTCGAAGGACGGGTCTTCCCGGATCGGCTTCTGCCGGGCTGCACGCAGGAGGAACGGCGCGCGATGTACGAGCACATGGCCGAGGTGCTGGCCGAGCTTCATCGCATCGACTACCGCGCGGTCGGCCTCGAGGGGTTCGGCAGGCCGGAGGGCTACATCCCGCGCCAGACCGCACGGTGGACGAAGCAGTACCTCGCCTCGCGCCTCGAGCCGGACCCGGCGATGGACCGCCTCGCGGAATGGCTGCCTGCGCACCTCCCGAAAGAGGAGGAGGTCGCGATCGCGCACGGCGACTATCGCATCGGGAACCTCATCTTCCACCCGACCGAGCCTCGTGTTGTCGCCGTGCTCGACTGGGAGCTCGCGACGATCGGGCATCCAATCGCCGATCTCGCGTACAACTGCCTCGCCTACCGCCTTCCGGAAGAAGGCGGGCGCGGCTTCGGGGACATCGACATCGGCGCGCTCGGGATTCCATCCGAAGCCGACTACGTCGATCTCTACTGCCGCAAAGCGGGGCGGGCCGGAATTCCCGATTGGGAATACTTCATCGTGTTCGCGATGTTCCGTTTCGCCGCGATTCTCGTCGGCGTCTACCGACGGGGGCTCGACGGCAACGCCGCCGATGCGCGCGCGATCGAGGCAGGCAAGGCTTACAAGGACTTCGCCCGGATCGCCTGGGAGACGGCGCAGCGCATCGGCTGAGGCTCGGGGGCTGCGCGCGCCGACCTAACGGCTCGGGATTGGCGGCTCGGCAAAAAAACCGCTCGACTATCCGTCGGCAAGGGTCTCGACTATGCGCCGAGTGACGCTCGTTGCGCAGCAACGCGCGCGGCCGCTCGAATGGAAATTTCTCGCTCCTCGGCTGCCGCGGCCGTTCTTCGTCAGGAGGAGAAGCCATGGCCGATCTCCACGCCGACATGATCGTCATCGACGGGCTGATCATCTCCAAATGGAGCCGATCCGTTTTCGAGGACATGCGGCGAGGAGGGCTGACCGCGGCCAACTGCACCTGCTCGGTGTGGGAGGGATTCGAAGCGACGATGCGGAACATCGCCGACTGGAAGCGCTGGTTCCGCGAACACGCGGACCTCATCACTCAGGTCCGCACGACCGCCGACATTCGCCGCGCCAAAGAGGAAGGCCGTACCGGGATCATCCTCGGCTTTCAGAATGCGACGGCGTTCGAAGACCAACTCGGCTACATCGAGCTCTTCAAGGAGCTCGGGGTCGGCGTCGTACAGCTCGCCTACAACACCCAGAACCTCGTCGGTACCGGATGCTACGAAAGCCACGACGGAGGGCTCAGCGATTTCGGGCGCGAGGTCGTCGCCGAGATGAACCGTGTCGGGATCCTCTGCGACCTCAGCCATGTCGGCCCGAAGACCTCGCAGGACGTCATTCTCGCCTCGCGGAAGCCCGTCGCCTACACGCATGTCCTTCCCGCGGCGTTGAAGCCTCATCCGCGCAACAAGTCGGATGAGGAGCTCCGCTTCATCGCCGATCACGGAGGCTTCGTCGGCGTCACGATGTTTCCGCCTTTCCTCGCGAAAGGCAGCGACGCGACCGTCGACGACTTCGTCGCCGCGATAGACCACGTGATCAACGTGGTCGGCGAGGACAGCGTCGGCATCGGAACAGACTTCACCCAGGATCAGGACGCCGCATTCTTCGAATGGCTCACCCACGACAAGGGGTATGCGCGGCGACTGACGACTTTCGGCGACGTGGTCAATCCGGCCGGCATCCGAACGATCGGCGAGTTTCCCAACGTCACGCGAGCGATGGAGAAGGCGGGCTGGGCCGAGCGCAGGATCCGGAAGGTCATGGGCGAGAACTGGATCCGAATTCTCGCGGAAACGTGGGGAGCCTGAACGGGCAACTGTTAAACTAAAGGGTGAACAAAACGCCCGATCTTCGTGCCTACGGGATGTATTCCGGCGCGCGAGGAACCGCACATTCGGGTTCGACGACAGAAGCGGGCATTCCCTTCCCTTTATTTCCTTGCGGTCGGCGCGCAACCGCGGGCTATGCTTTTCGTCCGATCGGGAGAAAAGGGGAGGCGAACAATGCGTCTCAACTCGTTCGCGTCGGCGATGGTCGGCACTCTGCTTCTCGCCGTCGCTCCCGCTGCGGCAGCCGACGCCCCCGGGGTCACTGCCGACAAAATCCGGATAGGCAGCTTCGGCGCGTTGACGGGACCAGGGTATCTCTACGGCAAGCTCGTCATGAACGGCGTCGAAATCGTCTTCGACGAAGTGAACGCCAAGGGCGGCGTCCACGGACGGAAGCTCGAGCTCGTGCGCGAGGACGATCGCTGCGATCCGGCCGGCGCGATCGGCGCCGTGAAGAAGCTGATTTATCAGGACCAGGTCTTCGCGTTGATCGGCGGCGGCTGCAGCAATGCCACGTTCGCCGCGCGAGAGGAAGTTGAGAAGTCGAAGGTTCCTCTCCTCGTTTTCGCCTCCGTGCATGACGGCATTACGACACCGCCGGCGCCGAACATCTTCTCGACCGCCACGACCTCCACCATCGAAAGCTACGCCCAACTCGAGTTCGCGCTGAAGCGAGGCGCGAAGCGCATCGCGGTGGTCTCGATGCGGGATTCGTGGGGTCGCGCCCGGTACGAGCCGCTGATGGCCGCCTTCAAGAGTAAAGGGGTCAAGCCGGTCGCCGACGAGGAGGTCTCGCCGGACGCGAACGATACGACGGCGCAGGTGCTTCGTCTCAAGGCAGCCAATGCCGACGCGGTTATCGTGCTGCTGTATCCGAAGCCGGCGGCGGTCTTCCTGCGGGATTCCGCCAAGCTCGCGTTCAAGCCGATCATGATCGGGCAGACCGGAATCGCCGACCCCGCTGCCTTCGAAGAGCAGGTCGGGGTACCGGGCGGAACGGCGAATTTCTACACGATCTCCATGGTCCGATACACGCCGGACGATCCGGCCGTCGACAAGTGGCGCAAGGCGATCGAGGCGAAGTTCCCGGGCGACAGGCTCTCGGTGTTCAACCTCTTCGGTGTCGGCAGCGCGCAGGTGCTCGTGGAGGCGCTGAAGAACGCCGGCCCCGATCTCACGCGCGAAAAGCTGATCGCGGCGCTGGCTTCGATCAAGAACTTCGAGACCGATACGCACGGCGGCCCGATCACCTGCTCGGAGGCCGATCATCGCTGCCACAAATCGCCTGCCTGGATACGCAAGGAGCCGGGCGGACCGACGAAGGTGCTCGACGTGACGCCCGTTTCGCTGAACTGAGGCGTGACCCGAGCCCACCCGGGCGTGCTTCATCGGCGGCGATACGAGGAACGGAGGAGGACCGGTTTGCGAACCGCTGCCCTACTTCGTTCCTCTTCCGCATCCGACGCGGCAACGGAGGGGTACTGACGGATGCTCTTCAGCTATCTCCTCGTCAGCGGGATCACGACCGGTGCGCTTTACGCCCTGATCGCGCTGGGCATCGTCATCGTCAACAAGGCGAGCGGGGTGATCAACTTCGCTCACGGCGAGCTGCTCATGGTCGCCGGCTTCGTCGCCTGGACCCTGCATGTCGGGCTTCAACTTCCTTACGGCGTCGCGCTCCTCGGCACCGTAGCAATAGGCTTCGCGGTCGGCGTTCTCACCGACCGCATCGCGTTTCGGCCGCTGGCCAACGCCGACCTCGTCAGCCTCGTTCTCGCCACCGTCGGCCTCTCCTTCATCTTGAAAGGAACGGCACGACTCATCTGGGGCGGAAAGGCGGATTATCTCTCGTTTCCGCCTCTCACCCAGGCCGAGCCGATCCTTCTCGGACCTTTGATGATCATCCCGCAGCAGCTCGTCGTCACGGCCGGCGCGCTCGCCGTCATGATCGCCTTCGCCGCCTTCTTTCGCCTCACCACCGCCGGCAAGATGATGCAGGCGACGGCCGACAACGCGAAGGCGGCAAAGCTCGTCGGCATTCGGACCGACCGCGTCTACATGATGGCTTTTGCGGTCGGCTCCCTCATCGCGGCCGCGGCGGCCGTGCTGATGGCGCCGCTCACGCTCCTCTACCCGGATATGGGCTTCCTCCTGTTCGTCAAGGGCTTCGCCGCGGCAGTCGTCGGCGGACTCACCAGCCTCCCAGGCGCGGTGCTCGGCGGCATTCTGGTCGGCGTCGTCGAGAGCCTCGCCGGCGGCTACATCCACTCGAGCGCGATGGAGGTGGCGCCCTTCCTCGTGATCATGGCTGTGCTGATCGTGAGACCGACCGGGCTCCTCGATTTCGCCAAGGTCCGGCGGGTTTAAACGGATGCCGGTCTTCAGCCGACGGAACGTTCTGCTCGTGCTCCTCGCGGGCGCGCTGATCCTGCCGTGGATGGGAAACCCGTACACGCTCTTCGTCGGCACCCTCCTCTTCATCTACGTGCTGCTGGCCGTGGGACTCAACTTGCTCGTCGGCTATGCCGGGCAGCTCGCCTTCGCGAACGCAGCGATGTTCGGGATCGGCGCCTATACCACGGGCCTCCTCCAAGTGCGGCTGGAGCTACCGTTCTTCGCGGCTTTCCCCTGCGGCGCCGTCGTGGCGACGCTCGTCGGACTCGTGATTTCGCTGCCCGCCCTTCGCCTCAGCGGCCTCTACCTCGCTCTTACCACCCTCGCTTTCGCGCAGGCGACGCAGTGGGTGTTCCTGCACTGGGAGAACGTCACCTTCGGCGCCGGCGGGTTCAAGACGCCGCTCATCTCCTTCGCACCGCTTCCGGTCGAGACGCCAACCGGCCTCTACTTCCTCAGCCTTCTTCTCGCAGTTCTCTTGACGCTGTTCGCCTGGAACGTCGCCGCCTCGCGCATTGGGCGCGCGTTCGTTGCCATTCGCGACGGCGAGGTCGCCGCGGAATCTCTCGGCATCGATCTCCTCCGCTACAAGGCCCTCGCCTTTGCGATGTCCGGATTCTACGCCGGCGTCGCGGGAGGGCTCTACTCGGCGCTCCTCAACTTCGTCGCGCCGGAGGGCTTCGATCTCTTCCAGATGGTGCTGCACAAGGCGATGATCGTCGTCGGCGGGCTCGGCTCGGTGACCGGCTCGCTGCTCGGCGCCGGGATCCTGGTGTTTCTGCTCGAGGCATTGCGCGCCTTCAAGGGAACGCAGGAGATAGCGTTCGGCGCCCTCCTCCTCGTCTTCGTCATCTTCCTCCGCGGCGGGCTGGTGTCGGTCCTGAAGCGCAACGCGCGCGGATGGGAGGAGCCGCTGCGCTTGCCGGAGCGCCGCGCAAGGCTTCTCGCACGCCCCGGCACGGCATCGGTCCCGGGGGAATAGCCGGCCGTGTCGCTTCTCGTCGTCGACAACGTGACGCTCCGTTTCGGCGGCGTCGCCGCGCTCGACGGCGTCGCGACCGAGATCGGTCGCGGCGAGATCCGCGGCATCATCGGCCCGAACGGCTCCGGCAAGACGACCTTGCTCAATGCGATCTGCGGCATCCATCGCCCGGACGCGGGCGAGATCCGCCTCGACGGAGAGAAACTCACCGGCCTCAAGCCCAGCGAGATCGCCCGGCGCGGACTCGGCCGCACGTTCCAGACCTCCCAGCTCTTCCGCGGCATGACCGTGCTGGAGAACATGATCTGCGGCCTTCACCGCCGCACCACGACCGGGCTCCTCGCGGCCGGCCTGCGTC
This sequence comes from Rhodospirillales bacterium, assembly GCA_019689675.1. Lineage (GTDB taxonomy): Bacteria > Pseudomonadota > Alphaproteobacteria > ATCC43930 > CGMCC-115725 > JADGGZ01. The sequence continues at coordinate 1,358 of JADGGZ010000134.1, read as the reverse complement.
TCCGCTCCGCTCGCGCCGAGGAAGCCGAGACGGTCGAGCGCGCACGCGCGGCGCTCGACTTCGTGGGGATGGGCGCCTTCGCCGATCGCCCCGCGAGCGCCCTCTCGTTCGGACAGCAGCGCGTCGTCGAGATCGCGCGGACGCTCATCGGCGAGCCGAAGATCGTCCTCCTCGACGAACCCGCAGTAGGGCTCAGCCTCAACCGCGTCGCCGAGTTCGACGCGCTTCTGCGCCGGATCCGCGACGAGAAGGGCGTGACGCTCGTGTTGGTCGAGCACGTAATCCGGCTCGTCATGGAGATCTCGGACCGGATCACGGTGCTCAACTCCGGGCGCAAGATCGCCGAGGGAAAGCCCGTCGAGGTCCGCAACAATCCCGAGGTGATCGAGGCTTATCTGGGAAAGGAACTCCGTGCTCGCCGTGCAGCATCTTAAGGTCGCCTACGGTCCGACCGAGGTGCTTCGGGACGTGTCCTTCGACGTTCCGGAGGGGAAGATCGTGGCTCTTCTCGGCGGCAACGGCTCGGGAAAGACGACGGTGCTGAACGCGCTCACCGGGCTCGTGCGGCCGCGCGCCGGCTCCGTTCGCCTCAAGGGAGAGGAATGCGCCGGAAAGCGGCCCGACGAGATCATTCGCGCCGGGATCGCGCAGGTGCCGCAGGGACGGGATGTCTGGCCGAGCATGACGGTCGCCGAGAACCTCGAGCTCGGCGCCGTGACGCGCCGTGATCGCGCGGCGATCGCCGAGGACCTCGAGGCGGTCTACGACCTGTTTCCGCAGCTGCGCGAGAAGCGCAAGCGCCGCGCCGGCTCTCTCTCAGGCGGTGAGCAGCAGATGGTGGCGATCGGCAGGGCGTTGATGACGCGGCCGCGCTGCCTTCTCATGGACGAGCCTTCCGCCGGCCTCGCCCCCGCCGTCGTCGGCGACATGGTGGACGCCGTCTTGGAGCTCAACCGACGAAATCTCACGATTCTCATCGTGGAGCAGAACGTCGGCGTCGCCGCCGCCGTCGCGGAGTACGCGCATGTGCTGCAGAATGGCGAAATCGCCGTTTCCGGTCCCGCCGACGGCCTGCTCGACGACCCGGCAGTGCTGCGCTCTTATCTCGGGCGCTGACGGATGGCGGAACGCTCCGTCCTGGTCACCGGCGCGAACGGGCTCATCGGCTATGCGCTGCTCCAGCGCCTGGCGCGCACGGGCATTTCGGCTGTCGGAACCGATCTGCGCATGACCGACGCAGCCGCGGTGCCGGTCGCCCCTGCCGATCTCCGCGACCGGGACGCGGTCTACGCGCTGGTGGAGCGGTACCGGCCGCACGCGATCGTGCACGCGGGCGGCGTTTCCGGCCCGATGGTGGC
>JADGGZ010000012.1 GCA_019689675.1 Rhodospirillales bacterium | reverse complement strand
GGAAAGAGCTCGCCGCGCCGCGACGGCTCCCAGCGAAGCGCAGGGCCGAGACGGACCGGATCGGCGGCGACGAGCACGAGCCCCGACTGGCCGGCGCGATGCCGGGCCGCGCTCTCGGCCACCTGTGCCGCCGTCGAGAAGTGAATGAAGCCGTCCGCCGCGTCCTGCGAAGACCCCGCATAGCGCCCGCAACGCACCGCCGCCTCCCATTCCTCGCGGCGGCAGATGTGGAAGATCGGCCCGGCATGGTCCATCAGGCCGGGACGCTATCCCCGGCCGCGACCCGGGACAAGCGCTCGACTCTCCCCTATCCCGAGAGTTAACGTCGCATCGGAACAGCCATCGGCAGAGGGCGGGTTCGATGCTGAGCCATGCTGACATCTGGCAGGCGATCGATCGGCTGGCGGCCCGGAACGGTCTCACTGCGTCGGGACTAGCGCGCCGCTCCGGGCTGGACCCGACCACGTTCAACCGCTCGAAGCGCGCGACGCGCGACGGGAAGCCGCGCTGGCCCTCGACGGAGAGCATCGCCAAGGTGCTTCTGGCGACGAACAGCAGCCTTTTCGATTTCGTACGCTTGATCGACCACGGCATCGACGGCGCGATGCGTCGCATCCCGATGCTGGGCTACGCGCAGGCCGGCGCGGAAGGCACGTTCGACGAGCGCGGCTGTCCCGTCTTGTCGGGATGGAAGGAAATCGCCTTTCCCGATATCGACGACCCGGCGCTCTATGCGCTCGAAATCAGCGGCGATTCGATGGCGCCGGTCTACCGCGACGGCGACATCATCATCGTGTCGCCGCAGGCGCCGGTTCGGCGCGGCGACCGCGTCGTGGTGCGCACGACCAAGGGCGAGGTGATGGCGAAGGAGCTGCAGCGACGCAGCACGACCCGCGTGGAGTTCGCCTCGCTCAATCCTTCCGCGCCGGATCTCAGCCTCGCCGCCGAGGACGTCGCCTGGATCGCGCGCATCATCTGGGCGAGCCAGTGACGTCGCCTTCTGCCGCCACAGAGCTGGGCGCCGGGGAGTCTACTTGGTCTCGAGCGCGGTGACGGGCTGCCAGTCCGCCGGCGGCGCGGCGGCGAGCTCCAGAGCTTTGCCGGCGAAGACCTCCGCGGTGGGATCGAGCGGGGCGAGCCGCTCGAAGCGCCGTGCCGCCTCCTCGAAGCGGCCCTCGCGGTAAGCGGCAAGCGCATCGGCGAAATCGCGCGCGCCTGCCGCGGAAAGATGGTGGTCCTCGCCGAGCGGCTCGTAGATCGCGACCGCCTTCGCGCGGCCTTTGACACGCACGCGGTCGATCTCGCGGAACTCGAAGCCGGCGCCGGCCGCGGCGACGGTGTCCTCCGAGACGAGGATCGCGGTGCGATAGACCTTGTTCGCCCCTTCGAGCCGCGAGGCGAGGTTCACCGCGTCGCCCATCACGGTGTATTTGAGCCGGTCCTTGGAGCCGATATTGCCGACGAGGACCTCCCCGGTGTTGAGCCCGATCCGCGCCCGGAGTTGTCGGCCGGCGAAGGCGGCGGTGTCGCGGTTGAGCTCGGCGAGGCGGCGGCGGCACTCGATGGCGCAGGCGACGGCGTGCCGCGCATGATCGGGGTCCGAGAGCGGCGCCCCGAAGACGGCGATGATCGCGTCGCCGATGAAGTTGTCGACATAGCCTTTGTGCTTCTGGACGATTTCCGTCATCGCTGAAAGATAGGCGTTCATGAGCCGCACGAGCTCGCCGGGCGGGAGAGTCTCGGAAAGCGAGGTGAAGCCCGCGACGTCGGAGAAGAGGATCGTGACCGTCCGCGTCTCGCCCCCGAGCTCCGGCGGCTTTTCCGCGCGCAGCATCTCCTCGACCATCGCCGGCGAGAGGTAGAGCGAGAAGCTCTTGCGCAAGAAGCGCTTGTCGCGGTCCGCGACCATGAAGCGGAAGGCGAGCACCAGCGCGAGAACGACCGCGCCGCCGAGCAGCGGGGCGAAGAGCGGCGCCGCAATGGCGTGACGGAGAAGAACGACGGAGGCAGCGGCCCACACGGCGCCGAGCACCCCCAGCGCGAGCGCGGCCGGAAGCGGCGACAGCGCCATGCCGGCGACCGCCGCCCCGCCGCACAGGACGAGGATCGCGGCGAAGACGAGCGCCGGCGAAAAGGCCGCGAGCGCATCGCCGCGCAGGAGATTGTTGACCGCGGTCGCGTGTATGTAGACGCCCGGAACGGTCTCCCGCACCACATCTTCGCGCGCGAGCGGCATCGGCGGGTGGACGCAGCGCGCGTAGGCGCTCGAATCGGGCGCCGTGATGAAGCGCTTCGAGGTGAGCTTGCGATCCTCGAGGTCGAGGACGGCGCCGAGCAGGACGACCTTGCCTCCGAAGTGCCGGCGGAAGAACTCGGCGTCGCCCTTCTGCGCACAGGCGTAAAGATCGGCGAGCGAGAAGGTGGGAACGTCGTTCCCCGCATCGAAGTTGGCGAGAAACGCGTTCGACTCCGATCCGGGGATGCGCCACCCGGCGAGACTCACGCCGCCGTCGGGAAGCTTCTCCGGCCGGACGCCGCGCGCGCGGGCGGCGAGCTCGAGCGACATCGAGGTCTCGGTTCGCGTGCCGCCGTCGGCCTCGAGGCTTTCGAAGAAAAGCGGAATTCGCCGGATGCGGCCGTCCACGTCGGCGAGAAGATTGTTGGAGCGGATGTTCTGCTGATTGCCGACCGCGAAACTCTGCGCCTGATGCGGCCGGATCGGCGACTGGCTGTGCTGCACCTTGCCGAGAACGAGCTTGCCCGGCTTCGCCGCGTTGCGCAGCGAGACAAGGAACTCGCGCTCCCAGCCGGAGCCCACTCTTTCCGTCATCCGCGCGAAGATCTGCTCGGCGGAGTTGGGGAAGATCACGTCGAAGCCGACGACCCTGGCGCCGCCCTCGACGATCGCGTCGAGCACCGGCGCGATGTCGCGCGTCCAGAGAGCCGTCGGCACGCCGGCGAAGGGCGGCCGGCGATGCGACTCCTCGTCGATCGCGACGACGACGGTCGGGGAGTCCTCGGGTTCATGGAGCGGGCCGTAGACCTCGGCGCGCAGCCAGAACAGCGCGTCGAGGGAAAACGCATGGAGCGGCTCGAAGAACGGCGTGGCGATCAGCGCCGCCGTGCCGAGGGCGATCGCGGCGGCGACGAGGGCGTCGCGGCGTCGCATCCCGCGCCCGCCTGCGTCGTCAGGCCGTCTTGCGCGAGGCGGGCCGCTGCTCCGTCGGCCGCACGAAGGCGAAAGGCGGTCGCGGATGGACGCGCTGTCGCAGGCGGCCGACGGTCGAGGATGTCATTCGGCCGGCCGCCGCCTAGAGCCGGACCAGCCGGCCGACGAGCGCGCTCTTGCCCGGCTTCGCCGCGTCGTCGACCTTGACGACGACGTTGCCGTCCTCGGTCGCGATCCGATAGAGCCCGCCCGGCTCGAGGCGCCTGCCCGCCTCGGCAAAATCGAAGAACCGCCCGGCGATGAGGTCGTTGGCGCCGACATTCAGCTCCATTTCGCCGGCGCTCGTGTCGAGACGCTGGATGTACAGCATGCCGGGCTTCGACAGCTCGAAGACCGGGCTCGCGCCGTAGATCGTGAATTGCGGCTTCGGCAGACGCTGGCCGGGCGCGAAACCGCGGAAAGCCATCACGCCCGAGGCGCTCGCCTGGGACGAGGTGAGCAGCATCCTGCCACCGTCGCACTCGACCTTCTCGCGCGCGACCTTTCCGCCTTCGACCCGGCTCTGCGTTGTCCCGATGAGGACCTTTCCCCCCTCGATCGTTTCGCGCTCGCAGCTCCCGAAATAGCCGATCACCACCCTGGCATCCGGCGGAAGCTCGATGCGCTGCCCCTCGGCGAGGTAATCCATGACCTGCACCGGCACCTTGCCCTCGACGTCTTCGACCAGCGCTACCGGATTGGCCGCGAACGCGGGCGCGGCACCGAGCACGAGACCGAGCAGACCGCAGCAATACCGAAACATCGTCCGAGGCTCCTTCAACCGGCGAAGGATACGCGACAGCCGCGTTCAACGCCAGATTGGCGGAGTAAACCGTCTGGCCGGCTCCGGTCTGTGGCGGCGATCACACCTTTTCGACAGGAAAGCGCCGCGGCGGATCGAGAAGGTCCTCCTGCGCCCGAACGAGCTGGATCTCGCGCTTCCCCGCACGATGCGTCGCGTCGAGCACGGCGAAAATGCCCGCCGTGGCCCGCTCGAGCGCGGCCGGCAGGGAGCGCCCGCGGAGATAGTGGCCGAGAAAGAGCGCCGCCACCACGTCGCCCGCCCCGTTCACATGGAGCGGCAGCCGCGGCGTCTCGGTCGCGAAGGCGCCCTCCGGCCCAGAGGCGAGCATGCCGATACGGTCGCTCCCAGGCTCGAGACTGGTCACGAGGACGATGCGCGGCCCGCGCGCGCGAAGCCTCTCCGCCGCCGCGACCGCCTCGGCGAGCGAGCCGACGCTGGCGCCGGTGAGATGCTCGAGCTCGAAGCGGTTCGGGGTCACGATGTCGGCCGCGGCGAGCGCTTTCTTGGCGAAAAACTCGGCGATCCCCGGCCGGACGAAGACGCCCCGCCCGAAATCGCCGATCACCGGATCGCAGCAGTAGAGCGCCTGCGGATTGGCGGCGCGGACCCTCTTCACGGCGTCGAGGACGACTTCGCCGAGGCTCGCGTCGCCCATGTAGCCCGAAAGGATGGCATCGCAGCGGCCGAAGACGCCGCGCTCCTCGATGCCGAGAACGACATCGGCGATCGCGCTCCGGTCGAAGACGACACCGCGCCAGGTGCCGTAACCCGTGTGGTTCGAGAACTGGACCGTGTTGACGGCCCAGACCTCGAAGCCGAGACGCTGGAGCGGAAACACGGCGGCCGTGTTTCCCACGTGGCCGTACGCGACCCAGGACTGGATAGACAGAATGGCGCTCACCGGCCTATCTCCGCCGCAATCACGCCCTGCGTCAACTCGAGGAAGCCGATGCCTGCCACAGCCCGCCCCCGCCGCTCCGTGCTCTATATGCCCGGCTCCAACCCGCGCGCGCTCGAAAAGGCGCGCAGCCTCGCCGCGGACGCGCTCATCTTCGACCTCGAGGACGCGGTCGCGCCGGACGCCAAGGTCGGCGCGCGCGACACGATCGCCGCCGCGCTGGCGCAGGGCGGCTACGGACGGCGCGAGCTCATTCTCCGCGTCAACTCGCTCGCCACGCCCTGGGGCCATGGCGACCTCCTCGCCGCGGCGCGGATGAAGCTCGACGGCGTGCTCCTGCCGAAGGTCGAAAGCGCCGACGCGGTGCGACAGGCCGAGGCGATTCTCGCAGGCGCCGGCGCGCCCGAGACGCTCGGCATATGGTGCATGATGGAGACGCCGATGGGCATGCTGCGCGCGGCCGAGATCGCCGGCGCCTCGCCCCGGCTCGCCGGCTTCGTCATGGGCACCTCCGATCTCGCGAAGGACCTCCACGCCGCGCACACGCGCGAGCGGCTGCCGATGCTGACCGCGCTCGGGCTTTGTCTTCTCGCCGCGCGCGCGCACCGCCTCGCCATCCTCGACGGCGTCCATCTCGACCTCGACGACGCCGAGGGCTTCGCCTATTCGTGCCGGCAGGGCCGCGAGCTCGGCTTCGACGGCAAGACGCTCATCCACCCGAAGCAGCTCGACGAGGCGAACCGCGCCTTCACGCCGAGCGAAGCGGACGTCGCGTGGGCGCGCAAGATCATCGCCGCGCACGCCGAGGCGGTCGCCGCCGGCAAGGGCCTCCTCCTCGTCGACGGAAAGCTCGTCGAGAATCTTCATGTCGAGGAGGCGCACCGGCTCGTCGCCCTCGCCGACGCGATCGCCGAGATGGGGACGGCGCCGTGACGAAGACGGCGGCCGGCAACTTCTTCGAGGATTTCCGGCTCGGGCAGGTGCTCGAGCACGCGACGCCGCGCACCGTCACGGAAGGCGACCAGGCGCTCTATCTCGCCCTCACCGGGTCCCGCTTCGCGCTCCAGTCCTCGGACGAGTTCGCGCGTGCGCTCGGCCTCCGGCGCGCTCCCATCGACGACCTCCTCGCCTTTCATGTCGTCTTCGGCAAGACGGTTCCCGACATCTCGCTCAACGCCGTCGCCAATCTCGGCTACGCCGCCGGCGTTTTCCGGACACTGCTCTACCCGGGCGACACGGTCACGGCGCGCTCTGAGGTGATCGGGCTCAAGGAGAACGCCAACCGGCAGACCGGGATCGTCTACGTGCGCTCGACCGGTCTCAATCAGCGCGGCGAGACCGTCGTCGAATACGTGCGCTGGGTGATGGTGAAGAAGCGGAACCCCGAGGCGGAGGTCCCTCCGCCGCATGTCCCTTCGCTGCCCGAGGCGGTCGAGCCCGATGCGCTCGTCGTTCCGGACGGCATCCGCTTCGACCGGTTCGACCGGAAGCTGTCGGGCAGCCCCTATGCCTATGACGACTACGAGATCGGCGAGCGCATCGACCACCGCGACGGGATGACGCTCGAGGAGGCCGAGCACGCGATGGCGACCCGCCTCTACCAGAACACGGCCCGCGTCCACTTCGACGCCTGGGAGCAGAGGGAAAGCCGCTTCGGCCGCCGCCTCGTCTATGGCGGGCACGTCATCAGCCTCGCCCGCGCCCTCTCCTTCAACGGCCTCGGAAACGCCGTGAAGGTCGCGGCCATCAACGGCGGGCGACACGCGGCGCCCTTCTTCGCCGGCGACACGCTCTACGCCTGGAGCGAGATCATCGGCAAGGCGCCGGCGGGCAACGATGTCGGGGCGCTGCGCCTCCGCACGATCGCGACCAAGGACCGCCCCTGCGCCGACTTTCCGCGCGAGGACCCGGCGGTCGTCCTCGAGCTCGACTACTGGGTGCTGGTGCCGCGCTGAGGCGCAAGGGAGGCGGGATGGAGGAAGCTCGGACCTACGAAGGCGGGTGCCACTGCGGCGCGGTGCGCTACGCGGCGAGGGTGGACTTGTCGCGGGTCATCTCCTGCAACTGCTCGATCTGCACCAAGCGCGGCCTGCTTCTGGCCTTCGCGCCCGCCGCCGAGTTCACGCTCCGGTCGGGCGAACCCGAGCTCTCGGACTATCAGTTCGGCCAGAAGCGGATCCACCATCTTTTCTGCCGCCGCTGCGGCGTCGAGTCCTTCGCGCGCGGTACCGGCGAAGACGGCACGCCGATGGTCGCCGTGAACGTCCGCTGCCTCGACGGCGTCGATCTTTCCGCGCTCTCCCCGAAACCGTTCGACGGAAGAAGCCGCTGAAAGGCAGGCGCGAAGCCGGTGGAATGACGTAGAGACGGTATAAAGAAAGGAGGCGCCGAGGCCGAGAAATCCCGGCCGTGAGCCCGCCCGTCGAACCAGGACAGCGGACCTGCCCGGCGCCTCCGGAGCCCATCCGGCTCCCGGCCTCGCGAGCGGAGGAAGCGTCCTCCCGAACCGGCGGCGTCCTGGTCCAACGCGCCGCCGTGATCTCGGGCGCGCCCGCCCACGAGCGGGCCTCAGCGGAAATCAGTCGTCGATCCGGGAACCCAGAGCTGCCGCAGCGCACTCCCCGTTCCCGCTGGCGCTGCCGGCAGGGACTCCGCCGGCGCAGCCGAAAGACACCGATCGTCCGCCGCGAGATGCGCCGCAAGAAGCGCTCCGCCGCCGCACCCCGAGATGCCCGCCACCAGGGGCGGGCCGTCGCCCCCGCCTCGGCCGGCGGCCAGAGCCCGTCCTCATCGGAAGCCTCTTGCCGACCGCCGGTTCGGCGCGAACGGTCTCGCGATCCGACGAAAAGCATGATCCGAATACTTTTCGCGGGCAATCCAATCTTGCGGCCGCCCAATAAAAAAGTTGTGCATTATTGTTCGAGCCGCGCACAAATCCTCCAACGCTCTTCCACAGAACGATCCACAGGGCGGCGCCCTCGACGGACGGCCGGCCGCGTTGACAGGCGGAGTCGACGGGACTACACCCGTCGCAGAAAAAGGTCCCCGTCGCCCCGTGGGGCGCTGATTTCCGAGGTTTTCCCGCACGATGCAGACCTCCGAGCGGCCGCTCTCGCCGCATCTACAGATCTACCGCTGGCAATTGACGATGACCCTGTCGATCGCGCACCGCGCGACAGGCATCGCGCTCTCGGTCGGCACACTGCTTCTCGTCTGGTGGCTCGTCGCCGCCGCGACCGGACCCGAGGCCTACCGAGTGGTTCAGGAATTCCTCGGCTCCTGGCTCGGAATTCTTCTCCTCATCGGATGGTCGCTCTCGCTCTTCTATCACCTCTGCGCGGGAATCCGGCATCTCGTGTGGGATACCGGCCACGGCTTCGACATCAAGACGGTCTACCAGAGCGGCTGGACGGTCGTGGTGGCCAGCATCGGCCTTACGATCCTCGCCTGGGGCGCCGCGCTCGTGCAGATGGGGCGCGGCTGATGGCCAAGACTCTCCGCTCGCCGCTCGGCCGCGCGCTCGGTCTCGGCTCCGCCAAGGAAGGGGTCGAGCACTGGTGGGTCCAGCGCCTCACCGCGGTGGCGCTCGTGCCGCTCTCGCTCTGGTTCGTCACATCGGTCATCGCGCTCGCCGGCGCCGATCACGCGACCGTGCTCGCCTGGCTGTCGCGGCCGCTCGTCGCGATCCTGATGGTCCTCCTCGTCGGCACGAGCTTCTACCACGCCTCGCTCGGGCTTCAGGTCATCATCGAGGACTACGTGCACCACGAGGGCGCGAAGATCGCAGCCCTCGTGCTGAACAAGCTCGTCTGCTTCGCGCTCGCCGTCGCCGGCATTTTCGCCGTGCTGAAGATCGCCTTCGGAGGCTGAATTGGCCCAGTCGTACAAGATCATCGACCACGCTTACGACGTCGTCGTGGTCGGCGCGGGCGGCGCCGGCCTGCGCGCCACGGTCGGCTGCGTCGAAGCCGGGCTCAAGACGGCGTGCATCTCGAAAGTGTTCCCGACCCGCAGCCACACCGTCGCCGCGCAGGGCGGCATCGGCGCCGCGCTCGGCAACATGGGCGAGGACGACTGGCGCTGGCACATGTACGACACCGTCAAGGGCTCCGACTGGCTCGGCGACCAGGACGCGATCGAGTACATGTGCCGCGAGGCGATCCCCGCGGTGATCGAGCTCGAGCACTACGGCGTGCCCTTCTCGCGCACCGAGGAAGGCAAGATCTACCAGCGCCCGTTCGGCGGCCATACCGTGCACTGGGGCAAGGCGATGGCGAAGCGCGCCTGCGCCGCCGCCGACCGCACCGGCCACGCGATCATCCACACGCTCTACCAGCAGAGCCTCAAGCACTCGGCCGAGTTCTTCGTCGAGTACTTCGCGCTCGACCTCATCATGGACGACGAGGGCGCCTGCCGCGGCGTCATGGCGTGGTGCCTCGAGGACGGCACGCTCCACCGCTTCCGCGCGCATCTCGTGATCCTCGCCACGGGCGGGTATGGGCGCGCCTACTTCTCCTGCACCTCGGCCCATACCTGCACCGGCGACGGGAACGCGATGGTTCTGCGCGCCGGGCTGCCGCTGCAGGACCTCGAGTTCGTCCAGTTCCACCCGACCGGGATCTACGGCGCCGGATGCCTCATCACCGAGGGGGCGCGCGGCGAAGGCGGCTATCTCACGAACAGCGAAGGCGAGCGCTTCATGGAGCGCTACGCGCCGACCGCCAAGGATCTCGCCTCGCGCGACGTGGTCAGCCGCTCGATGACGATCGAGATCCGGGAGGGGCGCGGCTGCGGGCCGCATAAGGACCACATCCTCCTCCACCTCGAGCACCTCGACCCCAAGGTGCTGCACGAGCGCCTGCCCGGCATCTCCGAGACCGCGAAGATCTTCGCCGGCGTCGACGTCACGAAGGAGCCGATCCCGGTTCTGCCGACCGTGCATTACAACATGGGCGGCATTCCGACGAACTATCACGGGGAGGTCATCCGCGGCACGCCGGGCAATCCCGACGAGGTCGTGCCGGGGCTGATGGCGATCGGCGAGGCGGCGTGCGTCTCGGTCCACGGCGCCAACCGGCTCGGCACGAACTCGCTCCTCGACCTCGTCGTCTTCGGCCGCGCGGCCGGCCGCCGCGCCGCGGAGACGGTTCGCCCCAACGCGCCCCACAAGCCGCTTCCCGCGAGCGCGGGAGATGAGGCCGTGGCGCGGCTCGATCGTGTCCGCCACGCCAAGGGACGCCTCAAGACGGCCGAGATCCGGCTCGCCATGCAGCGCATCATGCAGAACAACTGCGCTGTCTTCCGGACCGAGGAGGTGCTGCAGGAAGGCGTGCGCAAGATCGAGGACGTGGCGGGATCGCTCTCCGAGCTCAGCATCACCGATCGTTCGATGATCTGGAACTCCGATCTGGTGGAGGCGCTCGAGCTCCAGAACCTCATGGCCCAGGCGGTCTCGACGCTGCATTCGGCCGCCAACCGGAAGGAAAGCCGCGGCGCCCATGCGCGCGAGGACTATCCCGAGCGCGACGACGAGAACTGGCTGAAGCACACGCTCGTCTGGCGCGACGCGGCGGGCAAGGTCCGGATCGACTACCGTCCCGTCCACATGAACACGCTCTCGAACGAGGTGCAGCCCTTCCCGCCCAAGGCACGCGTCTATTGAGCTAGAAGCCGGTGGCTTGTAGCTGCTCGTTGCGGGCGCGTTACCGGCTGCGAGGGATCAGCTACGAGCCAACAGCGAAGCGCTAACAGCTAAGAGCTACGAAATGGCCGAATTCACCTTGCCCGCGAACTCGAAAGTCGGCGCCGGAAAAACCTGGCAGGCGCCGGCGGGGGCAACGCGCATCAAGAACTTCAAGATCTACCGGTGGAACCCGGACGACGATCAGAACCCGCGCATCGACACGTACGAGGTCGATCTCGCGACCTGCGGGCCGATGGTTCTCGACGCGCTCATCAAGATCAAGAACGAGATCGACACGACGCTGACCTTCCGTCGCTCCTGCCGTGAGGGGATCTGCGGCTCGTGCGCGATGAACATCGACGGCACGAACACGCTCGCATGCCTGAAGCCGATCGACGAGATCGAGGGCGACGTCACGATCTACCCGCTGCCGCACATGCCGGTGGTGAAGGACCTCGTGCCCGACCTCACCCAGATCTACGCGCAGTACCGCTCGGTGAAGCCGTGGCTCCAGGCCGAATCGCCGCCGCCCCCGGATCGCGAACGGCCGCAGTCGATCGAGGAGCGCGAGAAGCTCGACGGGCTCTGGGAGTGCATCCTCTGCTTCTGCTGCTCGACGAGCTGCCCCTCGTACTGGTGGAACGGCGACCGCTATCTCGGCCCGGCGGTGCTGCTGCAGGCCTATCGCTGGATCGCCGACAGCCGTGACGAGGCGACCGGCGAACGCCTCGACCGGCTCGAGGACCCGTTCCGCCTCTACCGCTGCCACACGATCATGAACTGCACCAAGACCTGCCCGAAGGGGCTCAACCCGGCGAAGGCGATCGCCGAGATCAAGAAGCTGATGGTGATGCGGCGCTGACGCGCCGCCGGGGCGGCTATCGCACCGGCTCGCCGCCCCGGTCTTCCCGCGCGCCCGGCGCACCGCCGATCGCTTACGCTGCACTGCAGCAAGCGCCGGGCTGATATGCGAATAAGTTCTGCGACTTAGAATACTTACAGCTCTTTGCGCTCGCACAAGGACCGGCGCGAGGACGTGAGCGAGCATCCCCTCGCAACCAACGAGGAGAATTCCGATGCTCCGCACATCGACAAGCGCCATCGCGCTCGCCGCGATGCTTCTGGCGGCGCCCGCCGCCTTCGCCGCGGGGCCCACCCATGACCATGCCGCAAAGGCCGCCTCGACGGTCGACGTCGTGCGCGATCCGACCGACCTGCCTGGCCCGATCGGCAAACGCGGCCCGCAGCATCTCAAGATCGAGCTGGAAACCGTCGAGGTGACGGGCCAGCTCGCCGACGGCACGACCTATCACTACTGGACCTTCAACAGGAAGGTGCCCGGTCCCTTCATCCGCGTGCGCGTCGGCGACACGGTCGAGGTCGCGCTCGCGAACGCCGACGACAGCGCGATGATGCACAACGTCGACTTCCATGCGGTGACCGGGCCGGGCGGCGGCGCCAAGGCGACGATGGCCGCTCCCGGAGAGAGGAAGAGCTTCGTCTTCAAGGCCCTCAACCCGGGCATCTACGTCTATCACTGCGCGACGCCGATGGTGGCGCAGCACATCGCCAACGGCATGTACGGCCTCATCCTGGTCGAGCCCGAAGACGGCCTGCCGAAGGTCGACCGCGAGTTCTACGTGATGCAGGGCGAGATCTATACCGAGCAGCCGTTCGGCACGCCGGGAGAAGCCACCGAGAGCTACGAGAAGCTCCTCAACGAGCGGCCCGAGTATTTCGTCCTGAACGGCGCCGTCGGCGCGCTCATGAAGGACAAGAAGCTCACCGCCCGGACCGGCGAGACCGTGCGCATCTACTTCGGCGTGGGCGGCCCCAACTTCACGTCGTCCTTCCACGTCATCGGCGAGATCTTCGACAAGGTCTATGCGATGGGCGACCTGCGCTCGGCGCCGCTCAGGGACGTGCAGACGATCAGCGTCCCGCCGGGCGGCGCGGCAGCGGTGGAGATGAAGCTCGAGGTCCCCGGCCGCTACGCGCTCGTCGATCATGCGCTGTCGCGGCTCGAGCGCGGCCTCGCCGGCATCCTGGAGGTCGAAGGGCCGCCCCGGCCCGAGATCTTCAGCGCGCCGGAAACCGTGAGCGGCTCGAGCGACGCCGACGCGCTGCACTGACGCGAGAAACCCGCGTTCCATCAGGCGCCGCCTCCCTGCGGGGCGGCGCCGCCGTCATCGGGCGCCGCCGTCCGCTTCGTAGCGAATCGCCAGCACCTCGATCGTCTCGACTCCGGCGGGGGTCCTGAGCTCGACGGTATCGCCCACCTCCGCCCCGCGCAGGGCGCGAGCGATCGGCGCCACCCAGCTCACCTTGCCCTCGTCGAGATCGGCCTCGTCGACGCCGACGATGGTCACCGTCTTTTCCTCATCGCGGCTGTTGGCATAGGTGACGGTTGCGCCGAAGAACACGCGATGCTTGTTCGGCTGGGCGGCGGGATCGACGATCTGGCTGATCTCGAGCCGCTTCGAGAGAAAACGGATGCGGCGGTCGATCTCGCGCAACCGCTTCTTGCCGTAGATGTAATCGCCGTTTTCCGAGCGATCGCCGTTCCCGGCGGCCCAGGCAACGGTCTCCACGACCTGCGGCCGCTCGACGCGGAGAAGATGCTGCAGCTCCTCCTGAAGCCGGCGGAACCCGGCAGGGGTGATGTAGTTCTTCGTCCCCGCCGGCAGCGCCTCCCCCTGCTCCTCGGGAAGCTCGTCTTCGGACTCCGTTTCCTTGGTGAAGGCCTTGCTCACGACGCGCGATCTTAGCACCGCGTCGCTAGACACGCCCTCGCTTCAGAATTTCGGCAACGCTCGGGAAGGTCCGTCGCGCGATTGCGGGCACCCCGCTGTCCGGGTAGTCGGGCTCGGCCGAAACCGCGCCGACGACGATCCGCCCGACCATGCCGGCCGCATGATGCGGGCGGCAGAAATAGTCGTAGACCCCAGGAATCTCGAGCCGGACCTCGAAAGTCTTCCCGGGAAGGAGATAGCCCGAGTCCCAGGGGACCGCGTCTTTCGGAATCCGGTTCTTGTACGCCGTCGAAGTGTGCGTCTCGCCCTCGCAGACCCAGCGCACCACGGCGCCAGGCTCGACGGCGATGCCGAGGGGATCGAAGGCGACGTGCTCGCCGCGCATGCCGGCCGTCATTCGGATGACGACCGGCGCGGCGGCGCTGGCGAAGACGCGCGGTGCGGCGAGGCCGGCAAGAAGGGCCGCGCCGGCGCCGAGCACGCCGCGCCGGGACGAAATCATTTCGCGACCTTCGCTTCGTCCGCCCTCGAGACGTGCCAGAGCACGACGTGGTAGTGCGGCTCTTCGACGCCCGGGTGCCCTGCGTTGTAGTAGAAATCGACGTGGTCCACCGCGCCGCCCGGTGCGGCGAGGTCGTCGAACTTCTTCTTACCGTCGAGGTCCTTCATCGGGACCATGTAGACCGTGCTGACGAGCTTGCCGTCGCGGTCGTAGGCGAGAAAGGGACCCGCCGGCAGCGTTTTCGGATCGACGTAGAGGGTGCCGATTCCGGGAATGAAGTCGGGCAGCTTCACGAGCTCGCTGACCTTCTTGTAGGGCGCGGGGGGCGGCGCTTTGCCGACCCCTTGCGCGAAGGCAGGCGCAGCGGCGAGAGCGAGCACGGCAGCAGCGGCGACAGGCAGTTTCATGGCAAATCTCCAATCTCGAGGGGAAGAGGAAGGCGTCGGAGCACCGCGGCCACGAGGCGGTCGCAGCGCTCCCCGGCGAACGGGAAGGTGTCGCCGAGCGCGGCGGCGAGCTCCTCGCCGAGGTACTCGCGAAGAAGGCGGCGTGCGCGGAAGAATCGGGTCTTGACGGTTTCCTCCCGGACGCCGAGCGCGGCCGCCGTTTCCTCGACGCTCATCTGCTCGACGGCGCGCAGGACGAAGACGGCGCGGAACGTGGCGGGAAGCGAATCGAGCGCCCGCTCGACGAGGGCGCGGAGCTCCCGGCGCGCGGCGTTCTGCTCGGGGCTCGGACGAGAATCGGGAAGCGCGAGCCCCTCCTCGATCGGCGCCGATTCGCGCCGCCGGCGCAGGCGCATCAGCGCCTCGTTGATCGCGATCCGGGTCAGCCAGGTCGCGAGGCTCGCTTCGCCCTTGAAGCCTGCGATTCCGGAGAACGCGCGTATATAGGCCTCCTGGAGCGCCTCCTCGGCGTCCGAGTCGTTGCTTAGGATCGAGCGCGCGACGCGGAAGAGGCGGCCGTTGTGCCGCCGCATCACCTGCTCGAACGCGGCGGGGTCGCCGGCACGGAGGCGGGAGACGAGCGCCTCTTCGGAGGCGGATGGAGCCGTGTTCATGGGCATTTCTCGCTCCCTTGGATGCACGTTCGGACGCGGAGGTTCCCGCCTTCATCCGCCGCGGCGAAAAATCTTTCCGGCACGCGCGAGTTTCCTCTTGCACTGAAGGGGGATGCGCGTATCTATCGAGCCGTTGACGCATCCGCACGTGCCAATGGCCCATCGTGGTTAAGCAACGACGTAGCGCGTCTCTTTTGGCAGATCCGGTCAACGTGGACCGGTCCCGAGAGGGAGGTCGATATGGTTGCACTTCGATGCAGGGCCGTGGCGCCCTGCCCTGACGGGCGCATCGCCCGACAGCTGCTAGAGGCGCGCGGCGGCACCGGTCGCCGGTCGTCGGATCCGAGCAGTCTAGCCACCTCCAGATAAGTCCCGACGCGAGCGCGCCCGAGGGTGCCCTCCCGTCTTTCCGGTTGTTCTGCTCGCCTCGCCGCGTCGTGACGCGCGACGGGGAAGAAAGGTTGCGTTCAATGGACGGTTTCGACCGCGTTTCGGTCCTGCCCGCCGACAATGTCTCCACGCCCGCGGTCTCGACGCCCGAGGCCCAGGCGCCGGCGGCCTCGCCTGCCCCGCCCCCGCGCCGCCGCACGCGGGCGAAGGAGACGCACAAGCTCAATCCGAAGATTGCCCGCTTCCTGGCGGAAAAGCAGCCCGAGACGCCGTGCCTCGTGGTCGACGTCGAGGAGGTCGCCCGCGCCTACCGGCTTCTCCAGAAGTACCTGCCGCTGGCGCGGATCTTCTACGCGGTGAAGGCCAATCCGGCGCCGGAGATCGTCAGCGCCCTGAAGAAGCTCGGCTCCTCCTTCGACGTCGCCTCGCGCGGGGAGGTCGATCTGTGCCTCGGCCTCGGCGCCGACCCGGCGAAGGTCTCCTTCGGGAACACGATCAAGAAGGAGCGCGACATCGCCTACGCCTGGGCGCGCGGCGTCCGCCTTTACGCCTTCGACAGCGAGGCGGAGCTGGAGAAGCTCGCGAGGGCCGCGCCCGGGTCGCGGGTGTTCTGCCGCATCCTCGTCGACTCCGCCGGCGCCGAGTGGCCGCTCTCGCGCAAGTTCGGCTGCGCACCCGAGATGGCGATGGACCTCCTGCGTCGCGCCCGCGACATGGGGCTCGATCCCTACGGCGTCTCCTTCCACGTCGGCTCGCAGCAGACCAACCTCGAGCAGTGGGACGGCGCGGTCGGCCGCGTGGCGCAGGTCTTCTCCGCGCTCGCCAAGGCTGACATCGAGCTGAAGATGGTCAACATCGGCGGAGGGTTCCCGGCGCGGTACGACAAGGAGGTCGCCGGCGTGGAGACCTATGCCGCGGCGGTGATGCGCGCCATCACGCGCCATTTCGGCAACGCCCTGCCGGAGATCATCGTCGAGCCTGGCCGCTCGATCGTCGGCGACGCCGGGGTCATTCAGAGCGAGGTCGTCCTCATCTCCAAGAAGTCGGAGCAGGACGACAAGCGCTGGGTCTATCTCGACATCGGCAAGTTCAACGGCCTGGCCGAGACCATGGACGAGAGCATCAAGTACCGGATCAGAACGCCGAGCGACGGCGGGGCGACCGGGCCGACGGTGCTCGCCGGCCCGACCTGCGACAGCGCCGACATTCTCTACGAAAAGACCGAGTACCAGCTCCCGCTCGGCCTCAAGGTCGGCGACAAGGTCGAGATCCTCTCGACCGGAGCCTACACGTCGACCTACGCGTCCGTGGGCTTCAACGGCTTCGCGCCGCTCAAGACCTACTGCATCTGACGCATGACGAGCCTCCCCTCCCCCGCTCCGGGGGAGGGCGACGGCCCGGCGGCGAGGCGCGTCGCCGGCGGCAGACCCGCGATCTCAGACAACAGCTTGCTCGCCATTGCCTCGGCGAAGCTCGCATAGTCCTCGGCCGGGATGATGAAGGCCCCCGGGCCGCCGATGACGTAGTCGCTGTAGTAGAACTCGAGCCAGGGCTCCTCCGAGAGGATCGGAAGCCCGTTGATGGTGATCCCGTCCGCGACGAGCGCGTCCCGCGCCGCGTTGGGCGGCGGGCCGATATTCGCCATCCCGTCGCCCGAAACGTCGACCGCTCGCCGCTGCGCGGGCCAGGGCAGCCGGCCGAAGCTCGCCTGCGCGGCGAAGAGCGCGTCCCCGATCGCCGTCAGCCCGTCGGAGCTGCGGACCGATCGGCGGAGGCGCTTCGCCACGAGCGAGGCGGACGCGGCGTCGGTAATCCGCGTCCAGTCGACGGTTACCGTCTGGCGGTCGCGGTCCGACCATTCCATCACGAGAAGCGCGATGGCGCCGTGCTCGCCGGCGCCGATCGCCTCGAAAAGTCGCGGCTGCTCGAGCGCGCGCGCGATCCCCTCGATCTGGAGCTGGTACCGCTCGGCATTGACGCTCTCCGAGACGTCGACGGCGAGGACGAGGGCGAGATCGACCGGCTGCGCCTCCGCCCGTGCGGCAAGACCCAGCACGAGGAGGAAGCCGAGCGCCAGGAGGCGCAGGAACGGCGCCGGCGCGCCCGTGCGCCGCTCAGGTTTCGGGGGACGGCGCATCGGACGGGTGCGGCCCGGTATCAAGACGATCGAGCCACACGAAATCGATGACAACGCTGGAGACGAGAAGAATGCCGGCGAGGAGGGCGGCGATGTCGAGCGAGCCCGTCGCGGCGCCGAAATTCATGTCGAGCACCGTCGCCAGAAAGAGGAGACTCGCGAGAAGCAGGCGCATGCCGGTCTCGCTCGTCTCATAAACGCCTCTCCCCCCAGCCGCAACTCGCGAGCGACCGGGCCCAAGGGGCGCGCGGCCCCGAAGCTCAGCGCAAGGCCGCGACTGCCGGCCGCTCGCCCGTCAGGAGATAGCGGGCCTCGCCGTCGGCGCCCGAGGGCAGGGGCGCGCTCGGATCGAGCACCCAGGCGGCGATATCCTTCGTCGGGACGGCCCGGCCGAGATCGCGCAGCAGCATGTGCCAGCCGTCGGGATAGAGCGCCACCTTCTGGCGCCCGCGCGCCTGGCGCGGCAGGCTCGCCACCATCCGCGCGACCGGATGGCGCGGGACGATTTCGTCGTGCTCTCCGTAGAGCACCAGCGCAGGGATCGTCAGCCGCGAGGCCGCGTCGAGCGCCGCCCCCATGAGGTCGACCAGCCCGGTCACCGCCTCCGCCCGCGTGCTCTTGATCACCAGCGGGTCGGCGCTGAAGGCGCGCAGCATGGCGATGTTGTCGGAGGCGCGCACCTTCACCGGGAGGTCCCGTGCGGAGACCTCTATCGCCGGGGCGAGGCTCGCGAACCAGAGTCCGGCGCGCTGCCAGAAATTCATCGTCTGCCGTCCCCAGACCGCGGGCGCGACGAGGATGACGCCGTCGACCGGCGGCGACTGCGTAGCGGTCGCCGCCATGATCGAGACGGCCCCGCCCATGCTCTCGCCGAGAAGGTAGAGCGGCGTGTCCGGGTAGCGCTGGCGCAGGAGCCGCGCCGCCGTGAGCGCATCGGCGGCGAGCGTCTCGCCGCCGTACCAGCGCCCGCGGCCCGGTGCGGCGCCGAAGCCGCGCTGGTCGTAGGCATAGGTGGCGATCCCGGCCGCAGCCCATGCCGGCGCTGGCATCGAGAACGCGTTCGAGTAGTCGTTGAAACCGTGGAGGGCGAGAATGACTGCCCGCGGCGCCTCGTCCGGCATCCAGGTGCGGAGCGGCAGCGCCACGCCGTCGGCGGTGACGAACCGGGTCGGCGCGAGCTCGGGAGTAGCGAAGAGCGCAGCCGGCGCGAGGCTCGCGATCTGGCTTTCCTGGACCTCTCCGCTGGTCGGAACGAAGCTCCCGGCGCAGCCAGCAGCGACGACGAGAACGGCGAGGATCCAGGCGAAGCGACGCATCCGCGGAAGATCGCGGAATCATGGTTAATCGGAGATGAATCATAGGCTTCGAAAGGAGCGGAGAGCCTCCGCCGAAAGCGCGGTGCGTCGCCCGCCGGGGCTGATGCCGGAACGGAGGGGCTTCGTGCCCCTCCGTCGGCGAATTGGCGAGGCGTGCGACCGGGCGCGGCGCTCGCCGGGACACGGGGGCAAGGCCCCGCGCCTCGCGTCTACCCGAAGTGCCAGTCGCGCGCGACCTCGATGCGCAGATGCTCGGAGAGATCGGCGAGGGAACCCACCTCCTCGCGCGGGTTGGAGATGCTGAAGAAATCGTCGAGCACGATCGAGCCCGAACCGTCCTTCCAGGCGATCGTCACGTCCCCTCGGGTATCGAAGCTGCCTGGATCGCCGTTCGTCACGCTGACCTGTGATTCGAGCTCCTCGAGGCTTGCGAGCCGGCCGGACCGGTCGACGAGAAGCAGCGTGTCGTCATGCGCCGGATCGACGATGTGGAGCATGTCGTGGCCGTCGGCAGCCCCCGAGCGACCGAGCCGGTAGACGAAGGTGTCGGCGCCATTGTCCCAGTCCGGCGGCGGATGACCGGCCCATCCGTCGGTGAAGCCCCAGAGTTGGTCGTTGCCCCGCCCGCCGACGAGCGTGTCGCCTCCGCCCATTCCCACGAGCGTGTCGTCGCCGCGACCGCCCACGAGCGTGTCCGCACCGAAATTTCCTTCCTTCCTCATTTCCTCATTCCCCTGCCGTGAAACAGGAAGGAAACGGAGCCCTTGCCGGCAGGGTTCGGCACGGACGCAATAAAGACCCTGGCTGTGCAGCGTGCCCGATGACGCCCGCGATCGAGGCCGCCGGCGCCGCCACCAGAACGGAAGGATCGTCGAACCGGAACGCTCGCGGAAGCGGCGCGGAGCCTGGCGCCACCCCGAAACGGCATGTTAACCGGTTCGCGTCAATTTGGTTCGAAGCCAGACTCTCGGGGCACAGGAATGAAGGTGGCGACCCGGCCTCATGGCCCGGCGCGGCAGGGAGAGACGCTGCCCGACAAAGAGGCGCTGCTCGACGCGCTTCTCACGGCGATGCCGGCCAAATTCTTCGCCGTCGAAGTTCGCCCCGACGGAAGTCACGCGTATCTTCCTCTCGAAGAGCTTCTCGGCAAGGCATCGGCTTCGCCCGAGCGTCTTCCGGCCGACCAGCGCGCCGCGCTCGAGGCCCGCTATGCCGAGTGCATCGCCAGCCGCCAGCCCGTCTACTACGAGGCAGCGGTCGCCAGCCGCTGGTGGCAGGTCACTCTGGTGCCGCGGACCGACGCCGGCGGCCGCGTGACGCAACTTCTCGGCGTCGCCATCGACATCAGCGCGCGGAAGACGGCCGAGCATCGGCTCTCCGAGGCCGAAAAGCAGTTCGAGACGATCGTCGGCAACCTGCCGGGGCTCGTCTACCGCCGGGTCCTCCATCCCGACGGCACGATCACCTATCCCTTCATCAGCCCGGGCGTCGAAGCCGTCTTCGGCTACCACCCCGAAGAGCTCCGCCGGGAGCCCGAGCGCCTTCTGGCGACGATCGCGCCCGAAGACCGCTCGCGCTTCGAGGCCGAGATCGCACGCTCGGCGCGCGACCTTTCCAAGTACGACATCGAGCTTGGCGCGACCAAGGCGAACGGCGAGCGGATCTGGGTGCGCTCCACCGCGCAGACCTCAGCCGCACCGGACGGCTCGATCATCTGGGACGGCGTCATTCTCGACATTTCGGACCGCAAGGCGGCGCAGGCCGAGGCCGAGAAGGCCTCGGAGCGCCTCGTCAGCGCGATCGAGACGCTTTCCGAGGCGATCGCCATCTTCGATGCCGAGGACCGTCTCGTGCTCTGCAACGAGCGCTATCGCGAGATCAATCACGCGATCGCGGATCTTCTCGTGCCGAATGCCGCGTTCGTCGATCTCCTTCGCGCCGCCCTCGCCAAAGGGCGCTTTCCCGAAGCGGCGGGCTGCGAGGAAAAGTGGCTCGAGCAGCGCCTCGAGCGGCATAGGGCGGCGGCCGGCAAGTTCGAACAGCTGACGCCGAACGGGCGCTGGCTGCAGGTGCTGGAGCAGCGCACCAGGGACGGCGGCACGATCATCCTCGCAACCGACATCACCGCGGTGAAACGGCGACAGGAGGCGATGACGATACTCGCCTCGGCGGCCCACGAGGAACAGGACTTCCTCGTTGCCGCCGCGCGCTCGCTGCGCGCGGGCCTCGGCCATCGTTGGGCCGGCGTCGCCCGCGTCCTTTCCGACGGGCGCATCGAGACGCTGGCCTGGGTCGACGGCGACACGATGCTCGAGAATTTCGTCGTCGATCCTGCCGGGACGCCCTGCGAGGACGTGATCAGAGGCGGCTCCTTTCTCGCTGTCCCGGCCGAGGTGGCAAAGCGCTATCCAAACTCGGAATTCCTGCGCGAGAACGGCGTGGAGTGCTATGTGGGCGACGCCGTGCGCGACCGGCTCGGCGGCGTCATCGGCCTCGTCTTCGCCTTCGACACCAAGCCAGATCCGAAGCTGCCGTCGAAACAGGACATCGTCGGCCTCATCGCCGCGCGGGTCGGGTACGAGATGCAGCGCCTCGAGGCGGAGCGGGCGCTGACCCAGGCCAAGGAATCGGCCGAGCTCGCCAGCCGCGCCAAGAGCGAGTTCCTCGCGAATATGAGCCACGAGCTGCGGACGCCGCTCAACGCGGTGATCGGCTTCTCGGAAATCATCGGCCGGGAAATCCTCGGCCCGGCGGGACGGCGCGAATACGTCGAATACGCCCGCGACATTCACGAGAGCTCGACCCACCTCCTCCAGATCATCAACGACATTCTCGACGTCTCGAAGATCGAGGCCGGGATGATGTCGCTCTACCCGACCCAGGTCGACCCGCCCGCGATCGTGCACGGCTGCTGCCGGATCGTTCGCCCGCGCGCGCAGGACGCGCGAGTCGAGCTCGCGACCGAGGTCACCGAGACGACCCCGCTCATCACCGCCGACGAGCGGATGCTGAAGCAGATCGTCCTCAACCTCCTTTCGAACGCGATCAAGTTCACGCCGGAGGGCGGGCGCGTGACCATCCGGACGGAGCGGGCCGACGGCGACTGGCTGCAGATCACGGTTCGGGACACCGGGATCGGTATCGCGCCGGAGGACATCGAGAAGGTGCTGCGACCCTTCGGGCAGGTCGAGTCCTCGCTCGCGCGGCGCTTCACCGGAACCGGGCTGGGCCTGCCCCTCTCCAAGGGGTTCGTGGAGCTGCACGGCGGCACGCTCTCGATCTCGAGCCGGCCGGGCGCCGGCACCACCGTGACGGTGCGGCTGCCGCCGCATCCGCCCTCGACCTAGCCTCGATCCTGATCGGGCACGGCCCGCCCGGCATGGGTGGCACAGGCCGATCGCTCGGCGAAAAGACGCGTTCCGGCCCGATTCGACCGTTTGCGCCCCGCACGCGAACGACGGGCGACGGGGATGTGACGCCGGGCTCGACGCGTACTAGAGTCGAGCCATGCGTATCGTCTTCCTTGTAGCGGCGCTCGCGGCTCTCGCAGCGCCCCCGGCCCTCGCGACGTCCGCCGCCGGAAAGGCGGCGCAGGCACGGTGGGACCGCGCCGACGCCTGCGCGAAGATGTCGTTCGAACGGTTCCCCGATTGGACGAAGGAGCACGCCGCCAAGCGCGAAGCTTTCGTACGAAAGTGCCACGCGGACAAGCGCCTTCCCCAGCGCGCTCCGGTCGGGGCAAAAGAATGACACTTGCTGCGCCGGGGCGGATCGCCCCCGGCGCCCTCTTGCGCGCAGGGAAATTCCGCGCATGATTGCCCCTCATGGTGGCAGCAATGCCGTATCGGGTTTCCGAACACGGCGGCCCTAGCCGCTGGAACCATCAAATACCGAACCGACATCTGCTCGGCGCGTGGATCCTCGCGTTGCTTCTGCTCGCCGGCGCTGTCATCGGCTTTGCGCTCGATCAGATGGTCACGGTATCGCCGGACCCGGTCGCGACATACGGCTCGGCCCTGAAGGCCGACGAGGCGGCCGAAGCGCAAGAAGGCGAGTAGCCGGACGCCGAAGACTAGGGGCTCCGACAGGTCGCCCCAATCGCGCACAGCATCCGTCAGGCAAGAGCTCTACCGGCGCTGGTGAACCTGTGTTACCTCGGGAGCGCCACGACCGGACGAGCGCATGCCTCCCAAGAAGAACCCGCTCAATCTCAACCCCCTGCAACTGAAGACGCTGACCCTGTTTCAGGAACTGGCGCGCTGGGCCGGTCCTCCTGAAGCGGACGGGTCGGTGCGTCTCGACGAGCTGCCGCGACCGCATGGGGATCATTTCCACGTCGGGGATGCGGTGGCGCTGACGCGCGACGCGACCGGACTCGGCAACGAGGCGGTCTGGGTGGCGCTCGAGCGCAAGGGGCTGATCCGTTCCGAGTTCCCGCACGCCGCGGTGATCACGGCCGAGGGTCTCGCCTACGACACGGGAATGCGCAATCAGATCCTCCACCGGGGCCATCACTGATGATCCTCACCACCACCGGATCGATCGAAGGCAGACGCGTGGTCGCCTATCTCGGGCTCGTCACCGGCGAGGCGATCCTCGGGGTCAATATCTTCCGGGACCTCTTCTCGGGAATACGGGACATCATTGGCGGCCGCGCGGGCGGCTATCAGAAGTCGCTGCGCGAGGCGCGCGAAGCGGCGATCGCCGACATGACCGAGGCCGCGCAGGAGCTCGGTGCCGACGCGATCCTCGGCGTGGATCTCGATTACGAGGTTCTCGGCGAGAAGAACGGAATGCTGATGGTCAGCGTCAACGGCACGGCGGTGAAGCTGGGCTGAGGAAGCTCGCCGCCTCCGGGCGGCGCGCCGGCGCAGCGGCCGCCATTCTCATTCGCTTCTTTCCCCGAGAAATTCCCGCGTCCGCGCGACCGCCTCTTTGAGGCCGATCCGCTCGACGGCGACCCCGGGCGGAAAGGCCGTCTGCAGGCGCGAGGGGAATTGCGGGTCGAGCAGGACGAAGACGCCGCTGTCGCCGGCGCGCCGCACGAGCCGGCCATAGGCCTGCTTCAGGCGGAGGCGGGTCAAGAGATCGTCCCAGCGCTGCCCGAAAGCGGCCTTCCGCGCCTTGTGAAGAATATCGGGCCGCGGCCAGGGGACACGGTCGAAGACGACGAGTCGGAGCGAACGCCCCGGCACGTCGACGCCGTCGCGAAGCGCGTCCGTACCGAGGAGAGACGAATTCTCCTCGGCCCGGAAAATGTCGACGAGCGTCGCGGGATCGATGCCGTCGACATGCTGCGCAAGGAGCGGCAGGCCCGCTTCCTCGAGCGGGGCCGCGATCCGCGCATGCACCGCCTTGAGCCGGGCGATCGCCGTGAAGAGGCCGAGCGTGCCGCCGCCGGCGGCCTCGATGAGAGCCCGATAGGCCGCCGCCACCTGCCCGATGTTGCGGCGCTCGACATCGGTCACGACGAAGACGCGAGTCTGGGCCGCATAGTCGAAAGGCGACGGCACGCGCGCGCGCATCGCGCCCGACGCCAGATGCCGCGCCCCGGTTCGCACCTCGGCGCTTTCCCATGACTCCGCCTCGTCCTCGGGACCGTCGGTGAGCGTCGCGGAGGTGATGACGAGCCCGTGCGCCGGGTTGACCACCGCCTGAACGAAGGGAATTGTCGGGTCGATCCAGTGGCGGTGGAGCCCGACATCGCCTTCGAGCCCATTCTCGCGCTCGACGGCGAACCAGTCGACGAACTGCTCGGGAGCGGGATTGGCCAGATCCTGAAGCGCGCTGCGCCATCCGCCGAGCTGAACCTCCGCACGCCGCTTCAGTCCGCGAACGACGGCTTCGATGCGCGTGCGCTGCGCCGTGTCGAGCTCCTCCGTACCCTCGTCCTCGAGCCGCTGCGCCAGGATCTCGGCGAGCCGCAGCAGCGGGTGCGCGAGGCGCTCGAGCGCCGCGTCCAGAGCCGCCGCCGCCTCGAGGAGCCCCTCGACCGGCGGGCGTGCCTCGGTCTCGAGGCTGTAGCCCGCCTCGATGTCGCGGGCGCGCGCCATCACCTGCTGACGGACGAGAAGGAGGAAGGACTCGGCCGGGCCCGAGGCGCGGCCTTCGGCAAGGCGGTGGCCCCAACCATCGCTCGGCAGGGCGCGTGCCGCGACGGTGGCGGCGTCGAGCGCCTTCTCGGCCTCCTCGTCCCCCGCGACGAGATCCTCGACACGACGGCGCAAGCCTCGCGCTCGTCCACGCCCGCCTTCGTGGCCGAGAACCCAGCGCCGCAGCTCCGTCGCCTCGAGCCCCGAGAGATGGAGCGAAAACGCGCTGTCGGCCGCATCGAAGACGTGATGCCCCTCGTCGAACACGTATCGCGTCGGAAGGCCCGCGTCGCCGAGCCCGCCGAGCGCGGCCTGGATCATGACGAGGGCATGGTTGGCGACGACGAGCCGGGCGCGGCGCGCCTTGCGCACGCTGCGCTCGATGAAGCAGCGCCGATAGTGCGGACAGGCCGAATGGATGCATTCGCCGCGCCGATCCTGCAGGCCCATGCCGCGCCCGGGCAGATAGGCGGGATAGTCGCCGCCCGCGAGATCGCCGTCCTCCGTCGCACCGATCCAGCGCGCCACGAGTCCGAGCGCGATCGCGTCGTAGGGGCGCATCGGCAGCGCCGCGACCGCTTCCTCGAAGTTGAGGAGGCAGAGATAGTTCTCCCGGCCCTTGCGGATGACGAGCCGATCGGCGCGAAGCACGGGATCGGGCCAGAGGCGCTCGACCTCCTGCGCGATCTGATGCTGAAGGTTCCTGGTGTAGGTCGAGATCCAGACCGCGCCGTCGTTCGCCTCTGCCCAGAGGCTGGCGGGCGCGATGTAGCCGAGCGTCTTGCCCACCCCGGTCCCGGCTTCGGCGAGCACAGCGTGCGGCTCTCCCCGGCGCTCGCGCGCACGGAACGCCGCCGCGACCGCGTCGGCGTAGTCGGCCTGGCTCGGCCGCGGCTCCGCACCCGCGCCGACGAGCTCGGCGAGCCGGCGCCGCGCCGCGGCGGGATGCACGGAAGCGTTGCCCGGTGCGGGCGGTGGCGCCTCATCCGACCATTCGGGCAGGCGCCGCCACGCAGCCATTCCATGGACCTCTTTCGGGAACGGTCCCGGTCGCCGTGCAAGCGCCGCCTCGACCGACGGCGCCCATCGCCACCCGCCCCGCGCCATTGCGCGGACGATGCCCTGCGCGTCCGGATCCGCGGCGGCGGGGCGGGCGGCGAGCTCCGCCAGGAGGACCTCGGCCGCACGGGAAAGAAGGAGCGCCTCGTCCTCGAGGGTCTCGGGACGACCGAGGCCGAGCGCCGCGGCGAGCCCGCGCGCCGTCGGAAGAACGAAGCTCGCCGGACGCACGAAGGCGAAGAGCTCGAGCAGATCGAGCGCGGGAAAGGGCTGGACGCCGAGCCGTCGCGCCAGCGCCCGTCCATGCACGACGAGCGGCGGCTCGGCTTGAGCGCGCTTCGCCGCTTCGGCCGGTGCGAGCCGTTCGACCTCCCCGTCGGCGCTGAGCCAGACCGCCTCGCCGATGCCCGCCGTCAGGGCGGGCGCGCCATCAGCTGCCGTGGGCGAACTCCCAATACATTCCGCGGGCGCGGCGGTAGACCGGCCCGGGCTGAAGGTCGCGCTTTTCGATCCGCGTCACCGGTAGAACCTTGCCGTAGTTGCCGGCCGAGAAGACCTCGTCGGCATCGAGCACTTCCTCCCAGCGAACGGTCCGCTCCTCGACCGTCACGCCCGCCTGGCGGAGTAGCTGGATGACGCGCGCTCGGGTGATCCCTGCGAGGAAGGTGCCGTTCGGCGCGGGCGTGATCGCCACGCCGTCTTTGACGATGAAAATGTTGGAGGTCGTGAGCTCGGCGACGTTGCCGTCGGGATCGAGCACCACGGCGTTGTCGAAGCCCTTGCCGAGCGCCTCGCGCAGAGCGCGGGCGCTGTTGGGGTAGAGGCACGAAGCCTTGGCGTCGGTCGGCGCCTGGTCGGGCGCGGGGCGGCGGTATCGCGAAAGGCAGATGCTGAATCCATTCGGCTTCGGCATCGGCGCCTCGAATATCGTCAGGGCGAAGCGCGTGCTCTCCGCGATGGGAAGAATGAACCCGTCCTCGGCGAAGAAGAACGGGCGGATGTAGAGCTCGGCCCCGTGCGGGAAGCGCCGGATCCCGTCGCGGCAGAGTTCCTCGATTTCGCCAGCCGTCAGCATCGGCACGAGATCGAAGTTCTTGGCCGAGTTGACGACGCGCTGACAGTGCAGATCGAGATCGGGGGCGACGCCCTCGAAGGCGCGTGCGCCGTCGAAGACGATCGAAGAGAGCCACGTCGCGTGCGTCAGGGGACCGAGGAGCGGCGGGTTCCCCTCGTGCCACGTGCCGTCGATGTACGTGAAGGCTTTGCGGTCCATCTTCGCGAGCATAGACCGCACTGGCACGCGGCGCGACCCCTCGCCCTCGTGCCTTTCAGCGAATCACCTCCTCGTCGGGAAGATCCTCTGACGGCTCGGGACGGATCGTGCCGCGCTCGCGCTCGATCGATAGACCGAGCGGCGCTGCCCCGGGCGTCTTCCGATTCCCGCTATCGGGCGCGCGTTCGCGCCGCCTCTTCTCCTTCTCGGACTTCCGATCATTGCCCTCCTTTCTCGGAGGGCAACGGCGTCATACGCGCTTCGTCGGCACCCAGCGGCGCACTTTCTTCGGCGCGGCCGTCGGCGCTGGGCGCGCGCCGGCCTTCCATACGTGCTGGAGAAAGTGGCGGAATCGGCGACGCAGCTCCGCCCGCTGCTCGGGCGTCATGTTGCGCACGGAAAGATCCGACAAGTCCGCGTTGCGGAGATCCTCGGCCATCGGGCGAGCATGCGCCCGAACCGTTAACCGGAAGTTGATCGCCGCCGTGCGACGCCGGACGCGCCTCGCGCGCTCAGACGCGCTCTGCGGTCGTCTCGCTCTTAACCGACTGCGGCGGAGCGACCTGAGGGGGCGTCTCGGGCTTTGCTGCGGCCGTCTCGTCGTCCTCCTTCATCCCGGCTTTGAAAGCCTTGATGCCCTTGGCGAAATCGCCCATCAGCCGGGGAATCTTACCGGCCCCGAACAGGAGGACGATGATCGCCAAGACGACGATCCAGTGCATCAGACTGAACGAACCCATGACCTCTTCCCGACGAATGCCTCTTCGGCGCCAGTCTAGCACCCCTGCGCCGCGACTGGCATTTGGCGATCAGCACGGCCCCCGCAAGGCCCAAAGTCAAGAAAAAAGCGCCCCCGCCGCTCGAGGCCCGGTCAGCAGACCGTGGCGATGCGCTCCTTGCAGACGCGCAGGACCTCCTCCGCAGGGCGGTTCCACCAGTTCTCCGCGGAGAAGATCTCCACTTCGAGCGCGCCGCGGTAGCCGGCGCTCTCGACACGCTCGCGCAGGCGCGGAATGTCGATGACGCCGTCGCCCATCATGCCGCGATCGAGGAGGAGATCGCGCGTCGGCACCAGCCAGTCGCAGACGTGAAAGGCGAGGATGCGCCTCCCCGCCCGCTCGATCTCGCGCTCCACCGACGGGTCCCACCAGACGTGATAGACGTCGATGGCGACGCCGATCCCTTCGCCGAGCGCGTCGCAGAGATCGTTCGCCTGGGCGAGCGTGTTCACGCAGGCGCGGTCGGCGGCGTACATCGGGTGGAGCGGCTCGATGGCGAGCGGCATCCCCGCGGCCCGCGCGTAGGGCAGCAGGGCCGCGATACCGTCGCGCACCTGCCGCCGCGCATCGGCGATGTTCTTCGATCCCGCCGCGAGTCCGCCGACGACGAGAACGAGGCACTCGGCGCCAATCTCGGCCGCCTCGTCGACGGCGCGACGATTGTCGTCGAGCCAGCCCGCGCTCGTGAACATCCCGCCGCGGCAGAGGCCCGAGACGCGGAGCCCATGCGTGCGCAAGAGCCGCCGCGCCTCTGCGACGCCGCATTCCTGGAGGCGGTCGCGCCAAGGCGCGATTCCGGCGATCCCGGCCCTGGCGCATGCCTCGATCGCCTCGCGAAGCGTCAGCCGGTGCAGCGTCGCGGTGTTGATCGAAAGACGCGCGACGTCAGCCATCGATGCCGTGCACCGCCAGCACCTTGCGCATCCGGCTGGCCGCGAGATCGGGATCCCTGAGAAGCCCCGCCGCGTCGGCGAGGCGGAAGAGCTCGGCGAGGTGTAGGAGCGATCGGGCGCTCTCCTGCCCGCCGACCATCGTGAAATGCGCCTGATGGCCGTTGAGATACGCCATGAACACGACTCCGGTCTTGTAGAACCGGGTCGGCGCGCGGAAGACATGGCGCGACAGCGGCACGGTGGGCGCCAGGATCTCGTGGAACTCGTCGAGGCTGCCGCGCGCGAGCGCGCCGAGCGCCGCCGAAGCCGCCGGCGCGATCGCGTCGAAGATGCCGAGAAGCGCGTCGGAGTAGCCTTTCTCGTCCCCCGCGATGAGCTCGGCGTAGTTGAAATCATCGCCGGTGTACATGCGGACGCCTTCGGGCAGCCGGCGCCGCATCTCGATCTCGCGGTTCTTGTCGAGGAGCGAGATCTTGACCCCGTCGATCCTGGACGCGTTCCGCGCGATGACGTCGAGCGCGACGTCCATCGCGCGGTCGAGGTCGGCATGGCCCCAGTACCCGGCGAGCGCCGGGTCGAACATGTCGCCGAGCCAGTGGATGATGACCGGTGCCCGCACTTGCCCGAGGATGCGGTCGTAGACGCGGGCGTAGTCGTCAGGGGACCGGGCCGCTGCCGCGAGCGCCCGGCTCGCCATGAGGATGATGCGTCCGCCCAGGGACTCGATCGCGCCCACCTGCTCCTCGTAGGCGGCGATGACGTCATCGATCCCGGCGCCCTTCGGGTCGAGGTGATCGGTGCCCGCGCCGCAGAAGAGAAGCGCGCCGGGCACGTCCTTGGCGGCGGCGATCGAGCGCCGGATCAGCTCGAGCGAAGCCTTCCAGTCGAGGCCCATCCCGCGCTGCGCGGTGTCCATCGCCTCCGCGACCCCGAGGCCGAGCTGCCACAGATACCGCCGATAGGCGATCGTCGTTTCCCAGTCGATCGCCGGCTCGAGCCAGGGATCGACGTCGGCGAAGGGATCAGCGACAACATGCGCGGCCGAGAAGGCGATCCGGTTGAAGGGCCGCTCGGGCCGCGCCGGAAAGCCGCGGGGCGCGCGCGTCGTGAACTTCTCGAGACGGCCGCCGACGGCCGGAAGGGAGATCGTCGCCATCCCGCTCAGCCCTCCAGCGCCGGAATCTCCACCCAGCGCCGCTCCTTCCAGCTCCTGAGACCGGCCTCGGCGAGCTGCACGCCCTTGGCGCCGGCCTCTAGGTTCCAGGGAAATGGCCCGTCCTCGCAGACGTGACGGATGAAGAGCTCCCACTGGGCTTTGAAGCCGTTCTCGAAGGGATCGTTGTCGGGCACTTCCTGCCACTGCGCGAAGAAGTCGATCGGCTGACGCAGGTCGGGGTTCCAGACCGGCTTCGGGGTGTTGACGCGCGCCTGGGTCCAGCAGCGCGTGAGACCGGCGACCGCGGAGCCCAGAGTGCCGTCGACGTGGAACGTGACGAGATCGTCGCGGCGCACGCGCGTCGCCCACGAGGAGTTGATCTGCGCGATGATCCCGCCCTCGAGCTCGAAGGTCGCGTACGCCGCGTCGTCGGCGTCGGCCTCGTAGGCGCGGCCCTGCTCGTCCCACCGCTTCGGGATATGCGTCGCGCCGAGGCAGCTCACCGCTTTCACCTCGCCGAAGAGGTTGTCGAGCACGTAGCGCCAGTGGCAGAGCATGTCGAGGATGATCCCGCCGCCCTCCGCCTTCTTGTAGTTCCACGACGGCCGCTGCGCGGACTGCCAGTCGCCTTCGAACACCCAGTATCCGAACTCGCCTCTCACCGAGAGAATGCGGCCGAAGAAGCCGCTCTCGACGAGCCGCTTCATCTTGAGAAGCCCGGGAAGGAACAGCTTGTCCTGGACGACGCCGTGCTTGACCCCTGCGCGGCGGGCGAGGCGCCAGAGAGCGATCGCGTCCTCGAGACTCGCCGCGGTCGGCTTCTCGCAGTAGACGTGCTTGCCGGCGGCGATCGCCTTCTCGAGGTTCTCTTTGCGCAGATTGGTCGACGCGGCGTCGAAATAGACCTCGTCCGCGGTGCTGTGCAGCGCCGCCTCGAGATCGGTCGTCCAGCGCTCGATCCCGTGCGCCTGCGCGAGGCGCTGCACCTTCTCCCGGTTGCGGCCGACGAGAATCGGGTCGGGCATGACGCGCGTGCCGTCCTTCAGAGCGACGCCGCCTTGCGACCGGATCGCCAGGATCGAACGCACGAGATGCTGGTTCGTGCCCATGCGTCCCGTGACGCCGTTCATGATGATGCCGAGGCGGCGCTCCGTCATTTTCTCTCCTTTGCAAGATAGCCGAGCACGACCTCGACCATGTGCGTGCGGCGCTTGGCGCGCTCCTCCGCGCTCGCGAAGTCGCGGGCGAAGATGACCGAGAGCGTGTGGACGTTCGAATTGTAGAAGTAGCCGAGGCCGGCGATCGAGATGTAAAGCTGCATCGGGTCGACCCCGTCGCGCATCACCCCTGCCGCCTTGCCGCGCTGCAGGATGCCGTCGATGAGCGCGAGCAGCGGCGAATGCATGGCGCGAATTCTCCGGCTGCGCCGGAGATGGCGCGCTTTATGCAGGTTCTCCGAATTGAGGAGCGAGATGAACTCCGGGCGCAGGACGAAGTAGTCGAAGCTGAACTCGACGAGCTGCCGCATCGCGTCCATCGGCGGCAGCTTTTCGAGCTCGAGGGCCTGCTCGGCATCACGTATCTCGGCGTAGACGCACTCCAGGGCGGCAAGGAACAGGTCGTCCTTGTTGCCGAAATAGTGATAGAGCATCCGCTTGTTGGCGCCTGCCCTGGCCGCGATCTCGTCGACCCTGGCGCCGCCCAACCCTTTCGCGGCGAACTCGGCGACGGCCGCCTGCAGGATGCGGGCCCGGGTGGCATCCGGATCCCGCTTCGCTTCGATGCGCTTCAGCCCCGACAAAGTAACTGGATAGTTACTTATCGATCCGGACCCGTCAAGCCGCCGCGAAAACGCCACGAAAGCGCCGCCTCGGCGCCGCGCAAGCTGCGGGTCGGCGCCGCAATCGCGCGGTTTCCATTGTCCCGATCACGACGCGAGGAAGTTGAGCGATGAGGAAGGAAGCCCTCGCCCTGCTGTTCATGGCGGGACTTGTCGGGGCCTGCGCCGGAGACGAGACGGCCAGAGGCGGCGCGGAAGTGGTGCAGGGCGGACGGCCCGGCATCGACACCGGCGCCGCCAGGCCCGGCGGACGGCCAGACGAAACCGCCCTTTCCGCCGCGAGAGCGGCCTGGGAGCGCGAGGTGATTCGGGCGGGCAACGGCGTCGGAGACCGCGTCTTCTTCGCGCTCGACCAGAGCGATCTCTCGCCCGAGGCGCAGCAGACGCTGCGCCGGCAGGCCGAATGGCTGCGCCGCTACGCCGCGGTGACGGTCACGATCGAAGGCCATGCCGACGAACGCGGGACGCGCGAGTACAACCTCGCGCTCGGCGACCGGCGGGCGGCCGCAGTGAAGAACTTCCTCGTCGCGGCGGGCATTCCTGCCCGGCGACTTCAAACGATCACCTACGGCAAGGAACGCCCGGCCGTGGTCGGATCGAACGAGGCGGCCTATTCGAAAAACCGCCGCGCGGTGACTACGATCGACTGAGCGGCGCGACAAGGTCTGGCGCAATCTGCGGCGCGGGATCATATCTCGCGCATGGCAGCCGAAGACCCTTATGTCGTGCTCGGTGTGTCGAGGAGCGCCTCGGACGAGGAGATCCGCAGGGCGTACCGGAAGCTCGCCAAGCAGTATCACCCCGATCTCAACCCGGGGAAGAAGGACGCCGAGGCGAAGTTCAAGGCGGTGACTGCCGCCTACGACCTGCTCTCCGATCCCGAGAAGCGCCGCCGGTTCGACGCGGGCGAGATCGACGCCGCCGGCAACGAGCGGCCCGAGCGCGCTTTCTACCGCCAATGGGCCGAGGGCGCCGGCGGAGACAAGTACCAGGAACGCCACTTCGAATTCGGCGCCGCCGATATCGACGATATTCTCTCCGGCATATTCGGCCGGGGGCGGGGCGCGGGCGCCGGAATGCGCATGCGCGGCGGCGACCGCCGCTACACGCTCACGGTCGATTTCCTCGACGCCGTTAACGGCGCCAAAAAACGGCTCGCGCTCGACCCCGGCAAGTACCTCGATGTTACCATTCCGGCCGGCCTCGAGGACGGTCAGGTGCTGCGCCTCAAGGGGCAGGGCGAGCCCGGCATCGGCGGCGGCCCGCCCGGCGACGCGCTCGTCGAGGTGAAGGTCGCCCCCCACCCCTATTTCAGGCGCGACGGGCAGGACCTTCGCCTCGAGTGGCCGGTAAGCCTCGCCGAGGCGCTGCTCGGCGGAAAAATCGAGGTGCCGACATCGACCGGCCGGGTGGCGCTCAGCATCCCCAAAGGCTCCAACACCGGCACGACGCTTCGCCTAAAGGGCAAGGGCGTCGCCGGCAAAGGCGACCAGTACGTGACCCTGAAGGTGGTTCTTCCCGAGCCGCCGGATCCCGAGCTCGAGAACTTCGTGCGCGACTGGGCGGCACGGCGCCCCTACACGCCGAGGAGGGGATCGTGATCACCTGGGACGAGTTCGTTCGCCTGTCCGGCTGCTCGCACGACGAGCTCTCCCGCTTCCTCGAGGAGGGTTGGATCGCGCCCGAAGCCGGGGACGGCTTCGCCGAGGCCGATCTCGCCCGGGTCCGTCTCATTCTCGAGCTGCGGCACGAGCTCGCGATCGACGACGAAGCGATGCCGCTCGTCCTTTCGCTGCTCGATCAGGTCTACACGCTACGGCGGCAGCTTCGCCTCGTCTGCAGCCTCGTCGAGCGGCGCTGACCGGGGCAACAAATCCGCGGCTTCCGGCTACTCCGCCGCGATCGCCTGCGCCTCCGCGGCGAGCGCTTTCAAATCGTCCTCGTTGAGAGTCTCCTTCTCGAGAAGCATCCGCGCGCCGTGCTCGAGCGTCTGCCGGCGGCGCGTCAGGATCGAGACCGTCCGCTCGAACGCGCTGTCGACGATGCGCCTCACCGCCTGGTCGATCTCGTGCGCGGTCTGGTCGCTGTAGCGCTTTTCCCGGAACGGCGCCGGCACGTTCTCGCCGAGAAACGGCGAGCGCTCGTTCTCGTATGAAATATTCCCCAGCTTCGGATCCATGCCGTAGCGCATCACCATCGCCCGGGCGATGTCGGTCACCTTGGCGAGATCGTCGGCCGCGCCGGTCGACACATGGCCGTAGACGATCTGCTCGGCCGCCCTGCCGCCGAGGAGCACCGCCATCTTGTTCTCGAGCTCCTCGCGCGTCATGAGGAAGCGGTCCTCGGTCGGGCGCTGGATCGTGTAGCCGAGCGCGCCGATGCCGCGCGGGATGATCGAGACCTTGTGCACGGGGTCGGTGCCCGGCAGCGACAGCGCGACCAGGGCATGACCCATTTCGTGATGCGCCACGACTTCGCGCTCGCGCGGATTGAGAAGGCGGTTGCGCTTCTCGAGCCCGGCAACGATCCGCTCGATGGCGTTCTCGAAATCCTTCATCGTGACCGCGTCGGCGCGGCGCCGCGTCGCGAGCAACGCCGCCTCGTTGACGAGATTGGCAAGGTCGGCGCCGGTGAATCCCGGCGTCAGGGCCGCAATCTGCTCGGGGTCGACGTCGCTCGCGAGCTTCGCCTTCTTGAGGTGCACCTTCAGTATGTCGACCCGCCCCTTCTTGTCGGGGCGGTCGACCAGCACCTGCCGATCGAACCGCCCGGCGCGCAGGAGCGCCGGATCGAGAATCTCGGGCCGGTTGGTCGCGGCGAGAAGCACGACCCCGCTGCGTGGGTCGAACCCGTCGAGCTCGACGAGAAGCTGGTTCAGCGTCTGCTCTTTCTCGTCGTGCCCGCCGCCGTAGATTCCGACTCCACGCGCGCGGCCGAGCGCGTCGAGCTCGTCGATGAAGATGATCGCCGGCGCCTTTTCGCTCGCCTGCCGGAAAAGATCGCGCACCCGCGCCGCGCCGACGCCGACGAACATCTCGACGAACTCCGAGCCGGAGATCGAGAAAAACGGCACGCCGGCCTCGCCCGCCACGGCGCGCGCGAGGAGCGTCTTGCCGGTCCCCGGCGGCCCCACGAGAAGCACTCCTTTCGGCATGCGCCCGCCGAGCCGGCCGTACTCCTTCGGGTTCTTCAGGAACTCGACGATCTCGCGCAGCTCGTCCTTCGCCTCGTCCACCCCGGCGACGTCGTCGAACGTCACCTTGGTGTCGGTCTCGACGTAGATGCGTGCCTTCGACTTGCCGACGGCCATGAAGCCGCCGCCGAATCCCTGCTTCTCCGCGATCTTGCGGAAGACGAACATCCAGAGCGCGAAGAAGACGACGACCGGAAGCACCCAGGAGAGGATGTCCCGCAGCAACGTGCTCTCCGGAGCGCCGGCGAATCGGACGTTGTACTTTTCGAGATCGGCGGCGAGCTCGGGGTCGACGCGCTGGGTGACGAACGGCTTGCCGGCATCGGCCTCGGGTCCGCGGAACACGCCCTGGATCCGGTTCTGGCCGATCCTGATCTCCTCGATCTCGCCCCTCTGAAGCCGCCTCTGGAACTCGCTGTACGGGATCACCTCGACCCGCGAGGCTTCGATCCAGATTTGCTGGAGGAAGAGGACGCCGAAGATCGCGGCAATCACGTACCAAGTGTTCCAGGTCGCCTTCTTGTCCATCCGATTGCCTCCTCGCGGGATAAAGATGGGATGGGCGGGGCGGGAACGCCACGCCGCGACGGAATTGTGAAGTCCCGGGAGCAAGCCGCGACAAGCACCGTTAATGGCCGTGAATGTCGTCAGCCCTGCCCGACGAGCTCTACATTGCGCCCCGCTCGCGCCGCCCGGTCGGACTTGGCGGTGCCGTGCTGCGGGCGCTCCTCGTAATGGCGGCGCTCGATGCCGCCCTGCTCTTCGTCGCGATCGACAAGGATCCGCCGGCAGTCTCGGCGGGAGCACTCGAGCTTCAAGCCGGGCCCGCCCGGCCGGAGGCGCCCCCTCCGCGTGAAACGGTGACGCCGCCGGCGGAACGCGCGCCATCGTCCAGTTCCGCCGAGAAGGCGGCGCGCGAGGAACCGGCGGCGCCTGCGGTCTTGAAGCCGCCGAGCGGCGGCCAGTCCCGCGGCCCGGCGGTGCAAGGCGTCTTGGCGCAAGAGCCGCCTGCCTCGGAACCGGCCCCCCTCGCCCCGCCACCGAACCCGATCCCGGCGGTGGCGACGTTGCCGAGCGAAACTTCGGAAGCGGCCCGGGCGCGCGATCCCGCCGTCGTCGTCCCGCCCCCAAACCCCCCGCCCCGGCCGCTGCCGCCGAACC